>NZ_LMNC01000002.1:0-512964 GCF_001422455.1 Brevundimonas sp. Leaf280 | reverse complement strand
CGGGCGGGTCGGAGCAGCGATCCCCGATCCCCGGTGCGGCCGAGTATCCCCCTCGACCCTGCGACGCGACTGCGGACGCCGGGGCGATTCCCCGACCGATCAGCCCCGGCGCCGCGATGGGATTTCACCATCGCCCCCGTTCCCTCCGCTCCCGCCGCCGCAAGGTCGCAGGCCAGGCGAGCCCTCCATGCGACGAGACGGGGGTATTATGGGGCCGTTTGACCCCCGGGATGGGAGACGGGGCAGATATTTCGGCAAGCGATTGGATTCGCTGACAACGGACCAGCGGCATTGCGATGGCTGAGCATCGTCTCCTCCCCATTCATTGGGAGGTGGCGCGGCGCGCCTTCGCGCCGTGACGGAGGGGCTCTTCAGCGCATCGCAGGCGTTTGTGAGACGTCAAGAACCCCTCCACCGCTTTGCGGTCCCCCTCCCCATTGCATGGGGAGGAGACATTAAGCTTCTCGCGTTGCCCGATTCCGCGTGGGCGGGTAGAGCGTTCGGCTTCTCCCGCCCAGCCGAAGTTTCAGACCATGCACGACATCAGAGCCATTCGCGAGAACCCCCAGGTTTACGTGGCGGGCTGGTCGTCGCGCGGGGTGGATGATGCACAGAAGGTGGTGGACGATATCCGAGAGCTGGATGCCAAACTGCGTCACGCCCAGACGACGGGGCAGGACGCCTTGGCCAAGCGCAATGCCGCCTCCAAGCTGATCGGCGCCGCCATGGGGCGCAAGGACATGGCAGAGGCGGATCGCCTCAAGGCCGAGGTCGAGGCGCTTAAAGGCGATATCGCGGCGGCGGCCGAGGTTGAGGCGCGCGTCGGCAAGGAGCTGCGCGACCTGCTGGCGGCGCAGAAGAACCTGGCGGCCGAGGATGTGCCGGACGGCGAGGACGAGGCGGGCAATGTCGAGGTCTCGACCTGGGGCGAGCCGCGTCGCACCGGTCCTGCCAAGGACCACGCCGACCTGGGCGAGGCCCTGGGCATGCTGGACTTCGAGGCGGCGGCGAAGATGTCGGGCGCGCGATTCTCGGTGCTGAAGGGGCAACTGGCGCGGCTGGAACGGGCCGTGGGCCAGTTCATGCTGGATATGCAGACGGACCAGCACGGCTATCTGGAGGTGAACCCGCCATATCTGGTGCGCGATGAGGCGATGTTCGGCACAGGGCAGTTGCCCAAGTTCGAGAATGACCTGTTCTTCGCGTCGAGTTTAATTGAGGGCGATTTCCATCGTCGTTGGAGCGAAACAGGCGAAGCTGATTTTTCGCTTTTGACCGACGATTTTCTCGTCAACGCAGACAGCTTGATGGTGTCCCATCCAGACGAAGGCGGCGTCCGTTTTCATCTGGCTGATGGAGAAGGGACGGCAGGGGATTTAGCTAAAGCTTTGCGGCCTCGCATGATTGCTAAGCGCCACTTCCTCATCCCCACAGCCGAGGTCTCCCTGACCAATCTCGTGCGCGAAACCATCTTGTCCGAGGACGAACTGGCGACGCCGATGCGGATGACGGCATTGACGCCGTGCTTCCGGGCTGAGGCCGGGTCGGCGGGGCGCGATACGCGCGGGCTGATTCGCCAGCACCAGTTCTCCAAGGTCGAGATGGTGTCGATCGCGCGGCCGGAGGACAGCGACGCCGAGCATGAGCGGATGACGGCCTGCGCCGAGGCGGTGCTGAAGGCGCTAGAGCTGCCGTTCCGGCGGATGCTGCTGTGCAAGGGCGACATGGGCTTTTCGGCGCAGAAGACCTTCGACCTGGAGGTCTGGCTGCCCAGCCAGGGGACCTATCGCGAGATCAGCAGCTGCTCGAACTGCGGGGACTTCCAGGCGCGGCGCATGGATGCGCGGTTCAAGCGCGCCGGCGAGAAGAAGACGGAGTTCGTCCATACGCTGAACGGCTCGGGCCTGGCGGTCGGCCGGACGCTGGTGGCGATCATGGAAAACTATCAGCAGGACGACGGGCGGATCGCCGTGCCGGCGGTGTTGCAGCCCTATATGGGCGGTCTGCAGGTCGTGGGCGGCTGATGCGTATTCTTCTGACCAATGACGACGGGATCGAGGCGGAAGGCCTGGAGTGCCTTGAGCGGATTGCGCGCACGCTGAGCGACGACGTGTGGGTGTGCGCGCCCGCCGTCGAGCAGTCGGGCAAGGGGCGGGGGATCACCCTGACCGAACCGCTGCGGGTGCTGAACCTGGGCGAGAAGCGGTTCGCGGTGACGGGCACGCCGACCGACTGTGTCGTGCTGGCGGTCAATGACCTGATGCCGGAGAAGCCCGATCTGGTGCTGTCGGGCGTCAATCGCGGGCACAACATCGGCGAGGACGTCAGCTATTCCGGCACGGTGGCGGGCGCGCTGCAAGGGATGGCGTTCGGCATCCGCTCCATCGCCCTGAGCCAAAGCCTGGAGCGGTTCCACGACGAGGTCGTGGCGCATTGGGAGACGGCCGAGGCGTTCGCGCCGGCAATCATCAGCCGCCTGCTGGACCAGAAATGGGCGCCGGGCGTGGTGATGAACCTGAACTTCCCCAACCGTCCGCCCGAAGCGGTCGATCAGGTCGAGGTGACGACCCAGGGCTTCCGCAACGTCGGCGAGATGCACGCGGTGCGGCGCACCGACCTGCGCGGACGGGACTATTACTGGATGAGTTTCCGAGGACAAAAGCAGGAACATGCCGAGGGCACGGACCTGCGGGCCATCGAGGAGGGGCGGATCTCGGTCACACCGCTGCATATCGACCTGACGCACATGACCAGCGTGCATGACCTGAAGAAGGTGCTGGGCGGGGCGCCGCCAAAGAGCGTGGCGACCGCCGCATGAATCTGCACGACGACCGGGCCGGGCGGCTGATCCTGTCGCTGCGGCAGCAGGGGGTCACGGACCCGCGCGTGCTGAAGGCGATGGAGAGCATCGACCGGGCGGTCTTCGTCCACGAGAAATTTCTGGATCAGGCGTGGGAGGATCAGGCCCTGCCGATCGACTGCGCCCAGACGATCAGCCAGCCCTATATCGTCGGCCTGATGACCCAGGCGCTGGAGGTGCAGGCGCGGCACCGGGTTTTGGAGATCGGCACAGGCAGCGGATATCAGTGCGCGGTGCTGAGCCGGCTTGCGCGCTATGTCTATTCGGTGGAGCGGTATCGCAGCCTTCTGGTCGAGGCGGAAGCCCGACTGCGGGTGCTGAAGATCGAGAACGTCATCACCAAGCACGGCGACGGCGGCCTGGGCTGGGCCGAACAGGCGCCGTTCGACCGGATCATGGTCACCGCCGCCTCGCCGACCGAGCCGACCGAACTGCTGAAACAGCTGAAGCCAAACGGGGTGCTGGTCGCGCCTGTGGGACGCACGTCGGTGCAGATGCTGCATCGCTACGTCGGACAGGGCGACGGATCCTTCCACCGCGAAAGCCTGACGGAAGTGCGTTTCGTTCCACTGGTCGAGGGGACGGCGAAGGAAGGTTAGGGGCGTAAATGGTGACTCGTGAGTCGTGATTCCGAGTGTGCGAACGCCATTCACGATTCACGAGTCACCCCTTACGACCTCACTCGCCCCAATTCCGTGCGGTTTGCGGGGTTGGCTTATGGGGCGCGAGCGGGCACACCGGGCGGGCGAGTTTAACCACGAATGGGAGCAGCCGGTGGCGATGATTTCGGGCTGGATGAGAGCGGCTCTGGTCGCGGGGGCGGCGTTGAGCACGGCGGCCTGCATCAGCTATCCTTCGGAGCCGCGCTATTCGACGCATGCGAACCCGGCGCCGGCCTATGGTCCGGGGCAGGGCGCCTATCCGCAGCAGCCGACCTATCCGAACGCCGGCCAGAATTCGAACCAGCCCTATCGACCGGCCCCCTATGAATCGCCGCCGCCCGCGACGGCGCCGATCGGTCAGGTGGACGGCGGAGCCTTGCCGCCGACGGTCAATGTCGGTCCGAGCCAACCGACCTATCAGCCTCCGGCGTCGCAGCCGCCCGCCTATACGCCGCCATCCTATCCATCGTCGTCGGCCCCCGTGCGGCCGGGCGCGGCCTATGTGATCCAACCGGGCGACACGATCTCGGGCGTCGGGCGGCGGTTCCAGACGCCGGTGCAGACTTTGATCGACCTGAACGGCCTGGGGCCGCGCGGGGCGATAACGACGGGCCAGCGAATCATCCTGCCTGAAGCGGCGGTGGATACCGGCCGCGATCCCTACGCGACCGGCGCCTCGCCCGTCGGCGTGTTGGTGCCCAACAACGGCGCCGTGCCGCCGCCCCCGCCGCCGCCCTCGGGCAATGCGGCTCTGCCGGTCCAGACGCGCCCTGTCGAACAGGCCAACGCCGCCGACGCCGCTGCCGGTCAGCCGAACCTGCTGTGGCCCGTGCGCGGCGACATCGTGCGGCGTTTCGGCCCGGTCGGCATGGGCGAGCGCAACAACGGCGTCAACATCGGGGCCTCGGCCGGCGCGACGGTCAGCGCCTCTGCGGCAGGGCGCGTGGCCTATGTCGGCAGCGATCTGGTGGGGCAGGGGCTGACGGTGCTGATCGTGCACGCCAACGGCTGGCGCACGGTCTATAGCCATCTGGGTTCGGCGATGGTCAAGGATGGCGACGACGTTCGCGCGGGCCAGCAGATCGGCACCGTGGGTCTGACGGCCGGCGACGGACGCCCCTCGATCCACTTCGAGACCCGTCAGATGCGCGGCGACGATCCGGTCGCCGTCGATCCTTTGACAGTGTTGCCCAGGTAGCGCTTTCGCCGCGTTGCAATCTGCGAGGCGCGGCCCTAGGTTCCGCGCCTCGTTTTAATGGGGGCTCCGACGAGGGCTACCCTTCTATGTTCGGAGACGACCCATGGGCGCTGAAGGCGGCTTGACGGCGCAGTTGATCGGGTTTGCGCCCATCATCGGTATTTTTATCCTGTTTTACTTCCTGCTGATCCGTCCGCAGCAGAAGCGCGCCAAGGAACACGCGACCGCCATCGCCGCCGTCAAGCGTGGCGACACGGTCGTCCTGGGCAGCGGCATGATCGGCAAGGTCACCCGCGTCGAAGAGGCCGAGGTCAACGTCGAGATCGCGCCCAGCGTCAATGTGCGCGTGGTCAAGGCCATGATCGCCGAGGTGCGCAACCGCACCGCCATCGCCGCCAACGATTCCAAGGCCTGATACGCTCGCGTATCCGCCGATACCTGGACCGCCCTCATGATTCAGCTGTCGCGCTGGAAAGTCATTCTCGTCGTCGTCGCGGCCGTTCTCGGCTGTCTGCTGGCGTTCCCTAACCTGTTGTCGGATCAGCAACGCGAGGCGCTGCCCGGCTTCATGCCCAAGAACAAGCTGAACCTGGGGCTGGACCTTCAGGGCGGTTCGTATCTGCTGCTGGAAGTCGATGTGCCGGCGATGCGCGAAAAGCGTGTCACCAATCTGATCGAAGACGTTCGGGTCACGCTGAACGGCGCGGGCGTCGCCACCAACGGCTTCCAGCGTGAAGCCGGCGGCGTGGTCGTCACCCTGGCCAATCCGGTCCAGGGCGATGCCGCGTTCAAGGCGCTGCAGCAACTGGGCGGTCAGGTCGGACCGGGTGGGCAGGCCGAGCGCACCGCGACCCGCCTGGGCGATAACCGCATCCGCTTCGCCTATACCGACACCGCGCTGAACGGCATGGGCGCGACGGCCGTGGACCAGTCGATCGAGGTGGTGCGTCGCCGGATCGACAGCCTGGGCACGCGCGAACCCTCCATCACCCGCCAGGGCGCAGACCGGATCGTGGTCCAGGCGCCGGGCGAGAGCGATCCGAGCAAGCTTGAAGAAGTCATTGGCCAGACGGCGCAGCTGACCTTCCAGATGGTCGACGTCGAGAACTCGGTTCAGGACGCCCTGGCCGGCCGTGTGCCGCCCGATTCCGAACTGCTGCAAGGCGAGGACGGCACGCCCTATCTGGTCAAGAAGCGCGTGCTGGTGTCGGGCGAGAACCTGACCCGTGCCGGCGTCGGTTCGGACCAGAGCGGCCGCCCGGCCATCGACTTCCGCTTCGACGGCGCCGGCGCGCGGCGCTTCGGCGAAGCCACCGCCGCCAACCTTCAGAAGCCCTTCGCCATCATCCTGGACGGCAAGGTCATTTCGGCCCCGACGATCCAGAGCGCGATTACCTCGGGCTCGGGCCAGATCACCGGCAACTTCTCGATCCAGGAAGCGGCGACGCTGGTGAATTTGCTGAACGGGGGCGCCCTGCCGGCGCCGCTGAACGTCGAGGAGCGCCGCACCGTCACCGCCGAACTGGGTGCGGATGCGGTCGCCGCAGGCGCCCTGTCGACCGCCGTCGGTTTCGCCATCATCGTGCTGTTCATGATCCTGGCCTACGGTCTGCTGTTTGGCGGCGTGTCGGTGGTCGGCCTGGTGCTGAACGGCGTGCTGATCGTGGCGGCCATGTCGTTGACCCAGGCGACGCTGACCTTGCCCGGCATCGCCGGTCTGATCCTGACCTTCGCGGTCGCGGTGGACGCCAACGTGCTGATCTACGAACGGATGCGCGACGAGGCCCGTGCGGGGCGCAGCGTCATCGCCTCTATGGACGCCGGCTTCAACAAGGCCATGGGCACGATCATTGATGCCAACCTGACCACCTTGGTCGCGGCGGGCATCATGTTCGTGTTCGGCGAGGGCCCGGTTCGCGGGTTCGCCTGGACCCTGACCATCGGTGTGTTCACCTCGGTCTTCTCGTCGGTCCTGGTCGCCCAGGTCCTGCTCGGCTACTGGCTCAAGACGGCCAAGCCCAAAAAACTGCCGATCGCGGAGTGATGGCGATGCGTGGATGGCCCCTCATCAAACTGCTGCCGCAGAAGACGAACTTCCACTTCGTCAAATATGCGCGGTTCGCCGGCGTTCTGTCTGTGATCCTGTGCATCGCGGCGATCGTCTCCTGCTTCTATCCCGGCCTGAACATGGGCATCGACTTCCGGGGCGGCGCCTCGATGGAAGTGTCCAAGCCGGCGGGTCAGACGATCGAGCTGGATCGGGTCCGCGAGGCCGTGAACGGCCTGAACCTGGGCGACGTTCAGGTCCAGGGCATCGCGCGCCGCGACACCAATGTCGATGACGGCTCGACCGCCATTCTTCGCTTCCAGGTGCCGGAAGGCCGCGATCAGACCCAGGTCGTCAATCAGGTCGAGGGCGCCATCAGCGGCGCGGTCGGTCAGGTCAACTATTCGGGCGTCAGCGTCGTCGGCTCCAAGGTGTCGGGCGAGCTGTTCACCTCGGGCCTGTTGGCTCTGGGCGTCGCGATCGGCCTGATGTTCCTCTACATCTGGTTCCGGTTCGAGCCGCAGTTCGGTTTCGGCGCCGTGGTCGGCCTGCTGCACGACGTGATCCTGACGTTCGGGCTGATCGTGCTGTTCAAGCTGGAGTTCAGCCTGAACATGGTCGCCGCCGTCCTGACCGTCATCGGCTATTCGATGAACGACACCGTCGTCGTGTTCGACCGCCTTCGCGAGAACCTGCGCAAGTACAAGACCATGCCGCTGCGCGACGTGATCGACCTGTCGCTGAACGAGACCCTGTCGCGGACCATCATCACCGGCGTGACCGCCGTCATGGTGCTGGCGGCCCTGGCCATCTTCGGCGGCGAGGCCCTGTTCGGCTTCTCCATCGCCCTGATGTTCGGCATCATCATCGGCACCTATTCGTCGATCTATGTCGGCGCGCCGATCATCCTTCTGTGGGGCGTCAAGCGCGGCGCTCTGGCTGACGACGCCAAGCCTGTGAAGCTGGGCATGGCCAGCCGGCCATAGGTCGAGCGCCATCGTCGAAAGTTGGGCCGTCCCGTCATCGCCGGGGCGGCCCTTTTCCTTGGACGGCGTCCGTGCAAGGCTGAGCCTATGAAAGCGCTTGTCTATACCGCCGCAGCCCTTGCCCTGATCGGTGTCCTGACCGGTGGGCTGTCCGCCTGCACCGACAGCAAGCGGGCGCGCAACGACGCCACCTGGGGCGACAAGCCGGCGGACATCACCTGCTGGACTTATGGGGTAGAGAACTTCAAGGGACGCTCGACTGGCAAGGTCGAATATGACGACGGCGGCCGGATCTCGTTCGTCGACGCGTCGAACAACCGCTACACCACCATCGATGGCGATTGCCGCGTGGTCTATATGCAGCCCAGCAAATAGGGCCGGACGGCGGGCGGAGGCCTGAACCTCCGCCTTGAGTCGATCAGCGCAGCGAGGCCGTAAAGCGCTGGATGCGAGTGCAGGCTTCTTCCAGCACGGCGTCCGAGGTGGCGTAGCTGATGCGGAAATAGGGGCTGAGGCCGAAAGCCTCGCCCTGGACGACGGCGACGCCCTCGGCGTTCAGCAGTTCGGCGGCAAAGGTGGAATCGCCGTCGATGGCGACGCCCGTCTCCGTCGTCTTCCCGATCAGTCCGGCGATGGACGGATAGACGTAGAAGGCGCCCTCGGGCGTGGCGCAGGTGATGCCAGCCGCCTGGTTGAGCATCGACACGACCAGATCGCGGCGCTTTTCGAAGGCGGCCTTGCGCTCAGGGATGAAGTCCTGCGGGCCGTTCAGCGCCTCGACGGCCGCCCACTGGCTGATGCTGGATGGGTTGGACGTGGTCTGGCTGGCCACCTTGCGCATCAGGTCGATCAGAGGCTTGGGCCCGCCGGCGTAGCCGATGCGCCAGCCGGTCATGGCGTAGGCCTTGGATACGCCGTTGACCGTCAGTGTACGGTCGATCAGGTCCGGCGCCACCTGGGCGATGGTGGTGTATTCGAAGTCGCCATAGACGAGGTGCTCGTACATGTCGTCTGTCAGCACCCACACGTGGGGGTGACGACGTAGGACCTCGGCCAAGGCTTCAAGCTCGGCGCGGGTGTAGGCGGCGCCGGTGGGGTTGGACGGGCTGTTCAGGATCAGCCACTTGGTGCGGGGCGTGATCGCGGCCTCCAGCACAGCGGGCAGCAACTTGAAGCCGTCCTTCTCCTCGCCGATCACGGTGACAGGCTCGCCGCCGGCCAGCAGCACCATATCAGGATAGCTGACCCAGTAGGGGGCGGGCACGATGACTTCGTCGCCGGGATTCAGCGTCGCGACCAGGGCGTTGAAGATGACGGGCTTGCCGCCCGGCGCGACGTGGATGTTGGCGGCTGTATAGTCGAGATCGTTCTCGCGCTTGAACTTGGCCACGATGGCCGCCTTCAACTCGGGCATGCCGTCGGCGTCGGTGTATTTGGTCTCGCCGCGGTTGATCGCGTCGATCGCGGCCTGTTTGATGTTGTCAGGCGTATCGAAGTCCGGCTCGCCGGCGCCCAGGCCGATCACGTCGCGGCCTTCGGCTTTAAGCTTCCGGGCCTGCGCGGTGACGGCGATGGTGGCCGAGGGCTTGACGCGGGCGAGGGCGGAAGATTGCAGGCTGGACATGAACTATCCCGTGGTTTTGGAAGTTTTTGCCGGGGAGGCGGGGTTGTTTACGCGGCGTCGCCCCTCGGGACAATGCGCTGATGCTCGCTAATGCCGAGATGGGATGATAAGCGGCGGCTCTGATGCGCTGGATCATCGATTTTCTGTCGAACATGGAGGCGCGTCGCTGGCGCGCCGTGCTGGCGACGGCCCTGCTGCTGGGCGCGATGATCGCCCTGTTCGCTGTGGGCAAGAGCCAACTGGGGCTGGAGGCCGAGGGGCGGCTGGAAGACTGGCTGGCCGGATTCCGTCAGGGACCTTGGGGCCTTGTCGCCGCCATCGTGGTGTTTACGGCCTCGGCCTTTTTCGGCGCACCGCAATTCATCCTGATCGCCGCCTGCGTCGTGGCGTTCGGACCGTGGTTCGGCTTCCTCTACAGCTGGATCGCGACGGTCGTGTCTGCAGGCGTGACCTATTGGCTGGGACGCGGACCCACGGCGCGGCTGCTGGCGCGGCACGGCGGCAAGACGGTCGGACGGCTGACGCGGTTCGTCGGCAAGAACGCCTTCTACGCCAGCTTCATGATCCGCAACGTACCGTCGGCGCCGTTCATCGTCGTGAACATGGCGTTCGGGGCGGCGAGGGCGTCGTTCCCGGGCTTTCTGGCGGGGTGCGCGCTGGGGGTATTGCCGAAGACCGCGCTGGTCGCCTTCTTTGGCGGATCCTTCATGACGGCGGTCAGCGGCGACGGGATCTGGACCTCGGCCATATTGGCTGGCGTGGCGCTGGCTTGGCTGGCGCTGATGCTGTTGGTGCGTGAACTGGTCAAGCGGCGCGAGATCGCGCGCGGCGACTGAGGGAATTTGCTTAGCTTGCTATTTAGACTCCGTTCATCCACAGGTTGCATGATGGCTTGTGGGAGGCATCGCTATGGATGTCGAGGTTCTAAAAGTGCAGCACGGCCGGATCATACGATTGGCCAGCGCCTTGGGCGGGACCGCCGCCGTTCTTAAAACATCGGATGATGCGACACGCGCCCGCGAGTTGATGCGTGCGCTGAATACGGCTCTGACCGAGCATCTCGCGATCGAGGACGGCGAACTTTATCCAGTCCTGATGCGGTCCCAAGATCATTCGGTTCGCGACCTAGCGCAGCATTATGTTGAGGACATGGGGGCGCTGAGCGGCGTTTGGGCGCACTATTTCGAAGAGTGGTCGCAGGCCCGCATTCTGACGGATCGGGAGCGTTTCGCTTCTGTAACCAAGGGGTTGATCGGCGCCTTGGCGCATCGGGTCGCTCGAGAGGAGGACACGCTGTATCCCACGATGGAGGCGGCGGACGCCTTGGCTGTCGTTCCGCAGCGCGACGGCAGGCCGACATCCTGAAGCCGGTGTCCACAGGCGTAGTGCCTCGATAGCCCTCTCCATATGACGACACTGTCATCGGGGCTTGTATTCCCGGTTTCATACGGGCAAACCCGCCGCTAGTAGGCGTGGCGAAGACGATCAGGAACTGTCCGGCGTGGGGATGTCAGGGCAGTTGGGGCGTCGCCAGGTCGACTGAGACATCTAGACGCCCTGCCAGATAACAACGGTATCGATTCCCATGAGCTTCTCCCTTTTCGGCGCGATCTCCAACGACATCGCGATGGACCTGGGCACCGCCAACACCCTGATCTACATGAAGGGCAAGGGCATCGTCCTGAACGAGCCGTCGGTCGTGGCGCTGAGAAACGTCGGTGGGCGCAAGGTCGTCCACGCCGTGGGGATTGAAGCCAAGCAGATGCTGGGCCGCACGCCGGGCCACATGGAGGCGATCCGCCCCATGCGCGACGGCGTCATCGCCGACTTCGAAGTCGCCGAAGAGATGATCAAGCACTTCATCCGCAAGGTTCATAACCGCAAGGGCTTCGTGAACCCCAAAATCATCGTCTGCGTGCCCTCGGGCGCCACGGCGGTCGAGCGTCGCGCGATCAACGACAGCTGCCTGAACGCCTCGGCGCGCCGCGTGGGCCTGATCGACGAGCCCATGGCGGCTGCGATCGGCGCCGGCTTGCCGATCCACGAGCCGACCGGCTCGATGGTCGTCGACATCGGCGGCGGCACGACTGAAGTCGCCGTCCTGTCGCTGTCGGGCATCGTCTATTCGCGTTCGGTCCGCGTGGGCGGCGACAAGATGGACGACAGCATCATCAGCTACATGCGCCGCAACCATAACCTGCTGATCGGCGAAACGACCGCCGAACGCATCAAGAAGGACATCGGCACCGCCCGCATTCCGGCCGACGGCGAAGGCCTGTCGATTGAGGTCAAGGGCCGTGACCTGATGCAGGGCGTGCCGCGCGAGGTGCGCATCTCGGAGCGTCAGGCGGCGGAAGCCCTGGCCGAGCCGGTCACTCAGATTATCGAGGCCGTGAAGGTCGCGCTGGAAGCCACCCCGCCGGAACTGGCCGCCGACATCGCCGACAAGGGCATCATGCTGACGGGCGGCGGCGCCCTGCTGCGCGGCCTAGACGTCGAAATCCGCGATCACACCGGCCTGCCGGTCTCGGTCGCCGACGATCCGTTGTCGTGCGTGGCCATAGGCTGCGGCCGCGTTCTGGAGCACCCGCGCTGGATGAAGGGCGTGCTCGACTCCGCGCTCTGATCCGTCCGATGCGGCCAGGTGAAAGCTTGGCTGCAAATCCTTGTCTGGCCTGCGTGATCACGGTTCCATTCCGGCCTTGATTTTGCGATAGGCAGGCTCAGCGGCAGGGGGCGTCCTGCCGATTCCAACCCCTTTGAGTGGAAGGTCGCCCGTGGCGTTTCGCGACGGCCCTTTTGAAAACATCAAGGTGCCGCTGGCGTGGACCGCCGCGGTCGTCGTCGTCGTGGCCGTCATCGGCGCGGTCGTCCTGTTGCTTGGCGACCGGACCACGTCCGAGGGCGGCTCGACCATGGGCGCGGCGCGCGGCGGTTTCGAAGCGGCGGCCAGGCCAGTGGGCGGGGTCTTCGCCGCGCCGGTGCGCTGGGCCGGGGCCGCGCGAGATTATGTCGGCGGCTATTTCTTCGCCATCGGCGAGAACCGCCGCCTGAAGGCCGAGATCGCCGAACTGCGCGGCTGGCGCGACGAAGCGATCGCCCAAAAGAACATCAACGGCCGCTATGAGGCCATGCTGGGTCTGCGCACCGAGCCGCCGGTGCCCATGGCCACGGGACGAGCGATTTCGGAATCTCGCGGTCCCTTCTCCAACGCCAAGCTGATCGACGTCGGTTCGGCCAAGGGCGTGCGGATCGGTAATCCCGTTGTGACGGAACACGGACTGGTTGGTCGGGTGACGGGCGTGACGGGCGGCGTCAGCCGTGTCGTGCTGCTGACGGATGTGGCGTCGCGCACCCCTGTAATGATCGAGCGCACCGATGCGCGCGCCATGCTGACCGGAGACGGCGGCGACAGCCCGCGTCTGGAGTTCATTCGCGGATCGGGTTCGATCAAGGCGGGTGACCGTATCCTGAGTTCAGGGGACGGCGGCGGTCTGCCTCGCGGTCTGCCGGTCGGGGTGGCCGCCAAGGGCGTGGACGGCGCCTGGCGGGTCAAGCTGTTCAGTGATCACGGCGCGATCGACTATGTCCGCGTGCTGTTGTTCCAGAGCTTTGGACAGCTGGTCAGCCCGAACGCCTTGAATGCGCCGCCGCTCGCAGGCCTGTCGACGGCACCGGAGCCGAGCGCGGCCGAGGTCGGGGCGATCCGTGACGCCGCCGCCCGTCGTGCGGCGGCGCAGCAGGCTCAGGCCGAACGGGCGCGTGCTGCGGCGGCGACGCCAGCGCCAACGCCTGCGCCCGCCGCTGCGCCGACTGCGGCCCGTCCGGCCGTGACGTCTCCGAGGCCTGCGGCTTCGACCCCGTCGCCTGCGCCGGTTGCGCCCAGCCCTGCGCCGGCGCCCGCTCCGGGAGGCGCGGCGTGAGACGGCCCGTCGCGGTTCGCGTTGTCGGACCTCTTCAGTGGATCGTCTATCCGGCCCTGCTCGTCCTCGCCGCGACGGTCGTTCTGGGAACGCCGCTCCAGCTGTTCGGTCTGCATCTGCCCGAGCCGGTCATTCCGATGATCCTGGCCTTCGCCTGGCCCTTGATCCGGCCGTCGATGCTGGCGCCGGCGGTGCTGTTTTTGATCGGCCTTTTCCTCGATCTGTTCTGGAATACGCCGCTGGGTCTGTGGGCGTTGTGCTTGATGGGCGTCTATGGAACGGTGCTGCTCTCACGCAATCTGCTGGCGGGGCATGAGGGGCTGATCCGGTTCGGAGCCTATGCCGCCTGTACGTTGGGCGCCTTCTTTCTGGCCTATCTGGTGGTGACCATGCGGGCGACGAACGCGCCGGCGATTCTGCCGCTGGTCGGACAGGTCGTGCCGACGCTGCTGCTGTTTCCGATCGCCAACTGGATGCTTGAGCGATTCGACGACGGAGATATTCGGTTCCGATGAGCGGCGAGCCCTCCATCTTCTTTGCCGATGTGAATGAGCGTCAGGGGTCCTTCCTGCGGCGCACCTTCGTGCTGGGCGGGGCGACGGCGCTGGGGATCACCGCGCTGATTGGACGGCTGGGCCAGCTTCAGGTCGTGCAGGCTCAGGAATATGCGACCCTGTCGTCGCAGAACCAGTTCAACTTCCGCATGGTCCCGCCGCCGCGCGGCCTGATCAAGGACCGCAACGGCGTCGTCATCGCCGGCAACCGCCCCAGCTTCCGTGTGCTGGTGGTGCGCGACGAGACCAAGGATCTGGACCAGACCCTGGACCTTTTGGGACGGCTGCTGCCCGACACGCTGGAGCGCCGTCGCGCGATCATCCGCGACGTCAATGCGGCTTCCAAGTTCAACCCGGTGCCGGTCAAGAGCGACCTGACCTGGGAGGAGTTCGCCAAGGTCAATCAGTACGCCAACGAACTGCCCGGCGTGATGGTCGATATGAACGAGGCGCGCTATTACCCTTTCGGCGGATCGTTCGCCCACGTCATTGGCTATGTGGCCAAGGTGTCCGATCGCGACGTCAAGGCGATCCGTGACAAGGGCGAGCAGCCGCCCGCCCTGTTGTTCAACCCCAGCTTCCGCATCGGCCGCCAAGGCGTAGAAAAGGCTCTGGATACGTCGCTGCGCGGCGAGCCGGGCGGCAATCGGGTCGAGGTGGATGCGCGCGGTCGCGTGGTGGCCGAGGACATCGGCGGATCGCGGCCCGCCGTGCCGGGCAAGGAAGTCATCCTGACGCTCGACGCCGACGTTCAGAACCGGGCTCTGGAAGTGTTTGGCGACGAGTCGGGCGCCTGTGTGGTCATGGATGTGCGCAACGGCGACATCCTGTGCATGATGTCTGCGCCATCGTTCGATCCGAACCTGTTCGTCGGCGGCGTGCCGAGCAAGACCTATCGCGCCCTGGCCGACTATGAGCGCAAGCCGCTGCTGGACAAGACGCTGAACGGCACCTTCCCGCCGGGCTCGACCTTCAAGCCGACCACGGCCCTGGCTCTGTTGGAAGCCGGGGTCGATCCGAAGCTGACGGTGTTCTGCTCGGGTTCGTATCGGACGGGCAACCGAACGCAGCGATGCTGGGGGCGGCATGGCACCCAGAACATGCACGACGCGATCAAGAACTCCTGCGACGTCTATTTCTACGCCATGTGCAACCGCGCGGGCGTGGATAACATCCGCAAGGCCGGGCTGGCGCTTGGCTTCGAGCACGAGTTCGACATCGGTGTCGGCAACCAGCGCAAAGGCCTGTTGCCGTCCACCGAATGGAAGGCGCGAACCTTCCCGCGCGATCCGGTCTGGCATCCGGGGGAGACGACCTCGGTCGCAATCGGGCAAGGCGCGATTACAGTGAACGCCCTGCAGCTGGCGGTCATGACCTCGCGTCTGGCGAACGGGAAGAAGCAACTTCAACCGCGCCTGATCAAGTCCATCGGCGGCGTCGAACAGCCCAGCGGGGCCGAGGCCCCGGACCTGCCGTTCGATCCCGCCCACGTCGAATATGTGCGCCAAGGCATGATCGCCGTGGCCAATGACCGATCCGGCACCGCCTATCGCCAGAGCCAGTTGGGCCTGGGCGACATACAGATGGCCGGCAAGACCGGCACGGCCCAGGTCCGGAACTACGGCTCCGGCTCGCGCAAGAGCAATATCTGGGCGCTGAAGGACCACAACCTGTTCGTGGCCTTCGCTCCGGTGGATGCGCCGCGATATGCGGTCGCCATCATCGTCGAACACGGGGGCAAGGGCGGGGCGACCGCCGGCGCGCCGCGTGCGCGTGAGGTGATGCGCACCGTGCTGCTCAAGGATCCGGACATGCGAGCCCGGATCGAACGGCCGCTGCCGCCCGAACCGACCGGCGACGCGATCGTCGAGGACGGCGTCGTCGGCGCCGCGCCCGAGCCCGATGTCGTGGCCCCGCCCCAACCGAGCCGCTCTGCGCCATCTGCGACCAGCGGTCCGCGACCCTATCTTTCCGAGCCCGGCCGTTGACCGCCTCGGCCCTGTCACGTCCCGGTGAGCGCGAACGCGTTTCGACCAAGCTGGGCCAGATCGACTGGCGGCTGACGGCCTTGCTGTGCGTGGTGTCCGGCACCGGCGCCCTGATGCTGTATTCGGTGGCCGGCGGATCGTGGTCGCCGTGGGCGATGAAGCACCTGATCCGGTTCGGCATGTGTCTGGTGCTGATGCTGATGCTGTCGCTGATCAGCATCCGCTACTGGTTCGCCCTGGCCTATCCCATCTACGGGATGGCGCTGTTCATGTTGGCGCTGGTGGAGACGCCGCTGGGCTATACAGCCTTGGGCGCCACCCGATGGCTTGACCTGGGGTTCACACGCATCCAGCCATCCGAGATCATGAAGATCGGCGTCGTGCTGGCCTTGGCGCGCTGGTATCACGGGGCCTCGGCCAAGGAGGCGAGTTTCCATTGGAAGCTGATCTTCCCGGTCGGGATCATCGGCCTGCCGTTCTTGCTGGTCGCGCACCAGCCGGACCTGGGATCGGCCATGCTGATCGGTTTGACGGGGGCGGCGATCATGTTCGTCGCCGGGCTGAGCTGGCGGATCATCCTGCCGCTGATCATCGCCGCCGCCGTGCTGGTGCCGCCCTATGTGATGTTCGGCATGCACGACTATCAGCGTCACCGGGTGCTGACCTTCCTGAACCCCGAGGCCGACATGTCGGACAAGGGCTATCAGATCGTGCAGTCCAAGATCGCCATGGGGTCGGGCGGGCCTTTGGGGCGCGGGTTCGGCCTGGGCAGCCAAAGCCAGCTGGAGTTCCTTCCCGAGCGCCAGACCGACTTCATCTTCGCCGCCTTCGCCGAGGAGTTCGGCTTTGTGGGCACCTTCACGCTTCTGGCCTCCTATGCCGCCATCATTCTGATCTCGCTGAGGATCGCGTCGCTGTCGCACAGTCACTTCGGTCGATTGGCGGCGTCGGGCGTGACGGCGACATTCGCCCTCTATGTGCTGATCAACGGGGCGATGGTGATGGGGCTGGCGCCGGTCGTGGGCGTGCCGATGCCGCTGTTGTCCTATGGCGGCACGGTGATGCTGACCGTGATGATCGGCTTTGGGCTGGTCATGGCGACGCGCGTCCACCGTTACGCCGAACTGCCCAAGGGCCACGGCCTGATTTGACGTTACGTCAGCTAGGTGATCGGCATTCAGGTTTCGCTTTCTAAGGCGGGGATTTCCTGGATAAGGTCTTCCCAACGATGTCTCGCATCGGTTTCGGCCGGTCAGCGACGCACGCTATGGGAGACGAGGAATGACCGATCTGGAGCAATTCCGCGCCGAGACGCGCGCCTGGCTGGAGGCGAACTGCCCGGCCGAGTGTCGCGGTCCAATGGCCGACGACGAGATGATCTGGGGCGGGCGAAACCCCACCTTCAAGACCCCGGCGCACAAGCTGTGGCTGGAGCGGATGGGCGCGCGGGGCTGGACGGCGCCGGAATGGCCGGCGGAATACGGCGGCGGCGGGCTGAACCGCGAGCAGGCCAAGGTGCTGGCCTCCGAACTGCGACGCATCAAGGCCCAGCCGGCCCTGGCCAGTTTCGGCGTCTGGATGCTGGGTCCGGCGCTGCTGGCCTTTGGGACCGAAGAGCAGAAGAAGCGCTTCCTGCCCGAGATCGTGCGCGGCGAGATTCGCTGGTGCCAGGGCTATTCCGAGCCGGGCGCGGGATCCGATCTGGCGTCCATACAGACGCGGGCCGAGGATCGGGGCGACCACTGGATCGTCAACGGTCAGAAGATCTGGACCTCCTACGCCGACAAGGCCGACTGGATCTTCTGCCTCGTGCGCACGGACCCCGAGGCGCCCAAACATCTGGGCATCAGCTTCGTGCTGTTCGACATGAAGACACCGGGCGTGACGACGCGGCCGATCACCCTGATTTCAGGCAAGTCGCCCTTCTGCGAGACCTTCTTCGACGATGTCCGGGTGGAGAAGGAAAATCTGGTCGGGACGCTGAATCGAGGCTGGGACGTGGCCAAATATTTGTTGGCGCACGAGCGGACCATGATCGGCGCGATGGGCGAGGTCGGCGGCGGGCGGCCGGTGGGGCAGGTGGCGCTGGACGCCATCGGCGCCGACGAAGCTGGGCGTCTGGACGAGCCGATGCTGCGCGCCCGGATCGCGGACCTGGAGATCGACGCCGCCGCCTTCCGTCTGGCGATGGAGCGGGTCGGCGATCAGGTGAAGGCCAAACAGGCGCATCCGGCCATCGCCTCCATGCTGAAATACTATGGCTCCGAGCTGAACAAGCGGCGCCATGAACTGCTGATGGCGGCGGGCGGGGCCGATGCGCTGGAATGGGAGGGCGAGCGGTCGAACGACGGCAAGACCGCGCGCGACTGGCTGCGGACCAAGGCCAATTCCATCGAGGGCGGCACCAGCGAGGTTCAACTGAACATCATCGCCAAACACCTGCTGCAACTGCCGGGAGCGTGAGACGATGCCGCTGATCCTGACCGAAGAACAGACGATGTTGCAGGACGCCGCCGACGGCTTCCTGAACGAACGGGCGCCGATCGCCCATCTGAGGAAGCTGCGGGACGAGCGTGACGCCGACGGGGTGTCGCGCGACCTGTGGCGGGCCTTCGGCGAGATGGGGTTCGCCGGCGTCATCATCCCAGAGGCGCTGGGCGGCATGGGGCTGGGCGCCGTAGAGGCCGGGGTGATCGCCGAGAGCCTGGGCCGCACCCTGACGCCGTCGCCGTATCTGGGATCGTCGATTCTGTCGGCCAAGGTGCTGATCGACGGCGGATCGCAGGCGCAGCAGGCCTGGCTGCCCAGGATAGCGGCGGGCGAGGCGATCCTTTCGCTGGCGGTGGATGAGGGCGCGAAACACGCGCCGTCGCGGATCACCACGAGGGCCGAGCGGGCGGGCAACGGCTTCAAGCTGAACGGCGCCAAGGCCTTTGTGCTGGACGGCCATGTGGCGGACGCTCTGATCGTTGCAGCGACGGCGGACGAGGGGACGACGCTGTTCCTGGTCGATCCGGCGACGGCGGGCGTCGAGATCGAGCGCACGGTGATGGTGGATGCGCACAATGCGGCGCGGATCACGCTGACTGATGTGGCGGTTGACGCCGATGCCGTGATCGGCGCGGTCGGGGGCGGGGAGGCGCTGCTGGACGGCGCGCTGGACCTGGGGCGGGCCTGCGCGGCCTCCAGCCTGACCGGCGCGGGCGATCAGGCGTTCAAGACGACGATGGACTATCTGCGGACGCGAAAACAGTTCGGCAAGCTGATCGGCGAGTTCCAGGCGTTGCAGCACCGGGCCGCGCATCTGTTCTCGGAACTGGAGTTGGCGCGCGCGGCGACGATCGGCGCGCAGATCGCCATCGACGAAGGGCGCGAAGACGCGCCGCTGGCGGCCTCTATCGCCAAGGCCAAGGCGGGGCGGGTCGCCGAGCTGGCGGTGCAGGAGGCGGTCCAGATGCACGGCGGCGTCGGCATGACCGACGCGTTCGACGTCGGTCTGTTCATGAAGCGGGTGCGGGTGCTGAACGAACTGCTGGGCGATGCCGGGTTCCACGCCGAACGGGTGGCGCGGGCGCAAGGGTTCTAGGGTCGGGATTCTAGACCGCCTTTTCGCTCCACAGGTCCAGGTCCGCTTCGCGGCCGATCAGGGCTAGGCCGGCGGCGATGGATTCGAACTCGCCGCCGGTCTCGATCCGCTCGGCGCCGAAACGGGTCTGGAAGATGGCGCGCACGGCCGGCACGAAGGAGGTGCCGCCGGTCAGGAAGACCCGGTCGATGGCGTCGGGGCCCAGGCCGCTGAGGGCCATGGCCTCGTCCACCGCGCCTTCGATGGCGGCCAGTTCAGGCGCGATCCAGCGTTCGAAATCGGCGCGGGCGACCGGCTTTTCGATATGGACGCCGCCGGCCTGGAACAGGAAGGTCGCCTGATCGTCGGCCGACAGGGCCATCTTCAGCGTTGAGACGGCGCGGTACAGGTCATGGCCATGGTTGTCGTCCAGCACCTCGATCAGGCGCTCGATCTTCTCGGGCTCCAGCGCGGTGCGGGCCAGGGCGCGGATGTCGCGCATGTCGCGCGACGCGCGTAGCAGGGCCAGCTGATCCCAGCGGGCGAAGGCGGAATAATACCGCTGGGGGATCGGCAGCTGTTTGCCGACCGAACTGTAGAGACCGCCCTTGCCCAGTTCGGGCGAGACCAGTTGGTCGATGATCCGGTAGTCGAAGGCGTCGCCCGCCACGCCGACGCCGGACCGCGCCAGCGGCGTCGAACGCAGGCCGTCGTCCGTCCGCTCGAACCGGATGATGGAGAAGTCGCTGGTGCCGCCGCCGAAGTCGGCGACCAGAACCGTGGCGTCCTGCTTCAGCGTGCGCGCGAAATAGAAGGCGGCGCCCACCGGCTCGTGCGCATAGCGGATGTCGGTGAAGCCCAGCCGCTCGAACGCCGTCTGATAGCGTGACAGGGCCAGGGTCTCGTCAGGATTGCCGCCCGCGAAGGTGACGGGGCGCCCGACGATGACAGCGGGCGGGGTGTTCGCCAGTTCGTCGCCCGCATGGTGACGCAAACGCAGCAGGAAGGCGGCCAGCAGGTCCTCGAACGCATAGCGACGGTTGTCGATACGGGTCTCGGTGAAGGCGGCGCTGGCCGCGAAGGTCTTGAACGACTGGATGAAGCGGGTCTCCAGCGGATCCTCGACATAGGCGGCGATGGCCCAGGGACCGGCCTCGACCACGCGCTCGGGCGGCTGGCCGTCCACGCCCTGATGGATCTGGAAGCTGAGCGCCGAGCGGAAGGTGGTCGTCTGGCCCTCGACCGCGTCGAAGGTCACCAGCCGGGCGAGGCCGTCCGCATCGGTCAGGGCGACGACCGTATTGGTCGTGCCGAAATCGATCCCGATCGTCATCGGTTTCGTCGCCGTCATGGCAGGGCTCCAGGGAGGGGAGCCGGGTTCCTAGCGTCAGGCGGGGCAATAGCAAGCGTTAATGAGGGCGCCCGCCCGCGTCAGACGACGGCGTTACCGGCGGCGCACAGAATGCGATGATGAACAGCTATCGTTTTCCAAATCGACTGCATATGTTGGACAATACGTATCTGATCTACGCATCTGTTTTTTATGAGTAATGTTGGATGTCTTTAGATATGATGCCGCCTAGAAAGCGAGTTCTTGCTGACCAAAAGCGTGTCAGATCAAAGCTTGTCACGCCATTCAACGAGATGTTTGGGCCTTTGGGGGAGGTGTCTTGGGTCAACACCATGATCCCGGAGCTGTTGTGGATTGCGCTACTTCAAGAAGTTTTTGGCCCTCATAAATGCGTCGAGCTGCTAACTGCGTTCACGCGAGATCTGCGATCGACGAGCCCTGAACGAGCCGACGTAGTGTGGGCCGGTGCGGGCCAGTTCAGCACCATCCCTCCCGAAGAGCTTTGCGACCTCATTACGCGCAAAGCTGAGGAATATGGCAATGATATCAAGACCGCTCTACGTCCGCTGGCGGCGCACTATCCAAGCCATCCACTGAACAACATTTACAGCCCAGAAGAAGCGAAGCCTGAAGCGAGAGACATTAAGTATCTGACCGACGTCGTGGCCGGCATGCACGACCGCGCTTCCTGGGAAGCCACGATGACCCAAGCTCATGCCCTATGGCTGGCATTTGATGCAAAGCGTCTAATGGTTTCCCCGGAATTATCACTCGCTCAGTTTCCGAAAATCGACCAGTATCCCAATACTGAAATCTCTAGACGGATTGCAGCCAGTATCCGGGCCACGATGAATCAGTGTTTTGGTCGGGATGGCCTGATGGCTTCTCAAACGAGTTGGCCTGTCGAATTCTGGAACTGCGGAATGACCCTGTCCCCCTGCGAGGTTGCCGATGACATTGGCTGAAGGGGGCATCGACATAGGGCCGTTGCTTGCTGAGTATCGACGCGCCGTTGACGGGGAGCTCGCAGAGCGTTTGGCAGCGTGGCCTCCCAACTTCGCTCAAGTTCAAGTACATGAAGTTATTGGAGGAATGATCGCCCGACAAGCAACTTTGGCAAAGGAGATCGCTAACGCTCCCGACTTATGGAACGGACACAGCGCGCCGATTTTGCTTCGCGCAATGGCGGACGCTCACATCAACATGGCTTGGTTGCTGTTAGATCCTGCGATCAGGTGCTTGAAGTTCATATCATTCGGCCTTGGTCAGGCTAAGCTCGAACTAGAACATCGGCGGGCTCAGATGGGCGACCGCGAACCCACCGCTGAAGAAGCTGATATGCCTGAAGTGCAGGAGAGGTGGATTGACTCGCAGCGTATCAGATTTCTCCAAGACGTAGATTTAGGGAAATGGTCTGGACTGTCTGTTCGACAGATGGCCGAGGAAGCGGGATGCATTGATTTTTACAACTACGTCTACACACCCTTCAGTTCGTGCGCGCATTCCATGTGGCAACACATAGGGCACTACAATCTAGTGACGTGTGAGAATCCACTTCATCGATATCATCGACTTCCGACTAGTGCTGATCACGACCCGAGCTTGGACTACATGATCCTAGCCGCAAAATACTGGAACAAGACATTGCGAGTTTTTGATCAAGCGATTGGCTTCAATCGGACAGGAGTGTCAGCGTTCGACGCCTTCGTCAAAGCGGTCGCGACGGATACAGTGAACTAGAACGCCTCTGCCAATCATAGAGCGGATGGCGGAAGCGGTGGGATTCGAACCCACGGACGGCTCTCACCGTCGCTGGTTTTCAAGACCAGTGCCTTAAACCACTCGGCCACACTTCCTTGCCGCCGCAGCGGAGGCGGACGCCATAGCAGGCGAACGGGTCATTAACCAAAGCGGAAATGTCTTCGATCATCCTGTTTCTCGTATTCCTTGACGAGGCGGATCGATGACGTGTGGAAAATGGGTGCGCGGCGCCCTGATCCTGGGGCTGTTCTCGCTGCTGGCCGCCTGTTCGACGGCGGGCGGCGCAAGCGTGGGCGGGACGCGCGACGAGGCGCGCCTGCCTGTGGTCAAGGACCCGGCGCCGATCGTGTCGGGGACGATGCGGCCGTATCAGGTGCGCGGACGCTGGTACACGCCCAAGGAACAGCCGGATTACGAAGAGGTCGGGATGGCGTCCTGGTACGGCGACGCCTTCAACGGGCGGCCGACCTCGACCGGCGAGCGGTTCGACATGCATGCCCTGACGGCGGCGCACAAGACCCTGCCTCTGCCCGGTCTGGTCGAGGTGACGAACCTGGACAACGGGCGGCGGCTGGTGGTGCGGATCAATGACCGCGGGCCGTTCGTGGACAGCCGGATCATCGACCTGTCGCGCGAGGCGGCGAGCGAATTGGGGATGCTGTCGCAGGGCGTGGGGCGGGTGCGGGTGCGCTACCTCGGCCGGGCGCCGCAGCAGGGCGGGGGCACGCTGTTGCGGGCGTCGGCGCAGACGCCGCGAGGCGCGGTCCCGGCCAGCCCGCCCGTCAGCGCGCCCGTCATCGCCCCCGCGCCGGTCGCGGTTGCGGAGGTGACGACCTTCTGGGTCCAGGCGGGCAGTTTCTCGGATCAGGTCGAGGCCGGGCGAATCGCCGACAGCCTGAGCGGCTGGGTGCGAGCCGATCGGGGCGCGGCGCGGTTCAATGTGGTGGTGGGGCCGTGGGACAGCGCCAATGCCGCCGAGGCGGCGCGTCAGTCGGTCGTGGCGCGAGGTTATGCGGGCGCCCTGTTGATATCCGGCAGCTGATCGCGCGCACGGGCTTGCGCCGGGCGGCGTCAGCGCGCCATGAAGGCGCGTGACCCGTGGACAATTCATAAGCTTCGAAGGCGGCGAGGGCGCCGGCAAATCGACCCAGGTCGGGCGGCTTGTCGCGCGGCTGCAGGCGGCGCTGGGCGAGCGCAAGGTCGTTCGCACGCGTGAACCGGGCGGGTCCAAAGGCGCGGAGGTGATCCGCAATCTGGTGGTGGCCACGGACGCGGAGCCGTGGTCGGCCATGACCGAGACCCTGCTGATGTACGCCTCGCGCTCGGACCATCTGGAGCGGACCATCCGCCCGGCGCTGGCGGCCGGCGACTGGGTGGTGTGCGATCGGTTCGCCGATTCCAGCCGCGCCTATCAGGGCGCAGGCGGGGGCGTGGCGCAAAACTTCATCGAACAGATCGACGCGGGCGTGGTCGGGGACGACCAGCCGGACCTGACCCTGGTGTTTGACCTGCCGGTCGAGGTCGGCCTGGAGCGGGCGTTCGGGCGCGGCCTGTTCGAGACGCGGTTCGAATCCAAGGGGCTGGAATTCCATCAGCGCCTGCGCGAGGGCTTTCTGAGGATCGTCGAGGCCAATCCCCAGCGTTGCGTGCTGATCGATGCCGTCGGATCGCTGGACGAGGTCGAAGCGCGGGTCTGGCAGGCGGTTCAGGACCGGCTGCTGTGAGCGATCACCCCCGTGACCGGTTCGACCTGGTTCCCGATGCGGCGGCGGAGACGGCGTTTCTGGACGCCTGGGAACGGGGGCGGTTGCACCACGCCTGGCTGCTGTGCGGGGTCGAGGGGACGGGCAAGGCGACCTTCGCCTATCGCGCGGCGCGGCGGCTGCTGGGCGCGGAGGCGGATCCGGCGTCGGGGCCGCTGGGCGCCCGGCGCGACGATCCGGTCAGCCGGCTGATCTCGGCCCAGTCGCATCCGGACCTGCTGGTGTTGGAACGGCTGGTTGAGGGCGGCAAGACGAAGAAATCGATCTCGGTCGATCAGTCGCGCGAACTGCCAGAGTTCTTTTCAAAGAGCCCGTCGCAAGCCCAGTTTCGGGTGGCGATCATCGATGCGGCAGACGACCTTAATCTCAACGCCGCCAACGCCTTGCTGAAGGTTCTTGAGGAGCCGCCCGAGCGTGGCGTGCTTTTCCTGGTGACCCATGCGCCGGGGCGGTTGCTGGCGACGATCCGGTCGCGGTGCCGGCGGCTGAGCTTTCCGATCTGGACGCCGGACCGGCTGGAGACCCTGGTGCGCAACCGGACGGGCGCAGAGCGTGAGGACGCCGAACATGCGGCGATCATGGCGGGCGGATCGCCCGGCGCGGCCCTGGCCCTGGCTTCAGGCGCGACGTTTGAGATGGACCAACTGGCGCGGCGCTGGGTCGAGGGCGAAGTGGACCGGGCTGAAGCGCTGGCCATCGCCGACCGGTTCCGCGGCGCCGAGGGGCAGGAGCGGTTCGAGACCCTGATGGACCGGTTGATCGCGGCGGTGCGGATGCGCGCCTTGCAGAGTTCGCCCGGCGCCGGCAATCGATGGGCCGAACTGTGGGAGCGGCTGCAGCCGCTGCCGGAACGGGCGGCGGGATTGAACCTGGATAAGGCCGATGTGCTGGCCGGCGCGCTGGCGGACCTGAAGCGGGTTCAGGCCCAGCAGGAGCGGATGGGCTGATGCTGATCGACAGTCATGTGAACCTGCACGCACCCCAGTTCGATGAGGACCGGGACGCCGTGATCGCGCGCGCGCGCGAGGCGGGCGTCGGGCTGATGGTCGAGATCTCCGACAAGCTGACCACCTTCGAGGCGACCCATGGGATCGCCGTGGCGCACGACGACATCTGGTGCACGGTCGGAGTCCATCCACACGAGGCCAAGGACGCAGCGGACCTGACGGCGGCGACGCTGGTAGAGTTGGCGCAGCGGCCCAAGGTGATCGGGATCGGCGAATGCGGTCTGGATTTCCACTATGACTTCAGCCCGCGCGATGTGCAGGCGGCGGTGTTCCGACAGCATGTGGCGGCGGCGCGCGAAACCAGTCTGCCGCTGGTGATCCATACGCGTGAGGCGGACGAGGTGATGGCGTCGATCCTGCGTGAGGAGTATGCGGTGGGGCCATTCAAGATGTTGATGCACTGCTATACGAGCGGCGCGGAACTGGCGAAAATCGCTGCCGAAATGGGCGCCTGGTTTTCGGTGTCCGGCATCGCGACCTTTAAGGCGGCCGAGGATGTGCGGGCGGTGATCCGCGATATGCCGGGCGACCGGATCATCGTCGAGACCGACTGCCCCTATCTGGCGCCGATTCCGCATCGCGGACGGCGCAACGAGCCGGCCTACATCGGTCATGTGCTGGACAAGCTGGGCGAAATCCGAGGCTGGAGCGCCGAGGAGGCGGACCGCATCACGACCGAGGCCTTCTTCGGCCTCTTTGACCGGATACCCAGGCCTGCATGAGTTTCGACGTCGTCATTCTGGGCAGCGGGTCGTCGGGCGGGGTGCCGCGCGGAGACGGCGACTGGGGCGCGTGTGACCCGGCCGAGCCCAAGAACCGGCGAACGCGCTGTTCGATGCTGGCGAGGAAGACCGGGCCGGAGGGGGTGACCACTGTCCTGATCGACACTTCGCCGGACCTGCGCGAACAGATGCTGGCCAGCGGCACGAAACATGTGGATGCGGTTCTTTATACCCACGACCACGCTGACCAGACCCATGGGATCGACGACCTGCGCACCTTCGCCGCGCGGGCCAGGAAGCGGATACCGGCGTGGATGGATGAAGCGACGCACGGCTCGCTGACGCATCGGTTCGACTACATTTTCGAGAGCAAGTTCGGTTATCCGCCGTTGCTGGACGGACGGATCATTCCGCCGCATGGCACGGCCTGGTCCGTCAAGGGGGCGGGCGGCTCGATCCCGGTCACGACCTTCGACCAGGCGCACGGGCCGATCCGCTCTGTCGGCTATCGGTTGGGCGACGTGGCCTATTCCAGCGATGTGTCCGATCTGGACGAGGCGGCCCTGGCGGCGGTGGCCGGCTGCAAGCTCTGGATCGTGGATGCACTGCGTTACGCGCCGCATCCGACCCATGCTCATCTGGACGAGGCCCTGGCGTGGATCGCCGCGGCTAACGTGGAGCGCGCGGTGCTGACGAACCTGCACATCGATATGGATTACAAGGCGTTGTCGGCGCTTGTTCCTGACAACGTCGAGGTCGGATTCGATGGCTGGAGCCGAGTGATCGGCTAGCTTGCGCCGGCCTTGTGGTTTTTCCAGTCGAATAGCTCTTCCAGCACCTGCACCGCCTGGCCGCGTTCCGACGTCAGATCAGGATCGCGGTTCATGATCAGCCGCGCATCGTCGGCGGCCGCCAGCATCAGGCTGCGGTGGCGGATCGGGTCAGCGAATCGGTAGGCGGGAAAACCGCTCTGTTTCAGGCCCAGGGGATCGCCGCCGCCGCGCAGGCGGAAGTCTTCCTCGGCAATGACGAATCCGTCCTCGGTGCGACGCAGGGTTTCGAGCCGCTCTTTCGCCGTCTCGCCGAGGGCGCCGTCCTGACCGCCATACAGCAGGATGCAGGAACTGGCCTTGGCGCCGCGACCGACGCGGCCGCGCAATTGGTGCAACTGCGCCAGACCGAAACGGTCGGCGTGTTCGATAACCATGATCGAGGCGTTGGGCACGTCCACGCCGACTTCGACCACCGTGGTGGCGACGAGAACCGGCAGGCGGCTATCGGCGAAGTCGGCCATGACAGCCTCGCGCTCTGCGCCCGGCATCTGGCCGTGAGCGAGGCCCACCTCCACGTCCAGCAGGCGCCGCAGATCGTCGGCGCGATCGACGGCGGCGGCCAGGTCGATGGCCTCGGATTCCTCAACCAGAGGACAGATCCAATAGGCCTGGGCGCCGCTTTCGACGGCGCTCTTCAGGCGGGCGGCGACCTCGCCGATGCGGGCCAAAGGCAGGACGGCGGTTGTGACGGAGGTGCGGCCGGGCGGTTTCTCCATCAGGCGACTGACCTCCAGCTCGCCGTACTGCGTCAGTTCGAGCGTGCGGGGAATGGGGGTGGCCGACATGGTCAGCAGATGCACGGCGCCCAGGCGCGGGTCGCCCTTGGCTTGCAGCCGCTGGCGCTCGTTCACGCCGAATCGGTGCTGTTCGTCGATGACGGCAAGGGCCAGGCGGTCGAAGCGGACGGCATCCTGGAACAGGGCGTGGGTGCCGATGGCGACCTGGGCGTAACCCGAGGCCAGGGCAGCCAGTTTCTCGCGTCGTTGCGCCGGGGTGTCGCGACCCGTTAGCAGGACGGCGGCGACGCCGGCTGCGTCCAGCATGGGGCCGAGCTTCTCGTAATGCTGGCGCGCCAGGATTTCGGTCGGGGCCATGAGTGCGGATTGGAAACCGCTGGCAGCGGCGTCGGCCAGCGCCAGGGCGGCGACGGCGGTCTTGCCCGAGCCGACATCGCCTTGCAGCAATCGGCCCATCTGCTGGCCCGACGCCAGATCACGACGGATTTCGGCGACGGCCTGGGCCTGGGCGTTGGTCAGCTGGAAGGGCAGCGCCTTGAGCAGGTGTTCGGACGCTGCGCCGGGGGCGATGACCGGGGCGGGCCTGATCTCGCGGGCGCGGCGACGACGGGCCAAGGCCAGCTGATGGGCCAGGAACTCGTCATAGGCCAGGCGCTGGCGGGCGGGGGCGTCGGGCGACAGGTCCATCTCGGCTGTAGGAGCATGCAGGGCGTCCAGAGCGGCTCGCCAACCCAGCCAGTTCTGCTTCTTGAGCCAGGCGGCGTCCTGCCACTCCGGCAGGTCGGGCGCGGCGGGCAGGGCGCCCTGAACCAGTTTACGCAATTGGCGCGAGCTGAGGCCCTGCGTCGCCGGATAGACGGGCTCGGACGCCGGAATGTCGGCGGCCTTGTCTGGCGTGACGATGTCCGGATGGACGATTTGGACCTCGCCATTGAACCTTTCGACCTTGCCCGCGACCAACCGCGTCTCGCCGCGCGGCAACAGCCGGTCGATGTGCTGGGGCGAACCGCCGAACCAGACGAGATGCACGAAGCCGGTCGGATCGCTGGCCCGGACCTTCAGCGGCGCGCCGGGGCGGCTGGGCGTGAAGAGGCGATCGATGGTCACGGTGAAGACGCCGACCTCGCCATCGACGGCGGTGGCGGCCTCGGCGGGGCGGCGCATGATGACGCCGGACGGGCTTAGGAACAGCAGATCGCGGACCAGCGGGCCCGCCACCTTTTGCACCAGAGGCAGGACGCGAGGGCCCACGCCCTTAAGGGTCGAGACCTCGGCGAAGAGGGGGAAGAGAATCTGCGGACGCATCGCCGTGAACATAGCGTGACCATGACGGGTGGCGAAGTGCGTTCAGGAACGCTATCTGCGCTTCTCACATTCCTGATGCGCTATCGCCTCCGCGCGGCGGATCGCTGCATGAGCGCATCGGCATTTTTAACGGGCAAGGATTCTTGTGGCCGAAATCGACGCGCGTCCCGAAAGCGAAATGACCCCTGAGCAGATGACGCCTGAGCGCAGGCAGCGGTTGGGCCGCATACAGTTCCGCGCCTGGCGGCGGGGCTTTCGCGAGGCCGATATGGTGCTGGGGCCGTTTTCCGATCTGGTCGCGCCGACCCTGACCGATGCGGAACTGGACCAGTTCGAGCGGCTGATCGACGAGGAAGATCAGTGGCTTTACGGCTGGATCATCGAGCGTGATCCGACGCCGCCCGAGTTCGAGACGCCGGTGATGGCCAAGGTGCGCGCATTCATGCGCGCCTACGTCGCGGCCGAAGTCGGCAAGGGAATCGGCTGATGGACGCCAAGGTCGAACATCGGATTGACGCCGATCTGGGCGGCGCGCCCGAGGGGCTGGACGCGCTGATCGTCGCCGAACGGGTCAAGGCCGGCGGCGGTGTCGGCTTGTTTGTCGCACGCGACTTTCAGAGGTCGGGCAGTTTCGTTCAGGCGTTTCAGTTCTTCTCGAAAGATATTGAAGTTCTGGATTATCCGGCGTGGGACTGTCTGCCCTATGACCGACTTAGCCCCACGGCAGGGATCGCGGCGCAGCGCATGGCGACGCTGACGCGACTGGCGATGCGCAAGCCCGGCGATGCGCCGGTTCTGGTCGTGACGACGGTGTCGGCGGCCATGCAACGCACCCCGCCCAAGTCGGTCACGACACAGGCCGGGTTCGAAACCAAGGTCGGACGCGATCTCGATATCCAGGCGCTGGAGCGCTATTTCGCCGCCAACGGCTATGTCCGGGCCTCGACCGTGTCGGAGCGCGGCGAGTTCGCGGTGCGCGGCGGGGTCGTCGACGTCTATCCGCCTGGCTTCGAGGAGCCGGTCCGGCTGGACATGTTCGGATCCGAGCTGGAATCGATCCGCACCTTCGATCCCGAAACGCAGCGGTCGACCGGCCAGATGACGTCCGTGTCCCTCGCGCCGGTGTCGGAAGCGCTGCTGGATGCGGCCGCCATCTCGCGCTTTCGCACGGGTTATCTGAACCTGTTCGGCGCGCCGGGCGACGACCCGCTGTATGCGACGATCAGCGAGGGCGCGCGGCGTCAGGGCATGGAACAGTGGCTGCCGCTGTTTTATGAGACCCTGGATAGCCTGTTCGACTATCTGCCGGACGACGCGGCGATCTTCCTCGACAACCAGGTCGAGACGGCCCGCGCCGAGCGATGGGATCTGGTGGCGGACGCCTATGATGCGCGCGCTGAGGCGGCCAAGGCCAAAGGACAAGCCAGCGCCAATCGCGCCTTGCCGCCAAAGCGGCTCTATCTGGACGCCGGAGACTGGAACCAGGCGCTGGCGGGTCGCGCCGTGCGTCGTTTCACGCCCTTCTCCACGGGAGGCGAGGATGCCGGCGGACGGTTGGGCAGAACCTTCGCCGCCGAGCGGGCGCAGGACAGCGTCAATCTGTTCGAGGCGGTGGCGGCCCATGCGGCGGCGCTGAAGGCCGAGGGCAAGCGGGTGCTGTTCGCCTCCTGGACCGAAGGATCGTCGGAGCGGTTGGCGACCATGCTGGCCGACCACGGGCTGGATCACATCGTCGCCGTGCGCGACTGGGCCGATGTTCAGGCGGCCCCGAAAGACCTCTATCTGCGCGGCGTCCTGCCGGTCGAGCACGGCTTTGTCACCGACGAGGTGGCGGTCATTTCCGAGACCGACATCTTGGGCGACCGTCTGGCGCGGCCCCGCAAGAAACGCCGCGCCTCGAACTTCCTGGCGGAGGCGTCGGCCCTGACGACGGGTGATCTGGTGGTTCACCTGGATCACGGGATCGGTCGCTATGAAGGGCTCAAGACGCTGGAAATCCAGCAGGCCCCGCACGACTGTCTGGAGCTGTTCTACGCCGGCGAGAGCAAACTCTATCTACCGGTTGAAAACATTGACCTTCTGACGCGGTACGGTTCGGACTCCGAGGGCGTCCAACTGGACAAGCTGGGCGGCGCAGGCTGGCAGGCCAGAAAGGCCAAGGCCAAGGAACGTCTGCGCGCGATGGCCGAGGGGCTGATCGCTCTGGCCGCCAAACGGGCGCTGCGCGAGACCGATGCGGTCACGCCGCCGCCGGGTCTGTTCGCCGAGTTCTGCGCGCGCTTCCCTTACGAGGAAACCGACGATCAGCTGAACGCTATCGGCGATGTGCTGGAGGATCTGGGCAAGGGCACGCCGATGGATCGCCTGATCTGCGGCGATGTCGGCTTCGGCAAGACTGAGGTGGCGCTGAGGGCCGCCTTCGTCGTGGCCATGACGGGGCAGCAGGTGGCGATTGTCGCGCCGACGACACTGCTGGCGCGCCAGCACTACAAGACCTTCACCGAACGTTTCGCGGGCTGGCCTGTGAAAGTGCGTCAGTTGTCGCGGATGGTGGGTGCCAAGGAGGCGGCGGAGACGCGGGCCGGGCTGAAGGACGGCTCGGTCGAGATCGTTGTCGGCACCCATGCTGTGCTGAGCGAACAGGTCGGCTTCCGCGATCTGGGCCTGGTCATCGTCGACGAGGAACAGCACTTCGGCGTCAAGCATAAGGAGAAGCTGAAGACGCTGCGCGCCGACGTGCATCTCTTGACCCTGACCGCCACGCCGATCCCGCGCACGCTTCAGATGGCGCTGTCAGGCATCCGCGAGATGTCGATCATCGCCACCCCGCCGGTCGATCGTCTGGCGGTGCGGACCTACGTCACGCCGTGGGATCCGGTGCTGGTGCGCGAGGCTCTGCTGCGCGAGAAATATCGCGGGGGTCAGGCCTACTACGTCGCGCCGCGCTTGAAGGACTTGCCCGCCATCGAGAAATTCCTGCGCGAACAGGTGCCCGAGGTGAAGTTCGTCGTGGGCCACGGCCAGATGAGCGCGACCCAGTTGGAAGAGGTGATGAGCGCCTTCTACGACGGGGAATATGACGTCCTGGTCTCCACCACGATCGTCGAGAGCGGGCTAGATATCCCGACGGCGAATACGCTGGTCGTGCATCGCGCCGACATGTTCGGCCTGGCGCAACTGTATCAGATCCGGGGTCGGGTCGGGCGGTCCAAGGCCCGCGCCTTCGCCTATCTGACCACCGATGCGGTCAAGCCGATGACCTTGTCAGCCGAGCGGCGGTTGCAGGTTCTGCAGTCGCTCGACAATCTGGGCGCCGGCTTCCAGCTGGCCAGCCACGACCTGGACCAGCGCGGCGGCGGCAATCTGCTGGGCGACGAACAGTCGGGCCACATCCGCGAGGTCGGCGTCGAACTGTACCAGCAGATGCTGGAAGACGCCGTGGCGGAGTTGCGCGAGAAGGGCGAGGGACAGGCGGTGGATCGCGGTTGGTCGCCGTCGATCAATGTCGGCGCGTCTGTCTTAATTCCAGAAGATTACGTGCCAGACCTGAATGTGCGTCTGAGCCTCTATCGCCGTCTTTCCGACGCCGAACAGGCCGAGGATCGTGAAGCCCTAGCCGCCGAACTGATCGACCGTTTCGGGCCGCTGCCGGATGAGGCGCAGCAGTTGCTGAAGATCGTCGGCATCAAGTCGAACTGCCGCAAGGCCTGCATCGAGAAGATCGACATCGGACCGCGCGGTGCGGTCCTGACGTTGCGCGACAACAGCTTCCCCAATCCGGCGGGACTTGTCGGGTTGATCCAGAAGAACCACGCCTTCTGGAAGATCCGGCCGGATCAGAAGATCGTCGTTTCGGGCGACTGGCCGACGGCGGAAGAGCGATTGAAGGTGGCCGAACGGATCACCGCCGATCTGGCGCGGGTGGCGGGGGCGTAGAGCCCGTCAGCGCGTCTTTTCGAACAGGTCGGCCGAAGCGCGTTCCAAAAGGGCGGCGGCGCTTTCGTCGGGACGCATCTCGGCGGCGCCGACGTCGAATTCGGCGACGAACGGCGACCTGTCCGGACCGGCGTCGAAGGCGGTGCAGCCGATCACGGCCGCGATTCGTTCTGCGGCCAGACGCGCCGGTTCAGCGTGGGTCGCGGGCAGGGCCAGGGCGAAGACCTCCTTGGCCAGGCGGGCAGGGGTGTCCTCGACACGGACAAGGCGCGAAACCATGGCCCCGATCTGCGGCATGGCGCGATCCAGCCAACCGCCCTGACGCGCCCAGGTGACGGATTCGGTTTCGCGCACCCTCAGTACGCAGACGGAAAGTGGGCGCTTGCGCGCGCGCGAGGCCTCGGCGACACGGCCCAGGTGGCTTGCGAACAGTTCGGGCGTGAACAGGCCCGTTTCCGGGTCCATCACTTCCAGGCTGCGGACCGAGTCCAACGTCTTTCGGATGCCCAGATGAATGCGGTGCGCGCCGGCCAGGGCCAGGATCCGCTCGGCCGTTTCGCCCTCGGGCGTGTCGGCGGACGCGACATCGGCGAAGCCGCGATTGAACAGTTCAGCCAGGCTGATCTCGTTCCTGCCGCGCAGATAGAGCATCAGCGGAATATGATAGAGGCGCGTGTTGCGCTTCATGCCCGCCGCGATCGACAGGGCCGGCGCATGGTCTTCGGCGCCCCACAGAACGGCGGCGTCAAACGGGCTTTCGTGCAGATAGTCGAAGGCGGTGTAGGGCGTCGGCGCCGCGACCACCTCGACACCGGCCGCAGTCAGGGCGTTCGACAGGGCGAGAAAGCGCCGGTCCGCGACGCCGGCGGCCAGCACACGCAAGGGACCATCGTCGTCGGCCCTTTTGTCCAAGCCGACCCCGCGCGTGGCGAAGGTGGTGACGCGCAGCCGATATTCTTCCTCGGCGATGGCGGCCCGGCCCAACTGCTCCAGGCGCAAGGCGGCCTGGGCCGGATGCGGCGGCGTGGACATGGTCAGATCCGCACCCTTTACCGAATCAGGGCGGGCGCCGATGACTACGATGGGCAGGCGGCGCGGCTCGGCGGCGGCGCGAAGGCGTGACGCCACGTCGGCGTCGAAGGTGTTGATATCGATGACGGCGGCTTCGAGCGGAAAGTCCTGAAGCGTCATCTCAGCGGAGACGACGTCACGGGCGGTCACCGTCGTCCAGCCCAGCGCGTCCAGACCCGCAGCGAGCGGCCCGATCCGGCCATCGTCAGCCGCCAGGATCAATACGCGCGCGTCGAAAGCCAAGCCGATCGTCTCCAAAAGTCGCCGCGCCAATAGCCGGCCGGAAACGCGCGGACCATAGCGACGAGGGTGTTAAGGATGCAATGTCGTCCGGCCAACGGGATGCGGCCGGATCGCGAATGATCGTCCTCACGCGGATGAGACTTTCGCCGCAGACGAATTCCGCTAGGTTCCGCCGCTTGTGCAACGGTTGTGGGGACCGATTTGAGTGAGCAACTGACACGGTCGGTCCTGAAAGCGCCTGGATTCTGGGGCGGGCTGGCCGTGCGAGCGTTCACCCGCAGCTGGGGGCGCGACGTCATGCTCTATACGGGCGGCGTGTCCTTTTTCGCCCTGCTGGCCGTGTTTCCGGCGATCGCCATCCTGATCGGCTTTTACAAGTTGGGTCTGTCGATCAGCGAAGTCAGCGCCCAGGCGACCGCGCTATCGGACCTGTTGCCCAAAGCGGCGCAGACCATTTTTCAGGGCGAGATCACGCGTTTGAGCAATGCGTCGGCGCGGACGGTTTCCGCTCAGAGCGCCTTCGCCTTGTTCGTCGGCGCCTATGCCGCGCACCGGGGTTTCAAGGCCTTGTTGGCGGGATTGAACCTGATCCATGACGAGACCGAGCCGCACGGCTTCTTCAAGTTCAATCTGCTGGCCTTCTTCGTGGCAATCTTCGCCTTTGCGCTGTTCACTGTGGTGTCAGGCGCGGTCGTGACCGTGCGGATCATGGCGCATGCCTCGTCGTCGGCCGCCGGCCTGGCCGGGCGAAGCGGCATGGCGCCGCTGGATGCCTTGCTGCCCGCCATCGGTTTGGTGATCGGGCTGACGCTTCTTTACCGCTACGCCATGAGCCACAGGACGCCGGTCGCCTGGCTGCCGGCGACGGCGGGCGGTTTGGTGGCGACATTGATGTCGGTCGTCTCGTCGTGGCTGTGCGCCATCTATGTCGAGCAGATCGCGCCGTTGGGAGCCACCTATGGATCGGTCGGCGCCGTGGTGGTGCTGCTGATCTGGCTGTCGTGGAACGTCAACGCCATCTTCTACGGCGGCGCCTTTGCTACCGAGATGGAACTGGCGGCCAAGGCGCGCGCGGTCGTCGATGCGCCGCCGGCCGATGTCGTCAATCTGTCGGAGCGTCGGGCCGGGCGTCGGTCTCGATCGTAATGCGAAGAAGGCCGTCGGCGTCCTCGATCTCGAGCAGGCGCCCGCCTTTTTGAGACATCAGAAACGGCACATCGATCCGGGCCATCGGATCGGTGGCCAGCAGCACGATCCGCGCGCCGGGCGGAGCGGTTTCCATCGCCTTCATCAGCTTCAGGCTGGGAACAGGGCAGCGGTGACCCCTGGCGTCGATGACGACGGGGTCGCTCACGCGAGCCGATCCGCCAGCATTTCCAACGCCACACGAACGCTGGCTTGGCGAATGTCGTCGCGGCCGAGGTCGCCGAACTGCTCGACACGGTGAACGACGCCTTGTGGGCCTGACGCCGCGAAGTGGACCAGACCCACGGGCTTGTCGACCGATCCGCCGCCTGGTCCGGCCACGCCGGTCACGGACACCGACACGGAGGCGCGCGAGTGCGCCACGGCGCCCTCAGCCATGGCCAGAGCGACCGCTTGCGACACGGCGCCGTGGGCGGACAGGCTTTCCAGCGACACGCCCAGCATCTCGGCCTTGGCCTCGTTGCTGTAGGTGACGAAGCCGCGATCCAAGACCGCTGACGAACCGGGGATGGCCGTGATCGCAGCGGACACCAGCCCGCCCGTGCAGCTTTCGGCCGTCGCCAGCATCAGGCCGCGTTCGCTGGCTGTTGCGACAATCTGTTGCGCCAGGTGCGCGATATCTTGGGAAAACATGGTCTTTTCATAGGCCGCGAACCCCGCTCTAACCAGAGCCATGACCGAGGCTGTCGATCCGTTACGCCCCGCCGCCCCGACATCGGATCGCATCGCGCCGATCCTGTTCGCCGTCGCCATCTTCACATCGGCCTGTCTGGTCTTCGTCGTTCAACCGATGGCGGCCAAGCTGCTGTTGCCGACGCTGGGCGGATCGCCTTCGGTGTGGAACGCGTCGATGGTGTTTTTCCAGACCGCGCTGCTCGCCGGATATGGCTATGCGCACCTGCTGCAACGTTTGGCGAGGATGCGGGCGCAGGTCGGGGTCCACCTGGGTCTGCTGATCGTGGCGGCGTTTTTCCTGCCCTTGCAGATCAGCGGCCTGTTGGGGGATCCCGATCCGTCCCAACCGGCGATATGGCTGCTGGCGACGCTGGCGGTGTCGATCGGCGCGCCGTTTGCGGTTCTGTCGGCGACCGCGCCGCTGCTTCAGGCCTGGTATGCGCGCGTGCGGGCCGGACATGCAGACGGCCAGAACCCCTACGTTCTCTATGCCGCCTCGAACCTGGGCAGCTTTTTGGCCCTGCTGGCCTATCCGGTCGTGATCGAGCCGCTGGCCAGCCTGTCGGGTCAGCGCCTGGGCTGGAGCGTCGGCTATGGGCTGTTCGTGGTGATGGTCGTGGGGCTGGGCGTTCAGGTCTGGCGACGACGCGAGATTGGAACGGCGGAGCCCGCGCCACTTGAGGCCAGCCCGCCGATCGCCTGGCGCGAAAAGGGGATGCTGGTTCTGCTGGCCGCCGCACCGTCCAGTCTGATGCTGGGGGTGACGGCGCATCTGACGACGGATGTGGCCTCGGCGCCCTTTCTATGGGTCATACCGCTCGCGCTCTATCTGCTGACGTTCGTCATCGCGTTCCAGACACGGCCGGCTGTTTCGCCAGCCATCGGCCTTGGTCTGCAGGCCGCGGCGGCAGCGGCCTGCGCCGCCCTGATCGCGTTCCGGACTGGTGAATGGCTGCTGGTTTTCACCATCAATCTGGCGGCCTTCTTCTTCACAGCGCTGATGTGTCACCAGAGGCTGGCGGCGCGACGGCCGACGCCGGATCGGTTGACCGAATTCTATCTCTTGCTGTCGCTGGGCGGCGTGGTCGGCGGGCTGTTCAATGGCCTGATCGCGCCGGCCGTTTTCGACATGGTGTGGGAATATCCGCTGGTGCTGGTGGCGGTCGGACTACTGCGGCCGTGGAGCCGTCGCGAGATCAGGCCGTCGGAGATCATCTGCTGCGTCGCCGGCGTGGTCATCGCTCTTCTGGGGCCGCTGTCGATGGAGGCGGTCCGGTATGCGCCGGACATCCGCGCGGCCATCCCCGACGCCGAACTGGTGCGGATCGCGCAAGCCATCCTGGGGATCGCGACCCTGTTCGCCTTCCTGGTCCGTGATCGGGCGGTGATGTTCACGATCGTTTTGGCCGCCATCGTCTGGTCAGGCTATCATCTGGCGCGCGGTTATGACTGGGTCCTGTCGGAACGCAGCTTCTTTGGCGTGATGCGAGTGGCCAAGATCGACGATCCGCTGATGGGCGGGCCGGTCCATGTGCTGATGCACGGCACGACCCTGCATGGCGCCCAGGCCCAGGCGCCGTCGAACCGCTGTCAGCCGACGCTCTATTACGCGACCTCGACGCCGCTGGGGCAGGCGATGCTGCAGATGCAGACGAGGCGGCTGGACGGCGCGCGCGTCGGCGTGGTGGGGCAGGGCTCGGGCGCCATGGCCGCCTACAAGCGCGCCCAGGACCAACTGACCTTCTTCGAGATCGATCCGATGGTGGATCGGCTGTCGCGCGACCCCCAATGGTTCAGCTTCATCAATGGCTGCGCCGATGGGCCGGTTCGGACGGTTCTGGGGGACGCCCGCCTGACGATGGATCGCGAGCCGGCGGGATCCTACGACTTGTTGGTCATCGACGCCTTCTCGTCCGACGCTGTGCCGACCCATTTGCTGACGGTGGAGGCGATCCGCGGCTATCTGCGGCTGCTGGCGCCCGACGGCGTCGTGGTGCTGCATCTGTCGAACCGAAATCTGGAGATTACCCTGCCGGCCGAGGCGGCGGCGCAGGCCCTGAAGGTCCCGCACCTGCACCAGGTCTATATCGAGCAGTCGGGCCAAGGCGACATGGCCGAGGCCTCGACCGAGGCCCTGCTGATCGGCAAGAGTCCGGCGGCGCTGGAGGGCTTCAGGGACGATGCGCGTTGGCGCAAGCTGTCGCCGACGACGGTGCGTCCTTGGACGGACGACTATGTCAATCTGTTCGGATCGCTGGTGCGTCAGATGAAGATGGCGGCGCGCTAGGGCGCCGGCGTTTCCACGGTCGCCACGGCCTGGGCGGCCAGACCCTCGCCGCGTCCGGTGAAGCCAAGCCCTTCGGTCGTGGTGGCCTTGACGCTGACGGCGTCGAGCGGAAGATTCAGCAGCCCGGCGATGCGGTCGCGCATGGCCTGGCGATGCGGCTTCACCTTGGGGCGTTCGCAGATCAGGGTGACGTCGACGTTGACGATGCGGCCGCCGCGCGCCCCGACCAGTTCGGCGGCATGGATCAGGAACTGGTCCGAGGAAGCGCCTTTCCATTTCGGATCCGTCGGCGGGAAATGGTCGCCGATGTCGCCTGCCGCGATGGCGCCCAGGATGGCGTCGGTCAGGGCGTGAAGACCGGCGTCCGCGTCGGAATGGCCGATCAGCGTCTGATCGTGCGGCACCTCGATCCCGCACAGCCAGACGGACCCGCCCGGTCCCCAGCGATGCACGTCATAGCCGGAGCCGATGCGGGTCTGATAACGCTGCGCGCGGGGCAGCAGAGCTTCGGCCATGGCGAAATCCTCGGGATAGGTCAGTTTCATCAGACGTGCATCGCCCTGAACCAGGGCCACCGCGCCGCCGTTGCGCTGGACGACGACGGCTTCGTCGGTCGGAACCTCGGCGTCCGACCAGGCCGCATAGGCGGTCTCGATCACGCCCCGGCGGAAGGCTTGAGGCGTCTGGGCGCGCCACAGACCGTCGCGCTCGATCACGTCGGTCATGATTTCCGCGTCGCCACGCCGAAGGCTGTCGGCGATCGGCAGGGCGGGCAGGGCGCCGTCCGAAGTTTCAAGGGCCGACAGCAGACGGTCGATGACGGCGGCGTCCAGCAGCGGACGGGCGGCGTCATGGATCAGTACCGGCTGACCCTTCCCACAGGTCAGGGCTGCAAGCCCGGCGCGGACCGAATCGGCGCGGGCGGCTCCACCGACGACGGCATTCCAACGCGGCAAACCGGACAGCACCTCGGCCACACGGTCAAGGGCGTCAGGGGCGATCACGACGATCAGTTCGTCGGCGCCAGCGTTCAGCAAGGCCTCGGCGGACCAGCGCAGCACGGGCTTTCCACTCAGGTTCCGCCACTGTTTGTCGCCGCCGGCGCGCGAGCCGGAACCGGCCGCGACGATGATGCCCGAGAATGTCATGGCGGCCTTGATAGTGCGCGCGGCGACGGGGCGAAACCATCAAAGCGCCGCGGTCGTGCTTGACGAGGGCGACTGCGATGCGGCGAAAGACGGAAATGCCCAAGACCTTGCAAATCGGCGATGTGACCGTGCCCGGCCAGGTGCTGATGGCGCCGATGACCGGCGTGACCGACCTGCCGTTCCGCGTGCTGGCCTCCAAACTGGGCGCCGCCTATGTCGCCACGGAAATGGTGGCCGCCAAGGAACTGGCGCGGGCGCGGCCTGACGTCGTGCGGCGCGCCGCCGTGGGAGCAGGTCTGCCGCTGACCGTCATCCAGCTGGTCGGGCGTGATCCCGAACAAATGGGCGAGGGCGCACGCATGGCGCAAAAGGCCGGGGCGGACATCGTCGACCTGAACTTCGGTTGTCCGGCCAAGGAGGTCACGGGCTCGGCTGCCGGCTCGGCCCTGATGCGGACGCCCGATCTGGCGTGTCGGATCATGGAGGCCGCGGTCAAGGCGACCGATCGGCCGGTGACGGTCAAGATGCGGCTGGGCTGGGACGACGAGAGCCGAAACGCCGCGGAACTGGCTCGCCGCGCGGAAGCGATCGGCGTCAAGGCCGTCACGGTGCATGGCCGCACGCGAAAGCAGTTCTACACCGGGCAAGCGGATTGGGATGCAGTCGGGGCGGTGAAGGCGGCGGTCGGCATCCCCGTCATCGTCAATGGCGACATCATCACCGCCGATGAAGCGCGCCAGGCCTTGGCGCAGTCCGGCGCGGACGGATTGATGCTGGGACGTGGCGTCTACGGCCGGCCATGGCTGGCGGCGCACCTTGAGCGGGCGTTGATCGACGGCGTGGCGCTGGAGGAACCCGGGCCTGAAGAGCGTCTGGCGATCGTGATCGAACATCTACGGGCGTCGGCCGAGTTCTACGGCCTGCCGCTGGGTTTGAAAATGTTCCGCAAACATCTGGGCTGGTACATCGAACAGGCGCCTTGGCCGGCCGATCCGCAACACCGTCGCGAGGCGAAGGCAAGAATTTGCCGCCTGGACGATCCGATGGCCGTCGAAGACGCCATGCACGAACTGTGGCGGCCGGATTTGCCTCGGTTGGGTAAGTCTGCTGTTGAAAATGGGCCACAGGTGTTGGAGACTGCTGTGGCATGACGGATACGCCTTCAGCACGCACCGCTTCGCCCGACCTCGCGTCGGACGACGGGTCGTTCTGGGGGTGGGTCGATAGCGAACGGGCGCGGACCGGCTTCGGACTGGCGTTCTTTCTGGCTGTCGCGATCACGGCGGCGGCCATCTGGCTGGTGGCGGTCGCGCCGGGCGCCACATCGGGGTCGGCGCGCGGATCGAGCAGCCAGATCGCGCTGATCGTTCTGGCGGCCAATCTGCTGCTGATTTCCGGCTTGGCTATCATTGTAGGCCGGCGCGTGCTGACCTTGGTGCGCAGCAGCGACGAAGCGGGTTCACGCCTTCATCTGAGATTTGTGGCCCTGTTCTCGATGGTGGCCTTGGTCCCGTCGGTGCTGATCGCCCTGGTGTTCGGCGTTCTGGTCAATCGAGGCGTAGACCAATGGTTCAGCGAGAACGTGAAATCGTCGGTCGACAACGGCGCGATCATCGGTCGCGCCTATGTCCGCGACGTGGCCAGTTCGATGGATGCGGATTTGGTCACGATCTCGGATCAGTTGGACAGCGCGAGAGGACTGTTTGACGACCGCATCCAGTTCAACGCCGCCTTGGCGCAGGTCGGCGACATTTTCCGATACCCGGCCATCTATATTGTCAACGGCAACGGCGAAGTTCTGGCGCGAGCCGAGCAACCCGGCGCGCCGCCTTACCTGGCGCCGCCGCGCAGCTATATCGAGGCCGCTGGGCAGGACGGCAAACCACCCACTGACGTTACCCAGAAGCCCGATACCGTACGTTCCATCATCGCTCTGCCGGCGTATGGAGACGCCTACCTCTATCTCGTCCGTCCCCTCCAAGAGGGACTGATCGCGCGGATGAACGCGTCGGATCAGTCGATCCAGGCCTATCGCGAGGCGGAGGAGAGCCGCGCTCGGATCCAGTCCGCCTTCATCCTCAGCTATCTCGAGACGGCGCTGCTGGTGCTGGTCGGGGCGGTGTGGCTGGGGATGTCGGCGGCCAGCAGCATCTCTGCGCCCATCGGTCGTCTGGTGAAGGCGGCGGGACAGGTCGCGGGCGGCGACTTCACCGCAAGGGTCGACAGCGACGGCGCTCCGGCCGAAATCGCCACCCTTTCGGACGCCTTCAACCGCATGACCGGCGATTTGCAGGCTCAGCAGGCCGCGCTGAAAGCCGCGAGCGACGAGGCGCATGATCGCAGCCGGTTCATCGAGACGGTGCTGTCGGGCGTTAGCGCCGGTGTCATCGGCTTGGACAAGCGTGGGCGGGTGTCGGCGATCAACGACAGCGCCCTGCAACTGCTTCACATCGACGACGCCGAGGTTCTGGGTCACGAACTCGCGGCCCTGTCGCCAGAGCTGAGCGATCTGGTTCGGCGCGCCGAGGCCCATATCGAGGAAGACATCGACGTCAGCCGGGGCGGAGACACGCGGCGGCTGCGCGTTCGGATCGAGGGCGGCTTCGGTGGCGAGATGGTCCTGACCTTCGACGACATCACCCGCTTGGTGACGGCCCAGCGAAACGCGGCTTGGCGCGACGTGGCCCGTCGCATCGCCCATGAGATCAAGAACCCGCTGACGCCGATCCAGCTGTCGGCCGAGCGGTTGAAGCGGAAATACCGCGCGCGGATCGGCGAGGATGTCGAAATCTTCGACCGGTGTACTGACACCATCATCCGCCAGGTCGGAGACATCGGTCGCATGGTCGATGAGTTCTCGTCCTTCGCCCGCATGCCGGCGCCGCGTTTCGCGCCCGAGAACCCGGCCGAAATGCTGCGCGAGGCGGTGTTCGCTCAGCGGGTGGCGGCACCGGATATTGTCGTGGACATCACCGAGCCCCTGCCCAAGACGACAATGGAGGCCGACGGCCGCATGGTTGGGCAGGCGCTGATCAACATCCTCAAAAACGCGGGCGAGTCGGTTGCGGCGCAACGGCTTGCCGCTGGCGAAGCTGCGGCGTCGGATCGTGCGGGCGTCATCGCGTCGCTGACGATCGAGGACGGCTTCGCCACCTTCGTCATCGAGGACGACGGCGTGGGTCTGCCGGCTCGCGACCGCGATCGCCTGACCGAACCCTATGTGACCACGCGCGAGAAGGGCACGGGCCTGGGCCTGGCCATCGTCAAACGCATTTGCGAGGACCACGGCGGCGAGCTGAAGCTGGCCGACGCCAAGACCCTGCGCGGCGCACGCGTGTGCATGATCTTCCCCCTGAAACCCCACGGTAAAGGCGGCGAGGGCGCGGAGCGCAAGCTCCAGACCCTGGCCGCCGAATAGCGAGGCAAGATGCGACCAACCGGTTCCGACATTCTCGTTGTCGACGACGAGGCCGACATCCGCGACCTGGTGTCCGGCCTGCTTGAGGACGAGGGCCATGCCGTGCGCGTCGCCGCAAACTCCGACGAGGCCCTGGCGGCGATCCGGGCAAGGAAGCCGTCGCTGGCGATCCTGGACATCTGGATGCAGGGCGGCGGGCTGGACGGGCTGGAACTGCTGGAGGTCGTCAAGGAACTGGATCCTGATCTGCCGGTCGTGATGATTTCCGGTCACGGTAACATCGAGACGGCGGTGACGGCGCTGAAGCGCGGCGCCTATGACTTCATCGAAAAGCCGTTCAAGTCGGATCGGCTGGTTGTCGTGGTCCAACGCGCCATTGAGGCTGCGACGCTGAGGCGCGAGAACCGCCGCCTTCGCGCGGCGACCATGACACCGTCCGGTCTGATCGGCCGATCACAGGCTGCGCAGGCCTTGCGCAGCACCATCACCAAGGTGGCCCAGGCCAACAGTCGGGTTCTGATCGCCGGACCGGCCGGCTCGGGCAAGGAGCTGGTGGCGCGTCAGATCCACGAAGCCAGTCCGCGCGCCCGCGCCGAGTTCGTCGCGATTTCGGCCGCCGGCATGACGCCGGAACGTCTGGATGTCGAACTGTTCGGCGAGGAGGGCCAGGACGGCCGTCCGCGCAAGATCGGCGTGTTCGAACGCGCCCACAACGGCACGCTGTATCTGGACGAAATCAGCGACATGCCGCGCGAGAGCCAGAGCCGTATCCTGCGCGTTCTGGTCGATCAGCGGTTCCGCCGGGTCGGCGGAGAGCAGGACGTGCAGGTCGATGTCCGCGTCGTGACGTCGACCTCGCGCGATCTGAAGGCCGAGATCGCAGAGGGACGTTTCCGCGAAGACCTGTTCCACCGTCTGAATGTGGTGCCGATCCGTGTCCCGCCGCTGTCGGAACGGCGCGAGGACATCGCCGAACTGGTTGAATATTTCGTCGACACGATCAGCGCTTCGCAAGGTCTGCCCAAACGCATCGTTGGGGACGATGCGGTGGCGGTGCTGCAGGTTCACCCGTGGCCCGGAAACATTCGCCAGCTGCGCAACAATATCGAGCGTTTGCTGATCCTGGCGACCGGCGATCCGGCGGAAACGATCACCGCCGACATGCTGCCGCAGGAGGTGGCGACCTCTAACGGCGGGACGGCGAACCTGGGCGGCGAGCGCACCATCGCCCTGCCGCTGCGGGAGGCGCGCGAGGTCTTCGAGCGGGAGTATCTGGCGGCGCAGATCATGCGGTTCGGCGGCAATATCTCGCGCACCGCCGCCTTCATCGGCATGGAGCGATCGGCCCTGCATAGAAAGCTGAAGTCGCTGGGCGTCTCGCCAGCGCGCGGCGGCGATGAAGAAGAGCCGGCCTGATGTCACGCGTCGCCTATGTGAATGGCGCGTATAGCGCGCATGGCGAGGCCGTGGTCCATATCGAGGATCGCGGTTTCCAGTTTGCAGACGGCGTCTATGAGGTCTGGTCGGTCTTCGACGGGAGGCTGGGCGATTTCGAAGGTCATATGAGCCGCCTTCACCGCAGTCTGAACGAACTGAAGATCGACATTCCGATGAGCGCCGGCGCCTTGGGCGTCGTTCTGCGCGAGACCGTGCGGCGCAATCGTGTGCGCAACGGCATGGTCTATCTGCAGATCACACGCGGCACGGCGCCACGCGATCATGGCTTTCCGGTCGATGTCGCGCCCAGTGTTGTCGTGACCGCCAAGTCGATCGATCCGGCGCGGAGTCAGCGTCTGGCGCAAAACGGCGCGGCCGGCGTCACCCAGCCCGATATTCGCTGGGGGCGTTGCGATATAAAGACCGTCGGTCTCTTGCCGAATGTGCTGGCCAAACAGGCGGCGCGCGAGCGCGGAGCCTACGAGTGCCTGATGTATGACGACATGGGTCTGATCACCGAAGGCGCATCGACCAATGCGTGGATCGTGGATGAGGACGGCAGGCTGAGAACGCGGGACATCCAAGCCAATATCCTGCGGGGCGTCACGCGAGCAGCCGTCATCGAGCTCGCCGCCGCCGAGGGTGTCGAACTGGAAGAACGGGCCTTCTCGGTCGATGAAGCGAAACGGGCGCGCGAGGTGTTCGTCACCGCCGCCAGCGCCTTCGTTATGCCGCTGGTTTCGCTGGACGGCTTGAAAATCGGTGACGGCCAGCCCGGCCCGGTGGCGACCCGCCTGCGAGAACTCTATCTTGAACAGGCGCGTCGAGGGGCCATTTAGGGCGTTGCCCGAGCGGCCGGGCGGCGGTTAAGGTCGCGGTTGGCTGCATCGGCCCCGCCGCTCCCACGGCGATGAACAACGAAGAACAGGAAAAACCTGCCATGTCGCAAGACAAACGTCAGAACCTTCAGGACACCTTCCTCAACTCGGTCCGCAAGACCAAGACGCCGCTGACCATCTTCCTGGTCAATGGGGTCAAGTTGCAGGGCATCGTGACCTGGTTCGACAACTTCTGTGTCCTGCTGCGCCGCGATGGCCAGTCCCAGCTGGTGTACAAACACGCCATCTCAACCATCATGCCGTCCGCGCCCGTGCAGCTGTACGAGCCCGACGCCGAAGAAGACTGATTGACCCAAAAACTGATCGACCACACCGTCCCGCTGATCCGGGCGGTCGTCATTCACCCCGACCGACGCTCGGACAGTCCCCGGCTGGCGAGCGAACGGCTTGAGGAGGCGGCGGGCCTTGCCCGCGCGCTGGACCTCGACGTGCGCGCCGAAGAGATCGTGCGGCTGCGCAGCACCACGCCAGCGACCCTGTTCGGCACGGGCAAGGTCGAGGAACTGGCCGCGCTCGTGCGCGCCGCAGACGCCGAGGCTGTTATCATCGACGACGCCCTGACGCCGGTGCAGCAGCGCAATCTGGAAAAGGCGTGGGAGGTGAAGGTCATCGACCGCACCGGCCTGATCCTGGAAATCTTCGGCCGTCGCGCGCGGACCAAGGAGGGGCGGCTTCAGGTCGAGCTGGCGCGGCTGGATTATGAGCGGTCGCGTCTGGTGCGGACCTGGACCCACCTTGAGCGGCAACGTGGCGGCACCGGTTCGACCGGTGGGCCCGGCGAAACCCAGATCGAGCTGGACCGGCGTCTGATCGCCGACCGCATCGTCAGGCTGAAGTCCGAGTTGGAAGAGGTGCGACGCACGCGCGGCCTGCACCGCAAACAGCGTCAGAAGGCGCCGTTCCCGACGATCGCCCTGGTCGGCTACACAAACGCCGGCAAGTCGACGCTTTTCAATCGGCTGACGGGGTCGGAGGTCTTCGCCAAGGACCTGCTGTTCGCCACACTGGACACGACCCAGCGCACTATCCGGCTGCCGCAAGGGCGACCGGCCATCGTGGCGGATACGGTCGGCTTCATCTCCGACCTGCCCCACGAACTGGTCGAGAGCTTCCGCGCCACGCTGGAGGAGGTCGGCGAGGCCGATCTGATCCTGCACGTTCGCGACATCGCCTCGCCCGACAGCGCCGCCCAGGCCAAGGACGTCGAGGCCGTGCTGAAACAGATCGAGACGCCAGAGGGCAAGACGCGCCGGGTGCTGGAGGTCTGGAACAAGATCGACCTGCTGGACGATGAAGCGCGCGAGACTGTGCTGGGTCAGGCCGAACGGCTGGCGAAGGACGGTGAGGCGGTCGCTGTCTCAGCCTGGACGGGCGAGGGGATCGAACCTCTGCGCCAGATCATCGCCGGCCTGATCGACGACGATCCCGAGACTCAGCTGACGCTCGAGCCGCATCAGGGCGAGGCCCTGGCGTGGCTGTACGAACATGGGCGGGTCACGTCGCGCGATGCGGATGAGCTTGGCCGTACTCACGTCACGGTCCGGTTGCACCCTGCGGCGCTCGGGCGATTCGAGCGCCTGTATCCCGACCTGACCGACTGAGTTTTCATGCATCTGATCGAAACCGTCCTGCTTCTGCTGTTGGCCGTGGTAGTGTCGGGTTCGATCGCGCGGATCACGCGCATCGCCTTGCCCTTGGTTCAGATCGGGCTGGGCGCCGCCATCGTGCTGATCACGGGCAAGACGGTCGATCTTGAGCCCGACATTTTCTTTCTTCTGTTCCTGCCGCCGCTGCTGTTTCTGGACGGCTGGCGAATTCCCAAGGAAGACCTGTTTCGCGACCGGGCGGTGATCCTTGAGTTGGCGCTGGGGCTGGTGCTGTTCACCGTCGTCGGTCTGGGTTTCCTGATCTGGTGGATGATCCCGGAGATGCCGCTGCCGGTCGCTTTGGCCCTGGCCGCCATCCTGTCGCCAACCGATCCCATCGCGGTTCAGGCGATCGCGGCGCGAGCGCCGATCCCGAAGCGACTGATGCACATTCTGGAAGGTGAGTCGCTGTTGAACGATGCGACGGGCCTGACCTGCATGCGGATCGCGGTCGCCGCCGCGACGACGGGGGCGTTTTCGATCGGCGACGCGGTGGGGACGTTCGCTTGGCTGGCTCTGGTCGGGCTCGCCGTCGGCGTTCTGGTAACCATGGCCATCAGCTACGCCAAGAGCGTTGTCAGCCGACGCTGGGGCGAGGACGTGGGTGCGCAGATTCTGGTCAGTCTGCTGATCCCGTTTGCGGCCTATCTGGTGGCGGAAGAACTGCACGCGTCCGGCATTTTGGCGGCGGTTGCGGCCGGGGTGACGATGAGCTTCACCGAACGCGGCGGCATCGCCGGCCAGTCGATGGCGATGACGCGGATCCGGCGCAGCGTCGTATGGGACACGGTTCAGTTCGTGGCCAACGGCATCATCTTCGTGATCCTGGGCGAACAGATGCCCTCGATCATGTCGCGCGCGGCCGAGGTGGTGGCGGGCACCAGCCGGCCCGAGGTCTGGTGGCTGGCGGTCTATGTGTTCGGCATTGTCGCCACCCTGGCGGCGCTGCGGTTCGTCTGGGTGTGGACCTCGCTGAAGCTGACCCTGTTTCGCCGCCGCCATCGTGGGCCTCCGGCCAAGGTCGGCCTGCGGCTGACCATGGTGATGTCTCTGGCGGGTGTGAGGGGCGCGATCACTCTGGCCGGCATCCTGACCCTGCCATTCGCCTTGGGCGACGGATCGCCTATGCCGTCGCGGAACCTTGCAATCTTCCTGGCGGCGGGTGTGATCGTGGTGTCGCTGGTGGTGGCCACCTTCGCCTTGCCCAGACTTTTGAAGAACGTCGAACTGCCGCCGGAGCCGTCGCACGAGCAGGAAGAGGATCGCGGCCGGGTCGCCGCCGCCTCGGCAGCCCTGCGCGCCATCGAGGACGCCTCGCACGCCATGGCGGAGGGCAAACCCGACCCCGACCTCTATTCCGACATCGCCGGTCGGATCATGGAAACCTATCGTCAGCGGATCGAGACCCACACCCGCACGGACGAGGAAGACGCCGCCCTGACGCGCAAGATGGACGATATCGAGCGTCGTCTGTGGCTAGCGGCGCTGGCGGCCGAGCGTGAGGAGTTGCGTCGATTGATGAGGGCGCGTCAGCTGGATGAGGTGACGGCCAAGAAGCTGTTCCGTGACGTCGATCTTCAGGAACTGCGCTACCTCTGACGATCCATGAAGGCGGAGACGGCCGTATAGCTGTCGGCGATGTGGTGTGCGCCGCGCGCCTTCAGGCGTTCGGCATGGCCGTCGCGAACATGCCCGCCCGCCGTCAGCCCCACGACCGTCATACCGGCTGCGACCCCTGCGGTGACGCCCGCCTCGCTGTCTTCGATCACCAGGACGCGGGCCGGATCGACGCCCATGGCGTGGGCGGCGTACAGGAAGATGTCGGGGTGGGGCTTGCCGCGCTCGACCACCAGGCCGGTGAAGACCGCGCCGTCGAAATGATCCGTCAGACCGAATATGTCCAGACCGACGCCGATCCAGTCGGGGCCGCTGGACGAGGCGATGCAGCGGGGCTCGGGTCGGGCGGCGACGAAGTCCAGCAGACCGGGCACGGGTTCAAGCTGCTGCGGCGCGCGCTGGCGACAGGTCGCAAACCATGTGGTGTGGAAGTCGTCAGGGCAGGCACGACCCAAGGCCACCTCGACGACCGGCCGATTGTCGCGCCAGCGCTTGCCCGTATAGGCGGCCAGGACGTCGTCGAGCGAGGTCGGCAGACCGATGGCGGTCAGCTGTTCGGCCATGACGGTGCTGTTCAGCACCTCGCTGTCGGCGACCACGCCGTCGTAGTCGAAGATTATCAGGTCGTAGGTCACGCGGGGGTCGCTCAGGCTTCAGGCGCGGCCTTTTCGGCGACCTTTGCGGCGTCCCAGAGGCGGTCCATCTCGGCCAGGTCCGATTGGTCGGGCGTACGGCCGTCCTTCGCCAGTTCCGCCTCGATGAAGCCGAAGCGACGCACGAACTTCGCGTTGGCCGCGCGCAGGGCGTCTTCGGGTTCGAAGTCCAGCTTGCGCGCCAGGTTGGCGACGACGAACAGAAGATCGCCCAGCTCTTCGCGCGCCTTGGCCTGGTCGCCGGCGGCGATCTCGACGCGCAATTCCTCGACCTCTTCGGCCAGCTTGTCGAACACCTCGTCGGTGGAAGGCCAGTCGAAGCCCACGCGGCCGGCGCGCTTGGTCAGCTTGGCGGCGCGGGTCAGGGCGGGCAGGCCGACCGGCACATCGTCCAGAACACCCGGCTTCTTGCGGTCCTTTCGCTCGGCGGCCTTTATGGCTTCCCAGGCGACGGTCTGTTCCTTCGAGGAGCGCTTCGCCTCGTCACCGAAGACATGGGGGTGGCGGCGCTCCAGCTTGTCGGCGATGGCCGTGACCACGTCGTCGAAAGCGAACAGCCCCTGTTCCTCGGCCATGCGGGCGTGGAAGACCACCTGAAACAGCAGGTCGCCAAGCTCGCCCTTCAGCTCAACGAGATCGTTGCGCTCGATGGCGTCGGCGACCTCATAGGCCTCCTCGATCGTATAGGGGGCGATGGTGGCGAAGGTCTGCTCCACGTCCCAGGGACAGCCGCCGTCGGGATCGCGCAACCGCTCCATGACGCCGAGCAGGCGGTCGATCGGTCTCAACGACGGACTCCGTCGCGAACTTCCAGGGCGAGGCGGATTTCATCGTGCCGCTTCGGCGTCAGGGGATAGCCCTTCAGCACCCAGGCGGCGGCGGCCAGCAGCAGGCCGGGGACCAGAATGAACAGGATCTGGAGCGTCAGCAGGGAAAAGTCGCTGTTGCCTAGCGGGCCCGGCACCGCCTTGAAGCCCACGCCCTGCAGGATCAGGTAGGGGATCAGCGCGACCACGTGGCCGATCTTGGTCGTCGCGGACAGGATGGAGAACATCAGTCCGGTGCGATCCACACCGGTCTCCAGTCGCACCTCGTCACCCGCGTCCGCCATCATGGCGCGCAACAGGAACAGGCCGGCCGCATAGGGCAGGCCGGCGATGAACATGGCGCCTGCCGTCAACATGAAGTTGCCGCCGGGAACCAGGGTGGCGGCGATATAGAGGGCCGCGAAGATCAGGCTGGCGACAGCCAGGGCCTTGTCCTTGCCGATCCGCGTGGCCAGCCAGGCCCAGATGGGCGCGCCGCACAAACCGGCGACGAAATAGAACAGCATGAACAGGCCGGCCTGGCTGTGGTCGTAGCCCTTGATCTGTCCGAAGAAGAAGAACAGCAGCGAACCCGTGATGCCCGGCGCGACGCCCAGCAGCAGGTCGGCGATCAGAAGCTTTCTGACCGTGGGCATCTTCAGCAGGGCCAGATAGGCGCCGGCGCCGCCGTGCGGCTGGTCGCCGGCATTGACGGGTTCGGGCACGGCGACCATGGCGAGGCCGATGGTGACGGGCAGGGCGATCAGGATGGCCCAGCCCATGATGCGCACGCCGTCGGCATAGTTTCCGATGCCGGTCTGAACCACCACGGTCGGCAGCACCAGAATCAGGATCACGCCAATGATGTTGAACACCTGCCACCAGCCATAGACCCGGCTGCGCTGGTCATACTGCGGCGCAAGCACGGCGGCCCAGCCGAGTTGGCCCAGGGTGCCGATCGAAAAGCCGAGATAGAGGACCAGCAGCCAACCAAAAAGATAGGCCGGTCCGGCGCCGGGCTGGACCACGACGAACATCATGAAAGCCGACAGCATCAGGATCGGCGTCGAGAGCGCCATCCAGGGGCGATAGCGACCGAACCGCGTCCTGGTCTTGTCCATGCCCCAGCCGATGAAGGGGTCGAAGACGATGTCGATCAGGCGCACGGCCATGAAGACGGCGGCCACGACTCCCAGCTCCAAACCCACATAGGTAGCGTAGAACTCCGGCAGGGTGACGGGCAGGGCGACGCCAAAGGCCGCCAGCGGCAGGCACGGGCCGGAAAAGGCGGCAAGCACGGCGTTGGAACGGCGGGGCGCGGTCGGCGCGGCGGAGGACATGCATCGGTCCGAAAGGCGCGGCGCGAGTCGGCCGCGCGCCACCATGCCAGCGATCGGTGACTCATGCACTTGTGAGATCGACCGGCTTGGGGCTTCCTGTGCGACATGTGGCGAAGCCTTTTTGCGTTCCTATCCGTTTGCTTCGTTCTGACGTTTGCCGGCGGCGCGCGTGCGGCCGGACCCTGCCACACCAACGCCGACGGTTGGCAGGCGCAGGGACTGGCGAACGCTGCTGCGGCTTACGGCATGGAATGGGCGCCTTTCGGGGCGGTGGAGTGGGGGTGGCAGGCCTATCTGCCGCTGATCCAGCGCGAACTGCACACGGCCTGCGGACCCGGCACGCCGATCTTTGCATCGCAACTGGCGGGGTTTCAGCAGACGCACGGCCTGGCGCCGACCGGCCTGTTCGATGCGGCGACATTCCAGGTGTTTCGCGGCCTTTGGCAGGAGCGGCGGCCGTTCGTCATGGCGCGCGTCAGCAGAGCCTGTCCCGAGCCGCCGCCGATCAATCAGCTCGGCTACCTGGTAGAGGCCGAGGAACATGCCGACCGTCTGACACGTCTGCTGCGCCGTGACGTGTTGGACGCCTATCGCCGGCTGGTCGCGGCCGCGCGAGCGGAGGTTCCGGAGGTGGGGGCCGATCCCGAACTGCTGCAGATCTTCTCCGGCTTCCGCGATCCCGAGGCGGACGCGACGCGCTGTGTGCAGCAGGGCAACTGCGACGGCCTGCGCCGCGCCGTCTGCTCGCCGCATCGGACTGGCACGGCGGTCGATCTGTATGTCGGCCAAGCGCCGGGTCTGGGTGTCGATTCCACCACCCCGGCCAGCCGCGAATATATGGCGCGGTCGGCGACCTATCGCTGGCTGGTGGCGAACGCTGGGCGTTTCGGCTTTGTGCCCTATGTCTATGAGCCGTGGCACTGGGAGTATGTGAAGCCTTGGGATCCTTCGTTCGCGCCCTGACCGAATCTGAGAAATCGCTCGCGCGAGAGGCCTTCGGGGCCGCGATCGACCTCGCACCTGTCCGTTTGATCGGTTGGCCGTTCCGCCGCGCCTTCGTTGCTGGACGCTGGTTCGGGCGAGACTGGATCGTGTGGCCGCAAGCGCAGCTCGTCTTAGACTTCGCGGCCGCGCCGGTTCGCATGCAGGGCGTCCTGATCCATGAACTGACGCACGTTTGGCAGGCCCAGCAGGGCGTCAATCTGCTGTTTGCTAAGTTGAAAGCTGGGGACACCCCCGCCTCCTATGCCTACCGCGTGGAACCGACCTGCCGGTGGGACGCGTTGAACATCGAGCAGCAGGCGATGGTGATGGAGCACCGTTTCCATTGTCGGCGCGGTCGCCCCACGCCGGGCGACAGGACCTTTTATGACACCGTTTGCCCCTTCGAGACGTGATTTGATGTCGGGGACTTGCAGAAGGGCAAGCAGCGCGCCAAGTTAGCAACGGTCGTTGTTGCGAATGACGGCCCTTGTCATTCAACGGAGCTTCCTCGATGCCGAAAGTCCTCGTCCTCTATCATTCGACCTACGGTCATCTGGAAACCATGGCCGAGGCAGTCGCCGAAGGCGCGCGCGAGGTCGAAGGCGCAATCGTGGACATCAAGCGTGTGCCGGAAACCGTGCCGGAAGAGTTGGCCAAGGCCTCTCACTATAAGCTGGATCAAAAGGCGCCGATCGCCAAGATCGACGACCTGAAGGACTATGACGCCGTCATCATCGGCGCCGGCACCCGTTTCGGTTCGGCCGCGTCGCAGATGCGCGCCTTCCTGGATCAGGCCGGCGGCCTGTGGTTCTCGGGCGCCCTGATCGGCAAGATTGGCGGCGCCTTCACGGCCACGGCGACCCAGCACGGCGGTCAGGAAACCACCTTCCAGGGGCTGCACAACTTCTTCATGCACCACGGCATGCCGGTCGTGGGTCTGCCCTATTCCTTCCAGGGTCAGATGACGCTGGACGCCATCCACGGCGGGTCGCCCTATGGCGCATCGACGATCACGGGCGGCGACGGATCGCGTCAGCCCAGCGATGTCGAGCTGGACGGCGCCCGGTTCCAGGGCAAGCATATCGCCGAGCTGGCCAAGAAGCTGCACGGCTGATCCGATGCGCCAGCCCGCCGTCTTTTTCGGCCACGGTTCACCCATGAATGCGCTTGGCGGTCCCTATGGGGCCGCCTGGCGTGCGCTGGGCGAAGCGATCGGCAAGCCCAAGGGTGTGGTGATGATCTCCGCCCACTGGGAGACGCGCGGGCTGGGCGTCACCGCGCAGGAGAGGCCCGAGACCATCCATGACTTCGGCAACTTTCCGCGCGAACTTCATCAGATGCAGTATCCGGCGCCCGGGTCGCCCGCCTTGGCGGCGCGGGTATCGGCGCTGACCGGGGCCGTCCAGGCGCAAGCGTGGGGCCTGGATCACGGGACCTGGTCGGTGCTGTGCCATGTGTGGCCAGAGGCGGACGTGCCGGTAGTGCAACTGTCGCTGAATCGCGAGCTGACGGCGCGCCAGCATTACGAACTGGCCAAAACGCTGAAACCGCTGCGCGAAGAGGGGATCGTCATCGCCGGTTCGGGCGATTTCGTCCACAATCTGCAGACCTGGAAGCGCGAGGACGGCGCCGAACCCTACGCCTGGGCGACCGGCTTCAACGAGGCGGTGAAGACGGCGTTCGAACGGAGCGACCATGAGGCCCTGATCGATTGGGTGGGGCTGGCCGAGGACGCGCAGCTAAGCGTGCCGACCGACGAGCATTTCCTGCCGGTGCTTTATATCGCCGCCCAGCAGGAGCCGGGCGAGGCGGTCAGCTTCTTCAACGACCGCATCGACGGCGGCTCGATCTCGATGACAGGCGTCCGGATCGGCTGATCAAGCCGCCTTCTCGGCCTCAACCATCTTCTGAATGGACACATAATCCGTCTTGCCGGTACCCAAGACGGGCACTTCGGCGACCTTGACGATCTTTTTCGGCACGATCAGTTCGGGCGCGCCGTTGGTTCGCGCCCATTCAGCTAGGGGCGCGACCTCAGCGTCGGCGTGGTCAGTGACGAGCACCAGCTTCTCGCCCTTGCGGCTGTCCGGAATCGACACCACGGCGTGGCGCTGATCCGGCCAGACGGCGCCGGCGATCCCTTCGACGGCGGTCAGTGAGACCATTTCGCCGCCGATCTTGGCGAAGCGCTTGGCGCGGCCGCGGATGGTGACATAGCCGTCGTCGGTCACATCGACGATGTCGCCGGTGTCCAGCCAATCGTCGCCAATCGGATCCCACTGCAACGGCTCGGCTGAGGTGACATAGCCGTTCATGACATTGGGCCCGCGCAGCATCAGGCGACCGCCCGCGTCGATGCCCTCAACGGGCTCCAGCTTCCAGTCGATGCCGGGCAGCACCTGACCGACCGTGCCGGGTGCGTTTCGGTCAGGATGGTTGACGGCGATCACGGGCGAGGCCTCGGTCGCGCCGTAGCCTTCCAGCAGTTCGACGCCGCCGAACTTGGTGTTGAACAGGGTACGGGTCTCCTCGCGCACCTTCTCGGCGCCGGCGACCACGAACTTCAGCGTCGAGAAGTCGTTCGGTTCGGCGACGCGACCGTACTGGTTCAGGAAGGTGTCGGTCGCGAACAGGATCGAGGCGTTCACCTGGGGCAGCAGGTCGGTGATCTGTTTGGCGTGCAGCGGCGACGGATACTGGAAGGCCTTCAACCCTTGCAGCAGCGGCAGGATGACCCCGCCGGTCAGGCCGAAACAGTGGAAGGTCGGCAGGGGATTGAACATCACCCATTCGGGCAGCAGGTCGATATGAGCCGCCACTTGACGCGCATTGGCGACGAGGTTCTTCTGGCTCAGCACCACGCCCTTGGGCGTGCCGAAGCTGCCGGAGGTGAACAGGACGACGCCCGGCGCGTCCGGATCCGTCTTCACGCGGAACCGCTTGGGCGCCGCGCCGGCGGCGAGGCCGTAGAGCTTGTCGGCCAGGCCGATGGTCTTGCGCACGTCGTCCAGCCAGACGACCTCGGCCACCGTCTTCAGTTCGACGATCAGGTCGTCCAGCTTGGCCTGATCGATGAAGCGTTTTGCGGTCAACACCTTCTTGACGCCGGAGGCCTTGATGGCCGCCTTCAGATTGGCTTCGCCGGCGGTGAAGTTCAGCATCACCGGCACGCGGCCGTGGGCGTGCAGGCCGAAGAAGGTGACGACGACGCCCATGGACGACGGCAGCAGGATGGCGACCCGCTCGCCCTTGTCGGTCATATTGGCGATCTTGCGGCCCAGCACGAAGGCGGCGCGGATCAGGCCGGTGTAGGTCAGCGGATGCCGGTCCTGATCCTCCAGGATTTCCTTGTCGCCGAACCGCGACCGCGCATCGATCAGGGCGTCGATCAGGGTCGAGTCGTAAAGCGAGGGATCCAGGGCCTGGCGCAAGCGCGTCTCCTACGGAGGACGCGGGCGGCCCTCTCTGTTGTTCGGGCGACTGTCATTAATGACGCCGCCGCATCTTGAAAAGATGCGTAACGTCGCGTGAGTTCCGATGCGCGATCACGCCTGCGGCAAGTCTGTTACCCGGTGTGCCTTGCCTAAACGGCCTCAAAGTCCGACATACCGGCCATGGTCACCCTGATCGACACCCTTCAGCGTAAGCCGTCCGAGCTGCGCCACCCCGAAAAGCAGAACCGGCCCGAGTCGGTCGTTCTGAAAAAGCCCGACTGGCTGCGGGTCAAAGCGCCGGGCTCTGGTCAATACAACGCCACCAAGGAGATCGTTCGCTCCAAGGGGCTGGTGACGGTCTGTGAAGAGGCGGCCTGCCCGAACATCGGCGAGTGCTGGAGCCAGAAACACGCCACCTTGATGATCATGGGCGACACCTGCACGCGAGCCTGCGCCTTCTGCAACGTCAAGACGGGCCTGCCTCAGCCGCTGGATCCGGAAGAGCCGGGCAAGGTGGGCTTGGCCGTCCAGCAGATGGGCCTGAACCACGTCGTCATCACGTCCGTCGATCGCGACGATGTGGCCGACGGCGGCGCGGCCCACTTCGCCGAGGTGGTGCGCCAGATCCGCATCCAGGCGCCCGACACCACCATCGAGATCCTGACCCCCGACTTCCTGCGCAAGGACGGGGCGGCGGCCGTGATGATCGACGCCAAGCCCGACGTCTTCAATCATAATCTGGAGACCGTTCCGCGCCTGTATCTGAAGATCCGGCCGGGCGCGCGCTACTTCCACAGCCTGCGCCTGTTGCAGATGGTCAAGGAGCGGGACCCGAACCAGTTCACCAAGTCCGGCATCATGGTCGGCCTGGGCGAGACCAAGGAAGAGGTCATGCAGGTGATGGACGACATGCGGTCCGCCGGCGTCGATTTCATCACCATCGGCCAATATCTCCAGCCCACGCGCAAGCACGCCGCCATCGACCGCTTCGTCACACCGGAAGAGTTCAAAGCCTATGAGGCGATCGCCCGGGCCAAGGGTTTCCTGATGGTGTCCTCCAGCCCGCTGACGCGTTCGTCCCACCACGCCGGCGACGACTTCGCCCGGCTGAAGGCGGCGCGCGAGGCGCAGCTGCGCCGCTAAGTCCCGCATGGCCGTCCACCGCGTCACGCGCATTCTTCCCTATGCGCCCCAACAGCTTGCCGATCTGGTCGCCGACGTGCGCGCCTATCCCGACTTCGTGCCTTGGGTCACGTCGATGCGCGTCTGGAACGCGCGCGAGGAAGGCGAGGGCGTCGGCTTGCAGGACGCGGAGGCCGGCGTTGGCTTTTCTTTCCTTAAGGAGCGCTTCTCCACCTGGGTCAGGCATGATCGCAATGCGCCGAAGGTCGAGGTCGGCCTGTTGCGCGGACCGTTCAAGCACCTGAAGAACCGTTGGGAGTTCTTTCCCCATCCGGACGGCACGCGGCTGGAGTTCATGATCGACTTCGCCTTCAAGTCTCGGATGCTGGACATGATGCTGTCGGCGAACTTCGACCGAGCGGTGGAAAAGCTGATCGGCTGTTTCGAGGCCGAGGCGAAGCGGAGGTACGGCGTCCGATGAGTTTCGATTTCGACGCGACCGTCGTGGGCGCCGGGGCTGTGGGCCTGGCCTGCGGTCGAGCGCTGTCGAAACGGGGGCTGACGGTGCTGGTGCTGGAGAAGGAAGCCCACATCGGCCAGGGCGTCTCCTCGCGTAACTCCGAGGTCATTCACGGCGGGCTCTATTATCCGACCGGATCGCTGAAGGCCCGCTTCTGCGTCGAGGGACGCCGTGCGCTCTACGACTTCCTGGCCAGCCGCAAGATCGATCACTGGAAATGCGGCAAGCTGGTCGTGGCGACGCAGGAATCAGAGGTCGAGCGGATCGAGGCTATCTTCGAACAGGCGACGGCGAATGGCGTCGAAGGGCTGGCGCATCTGACCGGCGTCCAGGCGCGGGCGCTGGAGCCGGAGTTGAACGCCTACGCCGCCATCCTGTCGCCCGAGAGCGGCCTGTTCGACAGCCACGGCTATATGCTGGCTCTACAGGGCGAGATCGAGGATGCGGGCGGATCAGTCGTGGTCTCGGCGCCGTTCGAGGGCGCAGAGCCCCTGACGTGCGGCGGCTTCACGATCCGTGTCGGCGGGGAGGGGGCGATGCAGGTCACGAGCCGCCTTTTGGTCACCGCGCCCGGACTATCGGCCCAGGCGGTGGCGGCGTTGATCGGAGGCTATCCGCCCGGCGACATTCCCGCCGGACATTTCGGCAAGGGCGTCTATTTCCGTCTGACGGGTAAGGCGCCGTTTGATCGGCTGATCTATCCGCCGCCCATCCCCGGCGCGCTGGGCACCCACTATCGCAAGGATCTGGGTGGTCAGGCCGTGTTCGGGCCCGACCTGGCCTATGTCGAAACCGAGGATTACTCGTTCGATCCCGCCAAGGCCGAAGAGTTCGCGACCTACATTCGTCGTTTTTGGCCGGGTTTGCCCGACGGCGCTCTGACGCCGGACTACGCCGGCATTCGGCCCAAACTGCATGGGCCGGGCGAGCCGCAACCGGACTTTCAGCTTCATGGCCGGGAGCATCACGGCATCGATGGTCTGATGGCGCTGTTCGGCATCGAAAGCCCCGGCCTGACCAGTTCGCTGGCCATCGGCGAAGCGGTGGCTGACGCTCTGACGGAGGACGCATGACCGAGCGCGAAAAGATGCTGGCGGGCTTGCCTTACGATCCGGGCGATCCCGATCTGCGCGATGGTCGCGCCCGCGCCGTGGCCCTGACCGTCGCCATCAACGCCGAGCCGGATCGAGACCGGCGCGGCGCCCTGGTCAACGAACTGGTCAATGCGGCCGACGGCAAGGCGATCATCATGCCGGGCTTCTTCTGCGACTATGGCGTCAACATCCACCTGGGCGCGCGGGCTTTCGCCAACGCCAACTGCGTGTTCCTGGACTGCGCCGAGATCCGCATCGGCGATAACTTTCAGGCGGGGCCGGGCGTGCAGCTTCTGACGCCGGAACATCCGCTGGACGCGGTCGCCCGCCGGGGCGAGGAGACGGCGCGGCCGATCGTCATCGGGGACGACGTCTGGATTGGCGGCGGCGCGATCGTTCTGGCGGGCGTCACCATCGGCGATCGGTCGGTGATCGGCGCGGGATCGGTCGTGACGAAGGACGTGCCGTCCGACGTGGTGGTGGTCGGCAATCCTGCGAAGATCGTCCGGCGTCTGACGCCTGCTTAAACGCCTTGAAATCGTCGCGCGGTTCATGCATAAGCCGCGCCTCGCGTGGCGGTCCTGAGGGCCGCCGCTATTGTTTTCGCGCTAGACGGAGCTCGGCTCTGGGCGGCGCCCGACTTAGAAGATTGAGACGGACATGGCCGTTCCGAAGCGCAAAGTATCTCCCTCGCGTCGCAACATGCGCCGCGCCCACGACGCCCTGACCTCGAACGTCTACGTCGAGGACAAGGACACCGGCGAGCTGAAGCGCCCGCACCACATCGACCTGAAGACCGGCACCTATCGCGGTCGTCAGGTCATCACGCCGAAGGAAGACTAGTCTTTCAGGCGACCCCGACTTCGGTCGGATGACGATTTCGACGGCGCGCGGTGACCCGCGCGCCGTTTTCGTGCGTTCAATGCGGTGAAGCTTCCATTGGAGACGCCGCATGATGATTCGTTTCACCGCCGTCAGCGCCTGTGCGCTACTGACCCTCGCCGCCTGCAATCGCGCAGAGGAGCGCGTCTCGGAGCCCGCCGCACCGCCCGTCGCATCCGCGAACGAGACGCCCGCTACGCCCTCCGCCGATCCGAACGCTTTGACGGCCGAAGGTCTGGGGCCGGTGCGAATCGGCATGACGCGCGCCGAACTGGTGAAGGTCTGGGGCGAGGACTCCCAACCGAACGCCGTCGGCGGCGCCGAGCCCGAAGTCTGTGACCAGTTCCATCCCGCGAAGGCGCCCGCCGATGTGCAGGTGATGATCCAGAACGGCGTGCTGACGCGAATCACCCTGGCGCGCGGTGCGACGACGAAGACCGATCGAGGGTTCGGCGTCGGCGATACGGCCATGGCGATCAAGCAAGCCTACGGCGGCGCCGTCTTCGCCCAGCCGCACAAATACCAGGAGGCGCCGGCCGAGGATCTGTTCGTCTGGTCGAAGGGCGGATCGACGACCTATGTCACCGATCCGTCGGCGCGCGGCGTTCGATATGAGATCGGCAGCGACGGCAAGGTGATGATGGTCCACGCGGGTGATCCTTCGATCCAGCTCGTCGAGGGCTGTTCCTGAGGCCTGGCGACGATGTCGGCATTGGCGTTTGGCGGGGAGGCGGCTAAACCGTCGGACCTCCCTTGCCCCTTGAGCCAAAGAGCCGAGCCATGACCGACATCGCCGACATCGTCGCCCGCCAGATCCTCGATAGCCGGGGCAATCCGACGGTCGAGGTCGATGTTACGCTGGAAGACGGTTCGTTCGGCCGCGCCGCCGTTCCGTCCGGCGCGTCCACAGGCGCGCATGAAGCGGTCGAACTGCGGGACGGCGACAAGGACATGTGGGGCGGCAAAGGCGTCCAGAAGGCGGTTGACGCCGTCAACGGCGAAATCTTCGACGCCCTGTCCGGCATGGACGCCGAGCAGCAGCGCCGGATCGATGAGGCGATGATTGAACTGGACGGCACGCCCAACAAGGGCCGTCTGGGCGCAAATGCGATCCTGGGCGTGTCTCTTGCCGTCGCCAAGGCCAGCGCCTTGTCGGCCAATCAGGAACTGTATCGTTATCTGGGCGGAGTCTCGGCCCGCGTCCTGCCGACCCCGATGATGAACATTATCAACGGCGGCGCGCACGCCGACAATCCGATCGACATCCAGGAGTTCATGATCCTGCCCACCGGTGCCGAGACGTTTTCTGACGCCGTGCGCATGGGCGCCGAAATCTTCCACGCCCTGAAAAAGCAACTGAAGGACGCCGGGCACAACACGAACGTCGGCGACGAGGGCGGCTTTGCGCCCAATCTGGCCTCGGCCGATGAGGCGCTGAGCTTCATCACCAAGGCGGGCCAGGCGGCGGGCTACCTCGCGGGCGAGGATTTCCACTTGGGCCTCGACGTCGCCTCGACCGAATTCTTCAAGGACGGCAAATACGTCATGGCCGGAGAGGGCAAGACCGTCGATTCCGAAGGCATGGCCGCCTATCTGGTCGACCTGTGCGAACGCTTCCCGATCGTGTCGATCGAGGACGGCATGGCCGAGGATGACTTCGACGGCTGGCGCCTGCTGACCGAGCGCCTGGGCGACCGGGTCCAACTGGTCGGCGACGATCTGTTTGTCACCAATCCTGCGCGTCTGGCCGCCGGTATCGGCGAAGGTCTGGCCAACTCGATCCTGATCAAGGTCAACCAGATCGGCACCCTGTCGGAAACCTTGGACGCCGTCGATATGGCCCACCGCGCGGGCTATACCGCCGTGATGAGCCACCGGTCGGGCGAGACCGAGGACTACACCATCGCCGACCTGGCCGTGGCGACAAACTGCGGTCAGATCAAGACGGGCTCGTTGGCCCGCTCTGACCGCGTGGCGAAGTACAACCAGTTGCTCCGCATCGAGGAAATGCTGGGCGATCAGGGCGTCTATTTCGGCGACGGTATGCTACTCAAATAGAAATCGGAATTGTCGGCGGAGAATCAGCGTTTTCCGCCGACATTCTTACGGTCAAGCTACATTTCGTTAGGCATTTTCGGGCACGGTTTCTGAACTGTGTTTTTGCGCTCAGAAGGAGCGTCTCAAGTGCCCGAACGGATGAAACCTTACCGCCTGTCCCTCGCCCTGTTGCTGCTTCTGGCCTATCTCGGGGTGCAGGCGCTGACGGGCGAGCGCGGACTGCTGAGCGGATCATCTCGCGACGCCTTGCTGGGGCAGCGCGAGGACCAGCTGGCGCATCTGACCGAGCAGCGCCGCGACCTTGAGACACGGGTTCGCTATCTGCGCACCGACAGTCTGTCTCGCGACCTTCTGGAAGAGCGCGCGCGCGCCGTCCTGGGTTTCTCCGACCCGCGCGACTATGTGATCCGCGTCTCGGCCCCGGCCGCCCAAGGCTAAGCGACCTTCACCAATTGAACTATTGTTACAGGGCGACCCGCACCCCTTTGCGTTACCGGAAGGAAGGCTGCTAAAGCCCCTTTCCGTAACGATAAGAAGGCGTCGGTTCTCGGCGCCTAGCCGGGAGATACCGGATGGCGAAAGCCCCAGCCAAATCCGCTCAGACGACCACGCCTGATAAACTGCCCAACACGCCGACGGCGTCCAAGGAAGACCTTCTGCGCTTCTATCGCGAGATGGTTCTGATCCGCCGCTTCGAAGAGCGTGCAGGCCAGCTGTACGGCATGGGTCTGATCGGCGGCTTCTGCCACCTGTACATCGGCCAGGAGGCCGTGGCGGTCGGCGTTCAGGAGAGCGTCAAACAGGGCCACGATAAGATCATCACCGGATATCGCGACCACGGCCATATGCTGGCCGCCGGCATGGATCCCAAGGAAGTCATGGCCGAGCTGACCGGCCGCAGCGGCGGTTCGTCAAAGGGCAAGGGCGGATCGATGCACATGTTCGACGTGCCGACCGGCTTCTATGGCGGTCACGGCATCGTCGGCGCCCAGGTGGCGCTGGGCACCGGTTTGGCCTTCGCCGGCAAGTATCGCGGCGACGATTCGGTGGCCTTCGTCTATTTCGGCGACGGCGCCTCGAACCAGGGGCAGGTGTACGAAAGCTTCAACATGGCGCAGCTGTGGAAGTTGCCGGCTATCTACATCATCGAGAACAACCAGTACGCCATGGGCACGAGCATCGAACGCTCGTCCTCGACAACCGAACTGTATCAGCGCGGCGCCAGCTTCGGCATTCCGGGCGAGCAGGTCGACGGCATGGACGTGCTGGCCGTGCGTGACGCGACGGCGCGTGCGGTGAAGCGCGCCCGCGAGGGCGGCGGTCCCTTCATCCTGGAAGTGAAGACCTATCGCTATCGCGGTCACTCGATGTCCGACCCGGCCAAATACCGGACCAAGGAAGAGGTCGATGAGGTCAAGAAGACCCGCGACCCGATCGATCACCTGAAGACGCTGCTGTCGGCCGCCAATGCGACCGAGGACGAGCTCAAGGCCATCGATACCGAAATCAAGGCGATCGTCGCCGAAGCTGTTCAATTCGCCCAAGAGAGCCCGGAACCCGATCCGTCCGAGCTCTATACCGACGTCTACGTGGAGGCCTGATCCGTGACCGACATTCTGATGCCGGCGCTGTCCCCCACGATGGAAGAGGGCACGCTGACCAAATGGCACATCAAGGCGGGCGACACCGTGTCGGCCGGCCAGGTGATCGCCGAGATCGAAACCGACAAGGCGACGATGGAAGTCGAGGCCGTGGATGAAGGCGAAGTGCTGGAAATCCTGGTCGCCGAAGGCTCCGAGAACGTGAAGGTCAACACGCCGATCGCGCGTCTGGCCGGCGAAGATGGCGCAGCGGCGCCCGCGCCGAAGGCTGACCCCGCGCAGGGCGAAGCTGAGACGCCCAATGCTGCGGCCGAAGGCAAGACCGGCGATCCGGAAAAGGCACCAGCCCAGATCGCGACGCCCAAGGTCGAACTGCGAGACTCGGAAATCCCGACCGACGCCAAACTGGTCAAGACGACCGTGCGCGACGCCCTGCGTGACGCCATGGCCGAAGAGATGCGTCGTGACGATCGCGTCTTCCTGATCGGCGAGGAAGTCGCCCAGTACCAGGGCGCCTACAAGGTCAGCCGCGACCTGCTGCAGGAGTTCGGCGACCAGCGCGTCGTGGACACTCCGATCACCGAGCATGGCTTCGCCGGCCTGGGCGTCGGCGCCGCCATGTCGGGCCTGAAGCCGATCGTCGAGTTCATGACGTTCAACTTCGCCATGCAGGCGATCGATCACATCATCAACTCGGCCGCCAAGACCCTTTATATGTCGGGCGGTCAGATCCGCGCGCCAATCGTGTTCCGCGGTCCGAACGGCGCTGCTTCGCGCGTCGGCGCCCAGCACAGCCAGGACTACTCGGCCTGGTACGCTCAGGTGCCGGGTCTGAAGGTTATCGCGCCCTATGACGCGGCCGACGCCAAGGGCCTGCTGAAAGCCGCCATTCGTGACCCGAACCCGGTCGTCTTCCTCGAACACGAGATGATGTACGGCCTGGAGTTCGATGTGCCGGAGGTCGAGGACTATGTCCTGCCGATCGGCAAGGCCAAGGTTCGTCGCGAAGGCAAGGACGTCACCATCACCGCCCACAGCCGGATGGTTGGCTTCGCCCTGCAGGCGGCCGAGAAGCTGGCTGAGGAGGGTATCGAGGCCGAGGTGATCGACCTGCGCACTCTGCGCCCCCTGGATCACGAGACCATCGTCGAGAGCGTCAAGAAGACCAACCGTTTGGTCTCGGCCGAAGAGGGCTGGGGTCCGATGGGCGTCGGAGCAGAGGTCGTGGCCCGCGTGATCGAACACGCCTTCGATTATCTGGACGCCCCGCCGCTGCGCGTGCACCAGGAAGACGTGCCGCTGCCCTATGCCGCCAATCTGGAAGTGCTGTCGTTGCCAGGCGTGGACAAGATCATCGCGGCCGTGAAACAGGTGATGGCATGACCGAGGCATCGGAGTTCATGCTGACGACGCCAGACAGCGTCGCTGCTGACCCCGCAGCCATCGAAGTCCTCCGAATGTGGTGGTCGAAGGACGAGCCGGTGATGTCCGTCAAACCGGCCTTCAACGATCCCATACAGTTCGGTCGGCTGCTGGCCTATGCGGCGCGACACATGGCGCATGGTTATGCCGTGCGGCATCAACACGACGAAACCGCGGCCTACCACCGCATCCTCGAAGGTCTCAGCGAAGTGGTGAAGGCGAATGACGTCCGCACTGTCGCCGAACCGATTACGCCAACCGGGGGGAACGCCTGATGACCGACATCCTGATGCCGGCCCTGTCTCCGACGATGGAGGAGGGCGTTCTGGCCAAATGGCACGTCAAGGTCGGCGACGTCGTTTCCGCCGGCGACGTGATCGCCGAGATCGAGACCGACAAGGCCACGATGGAAGTCGAAGCCGTCGATGAGGGCGAGATCACTGACATCCTGGTCGCCGAAGGCACGGAAGGGGTGAAGGTCAATACGCCCATCGCCCGCCTGAAGGATGAAGGCGGAGCCGCCGCGCCCAAGGCTGCGGAAAAGCCCGCCGCCAAGACCGAGGAAGCGCCGAAGGCCGAAGCCGCTCCCGCCGCTGAAGCGCCCAAGGCCGCCGCTGCTCCGGCTCCTGCTGCCACGAAATCGGAAAGCGGCGAGCGCATCTTCTCCTCGCCTCTGGCGCGTCGCATCGCTGCGCAGAACGGCGTCGATCTGAAGTCGATCAAGGGCACCGGCCCTCACGGCCGGATCGTCAAGCGCGACGTCGAGGGCGCGCCGACGGGCGCCGCTCAACCGGCGGCCACCTCGACGACGACCGCCGCTGCGACCTCTGGCATCGAACCGCGCAAGGCGCAGTCGCTGGCCCAGATGGGCATCCCGGACGGCAGCTACGACCTGATCCCGCTGGACGGGATGAAGAAGGCCGTGGCGCGTCGCATGGTCGACAGCATCCAGAACGTCCCGCACTTCCCGCTGTTCATCGACGTCGAGATCGACCAGCTGATGGCGGTCCGCGCGAAGGTAAACAAGATGCTGGAGCCGCAGGGCATCAAGGTGTCGGTCAACGACTTCGTCATCAAGGCTGCCGCACTTGCCTTGAAGATGGTGCCGGAGGCCAACGCCTCCTACACCCCCGAAGGCATCGCCATGCACCACAACGCCGACGTCTCCATGGCCGTGGCCATCGACGGCGGTCTGATCACGCCGATCATCAAGAAGGCCGAGACCAAGGGGCTGGCGCAGATCGCCACCGAGTCCAAGGACCTGGCCAAGCGCGCCCGCGAACGCAAGCTGAAGCCGGAAGAGTTCCAGGGCGGCACCTTCTCGGTGTCCAACCTGGGCATGTTCGGCATCAAGCAGTTCACCTCGATCATCAACGAGCCCCAGGGCTGCATTATGAGCGTGGGGGCGGGCGAGCAGCGCGCGGTCGCCAAGAACGGCCAGGTCGTTGCGGCCACCGTGATGACCGTCACCCTGACCTGCGATCACCGCGTCGTCGATGGCGCGACCGGCGCCCGCTTCCTGCAGGCGTTCAAGCCGTTGATCGAAGATCCCGTCGCGATGCTGGCGTAGGGGAGTGGAAGTCATGACCTCGGTCTATGACTTCTCCGCCCGCGCCATCGACGGCACGGAGGTTTCGCTGGACAGTTTTCGCGGTCAGGCGCTGCTGATTGTGAACACGGCGTCCAAGTGTGGTTTCACCGGCCAATACGACGGTCTGGAGACGCTGCACCGGGACTTCGCCGATGCGCCGTTCGAGGTGCTGGGCTTTCCCTGCAACCAGTTCGGCAATCAGGAGCCGGGGCGGGCGGCGGAAATCGCCGCCTTCTGCGCCACCAGTTTTGACGTCAGCTTCCCCCTTTTCGACAAGGTGGAGGTCAACGGGCCGAACCGCCATCCGCTCTATGCCTGGCTGACCGAACAGAAGCGCGGCTTCCTGGGCTCCCAGGCCATCAAATGGAACTTCACCAAGTTCCTGACCGACCGCGAGGGCAGGGTGGTCGCCCGTTACGCCCCGCAGACAGAACCTGAGGCCATCAAGGCCGACATCGAGAAGTTGATCTAATGGCTGCTGAATTCGATCTCGTCGTCATCGGCTCGGGCCCCGGCGGTTATGTCGCGGCCATCCGCGCCAGCCAACTGGGCCAGAAGGTCGCCATTGTGGAACGCGAGAACCTGGGCGGCATCTGTCTGAACTGGGGCTGTATCCCGACCAAGGCCCTGCTGAAGTCGGGCGAGAAGTTCGAGAGCCTGAGCCATCTGAAGGAATACGGCCTGTCCACCTCGGGCGCGTCGTTCGACTTCGCCGCCATCATCCAGCGCTCGCGCGGAGTCGCGGCGACGATGAACAAGGGCGTCGCCTTCCTGATGAAGAAGAACAAGATCGAGGTGATCGAGGGCTCGGCCAAGCTGGAGAAGGGCGCCGCTGCGCCGAAGGTGGTCGTCGCTCTGAAGGCCGGCGGTTCGCGCACGGTCGAGGCCAAGGCGGTCATGCTGGCGGTCGGCGCTCGCGCCCGCGCCTTGCCGCAGATCGGCCTGGAAGCCGATGGCGACAAGATCTGGGCCTACCGCGACGCCCTGGCGCCCAAGAGTCTGCCCAAGTCCTTCGTCGTGATCGGCTCCGGCGCCATCGGCATTGAGTTCGCCAGCTTCTATCGCGCACTGGGCGCCGAGGTGACGGTCGTCGAGGCCGTGGATCGGATCATGCCGGTCGAGGATGAAGAGGTGTCCAAGGCCGCGCAGAAGTCGTTCGAGAAGCGCGGAATCAAGTTCAAGGTCGGCGCCAAGGTGACCAAGGTCACCAAGACCGGTTCGGGCGTGAAGGTCGATGTCGAGATCGGCGGCAAGGCCGAGACGCTGGAAGCCGAGGTCTGCATCTCGGCCGTAGGCATCACCGCCAATACCGATGGGATCGGCCTGGAGGCGCTGGGCGTCGAACTGGACCGAGGCCACATCAAGACCGACAGCCACTGCCAGACCAACATCAAGGGCCTGTTCGCCATCGGCGACTGCGCCGGCGCGCCCTGGCTGGCGCACAAGGCCTCGCACGAAGGCATTCACGCCGCCGAGTTCATCGCGGGCTACAAGACGCCGAACGTCCATTCGCCCATCGCCGGCTGCACCTACGCCCAGCCGCAGGTCGCCTCGGTCGGCGTGACCGAACAGGCCGCCCGCGCCGAGAAGCGCGAGGTCAAGATCGGCCGCTTCCCGTTCCGCGTGAACGGCAAGGCTGTCGCCGCCGGCGAGCCGGACGGCTTCGTCAAGGTCATCTTCGACGCCAAGACCGGCGCCCTGATCGGCGCCCACATGATGGGCCACGAAGTCACCGAGATGATCCAAGGCTACGTCACCGCCATCACCATGGAGGCGACGGAAGAGGACATCCACGGCATCGTCTATCCGCACCCGACTATGTCGGAGGCCATGCATGAGGCAGCGCTGGATGCTTACGGACGCGTGATCCACATCTAGAAACGAAGACGGCCCCGAACCGCGTTCGGGGCCGTCCTTCTAACGGAGGAGCGCATCACCGCTTCTTGCCCAGCTCCGCCGCGATGTCCTTGGTCATGCGGCCGACTTTGCGATGCGCGGCCGTGATCTGGTCCTTGGTCACGCCCCAGCGCTTCATCCAGTATTCGACCGACTGTCGTTCAGACAGGTCGATCCGGTCCTTGTCGATGAAGCCGCGCTTGTCCTTGAGGCCCGCCATGATCGGCTCCGTTCGTTGCGATAGATCGCGGGGTTAGGCCTTCTCGACGAAGCTGTCGATCACGCGCTTCTCGCCGGCCTTTTCGAACTCGACCAGCAGTTTGTTGCCCTCGATGACGCGGACGTTGCCGTAGCCGAACTTCTGGTGGAAGACGCGTTCGCCCTTGGCCCAGCCTGAGCTCGACTTGGGATCGCCCGTAACGATCAGGCGGCCGTCGCCTTCGATGACAGCCTTGCGGGCCGGAATCTTGGCCGGCGTCTGGGCGGCGGTGAAGCTCTGGGCGCGTTTCCAGCCGGGGGAGGAATAACCGCTGCCAAAGGACGGCGCGTCGTCCCAGCGGCTCTTGGCCTCTTTCATGCCGGTCGAGGCGCCGTAATAGCCGGTGTCGGATTGCGGATCGACGTGGGCGATGGGCAGTTCGTCGACGAAACGGCTGGGCAGTTGCGAGGTCCAGCGGCCATAGACTAGGCGGTTTGCCGCGAACGAGATGCGCGCGTCCTGCTTGGCGCGCGTGACGCCGACATAGGCCAGGCGGCGTTCCTCCTCCAGGCCCTTTTCGCCCTTTTCGTCGATGCTGCGCTGGCTGGGGAAGACGCCTTCTTCCCAGCCGGGCAGGAAGACCAGCGGGAACTCCAGTCCCTTGGCGCCGTGAAGGGTCATGATCTGCACCGCCCCGTCGCCGTTGGGATCGTCGCTGGTCGCGCGCTCCAGATCCATGACCAGGGAGACGTGCTCCAGATAGGCTTGCAGCGTCTCGAACTGCTGCATCGACTGGGTCAGTTCCTTCAGGTTCTCCAGGCGGGTTTGGCCGCTGGTGCGGTCGGCCTTCTGCATGTCGGTATATCCGCTCTCCTCCAGCACCGTCTCCATGACCTGCCAGTGGGGCGTGGTCTCGGACAGTTGGCGCCAGCGGTCGATGTCGCGCACGAAGTTGGACAGGGCGGTGCGGGTGCGGGCCTGAAGCTCGTCGGTATTGATCAGGCCGCGCACGGCCGTCAGGGCCGAGAGGTCGTGCTGGCGGGCGATCTGCAGGATTTTCTGTACGCTGGTGTCGCCGATGCCGCGCTTGGGCACATTGACGATCCGCTCGAACGCCAGGTCGTCGTCCTCGGACAGGATCAGCCGCAGATAGGCGTGGGCGTCGCGGATTTCGGCCCGTTCGAAGAAGCGCGGGCCGCCGATGACGGCATAGGGGATGGCCAGCATGACCAGCCGTTCCTCGAACGCCCTCATCTGGAACGAGGCGCGGACCAGTATGGCCATGTCCTTGTATTTCAGGCCGGGTTCGCCGGCGTGGGGACGCCGCGCGGTCTCGATCTCGTCGGCGATCAGCCGGGCCTCGGCCTCACCGTCCCAGACCCCGCGCACGCGCACCTTGTCGCCGCTGTCGTCCTCGGTCCACAGGGTCTTGCCCAGCCGGTCGCGGTTGGCGGCGATGAGGCCGGACGCCGCCCCCAGGATATGACTGGTCGAGCGATAGTTCCGCTCCAGCTTGACGATCTTGGCGCCAGGGAAATCGCGTTCGAAGCGCAGGATGTTGTCCACCTCGGCCCCGCGCCAGCCGTAGATCGACTGATCATCGTCGCCGACGCAGCAGACGTTGCCGGTCGAGGCCGTCAGCAGCCGCAGCCACAGATACTGGGCGACGTTGGTGTCTTGATATTCGTCCACCAGGATGTAGCGGAACCGACGGCGATATTCCTCTGCCAGGTCAGCATGCTGCGACAGGATAGTGATGTTGTGCAGCAGCAGATCGCCGAAGTCGCAGGCGTTCAGGCTGCGCAAACGCGCCTGATAGGCGGCGTACAGACCCTGACCCTTGCCGTTGGCAAAGTCCTCGCCCGGCGGCAGCTTGTCCGGCGTCCAGCCGCGGTTCTTCCAGTGGTCGATCAGGCCGGACAGCGACTTGGGCGTCCAGCGTTTGGTGTCGATGTTGGCCGCTTCCAGCAGCTGTTTCAGCACCCGTTCCTGGTCGTCGGTGTCCAGGATGGTGAAGCTGGATTTCAGGCCGACAAGTTCGGCGTGGCGACGCAAGATCTGGGCGGCGATGGAGTGGAAGGTGCCCAGCCAGCGCAGCCCTTCGGCGGACGGGCCGATCAGATGGGTGATCCGTTCGCGCATTTCGCGCGCAGCCTTGTTGGTGAAGGTGACGGCCAGCAGCTCCCACGGCTTTGCCCGGCCTGTCGCCAGAATGTGCGCCAGCCGTGTCGTCAGGACGCGGGTCTTGCCCGTGCCCGCGCCCGCAAGCACAAGCACGGGGCCCTCGGTCGTCTCGACCGCCTCGCGTTGCTCCGGGTTCAGCCCCTTCAGATAATCGCGCGGCGCCTCGCCCTCGGGCGCACGAGCGCGCGCGAGGTCGGAAATGCGGGGGGCGGGAAGATCAGTCACAGGCGCAAAAATATCCGTCAGTCAGAATCGAACCGGAACATAAGGGGACCGCGCGGCAATGTCAGGGCCGCGTATGACGAAAGGTCGGAACCGTGCGGGCGAGGGTCGGTTCCTAGCTGCAATGCAGCACGACGATCACCAGCCAAGGCCGACGCGCCGCAAGCCGAACGGGCGGGCGGGCTGGATCGCCTTTGCCTTGGGCATGACCGCGATGTTCGCCATCATGGCGATTTGGGTGGCGGTCGTCGAAATGGGCGACGCCCCTTCAGATGAGGTGCAGTTGATCAGTCGATCGGAAGCGATAGACGACCATGGCAGGCGCGGCCGCAGCGACTAGCCGATTCTCCAGGCGGCGTTCACGTTTGACGTCCATGATCCGCCACCCAGTTCAGCGCCAGCAGGCGACAGGCAGAGGCGAGGGGACGTCGGCCACGACCGGCGTCGATCTCGGCCAGTAGCTGCGCCTTGCTGAGGCTGCGGGCCGCTGCGATCCGATCCAGCACGGCCCAGAACTCCGGCTCCAACGCCACCGACGTGGCATGGCCGGCGAGCGCGACCGAACGTTTGCTGAGGCTGCTCAACGCGCGGACTTCAGCACGATCTCGGCCAAGGCCGGCGCGCCGTTCGTCAGGATCGCGTGGCGGGTGTCCGTAACGAAGACCAAGGCGCCGGCCGCGTCTCGGATCTCGGCGCGCGCGGCATAGGTGTGGCGTGGATCGATCTGAGACGTGGGAAAGCCAAGGGTGACGCGATAGGGCGGGGCGCCGGTCAGCGGCTCTCGTGTTTCGGCGAGAACCTTGGCGGGCGCGTCGGCCAGACTGACATCCTCAACCCTGACGGTCAGGACATGGCCGGGCGGCAGCATGATCCGTTCGCGATAGGTGGCCGTTACGTTCACCATCGTCGTTCCGGTCGTCACGTCCGGCGTGGCGGCGCAGGCAGCCAAGACCAGAGCGGCGGGCAGGATCAGGGGGGCGTTTCGCATGGCGATCTCCTTCGAGGCGCCCAGTGTGTCACACTCAGGCGCAAGACGTGAGGGCGCGTGGCGTCACGGCGTGTTATGCGGGCCGTCCACCGTCGGAGATCAACCTTTGAGCCGCCCCTTTGCGATCGCTGCGATCACCATCTGCGCCCTGATCTGGGGCACGACCTGGTACGCGATCACCCTGCAGCTGGGGCCGGTTGATTCCATCGTCTCCATCGTCTGGCGGTTTGGTCTGGCGTCGGCGGTGCTGTTCGCCTTCTGCGCCGTGACGCGACGGCCGCTGCGTCTGACGCGCAGCCAGCATCTGGCCGCCATCGGACAGGGCGCCTTCGTCTTCGCGGTCAGCTATGGCTTCGTCTATGCCGCAGAAGGGCAGGTGGCGTCGGCTGTGGTCGCGGTGATCTTCGCCGCCCTGGCCTTTGTGAACCTGATCCTATTTCGGCTGCTGGGTGGACAGAAGGCGGCGCCAGCGGCGTGGATCGGCGCAGTACTGGGCGTCATGGGCGTCGGGGTCTTGTCCTACGGCCAGATCACTGCGGCCGGCGCTGGGCTCAATCCGGAGCTGGGCGTCCTTTTCGCGCTAACCGCTGTACTGGCTTCGGCGCTCGGCAACTGGTTCGCCTGGAAGGGACAGCAGGCGGGCGCGCCCGTCATGGCCGCCACGTCCTGGGCGATGGCTTATGGCACAGCCATGTTGGCGCTGTACGGCATGGCGACCGGCGTGACGTGGCAGATCGAGCCGACGCCGGACTATGCCCTGTCGCTGCTTTATCTCTCGCTGTTCGGGTCGGTGATCGCGTTCGGCTTGTACTTCACCATCGCGCGCCAACGCGGCTATGCCCTGGCCAGCTACATCTCGGCTCTGACGCCGCCCATCGCCATGCTGGTGTCGGTGCTGTTCGAGGGCGCGCGTTTCGGCTCGAGCGCCGTGATCGGCCTGGCGCTTGTGCTGGCGGGGCAGGTCATGCTGATTCGCGCGCCCAAGGCCTGAGCCGTCAGTCGTCGGATTTCGGCTCCAGCTTCTGACCGTCCAGCTGCTTCTGGGCGCGCTGACGCTCAAGAGCGGACAGGGTCTTCTCGGCCTTGGAGCGTCCATGGGCCAAGCGGTTGGCGGCGGCCAACGCCTTGTCTTCAGCCTTGGCGCGGGTCTTTCGCGCTCGGTTTAGATTGATGATCTCGCCCATGACTACGCCTTGGGCTTTTCGGCGGGGGGCGCATCGGCCGGCGGCTTGGCCGAGGGCTCGGGCGCCAGCACAGCCGGCACCTGAGACTCCGAAATCGTCGTCTGGGGGATGAAGGGCTGGTCCGCCGGGCGCTCGCCCAGCCGGGTCCAGGCATCGGCGCCGCGTCCACGCTGACGCCCCAGTTCGAACATGGCCGTCATGGTCTCCTGATCGAACTTCAGGCTGGAGGCGGCGACATTGTCTGGAATGGCCGACAGCGCCATGTCCAGCCCATTGCGCCGCGCGAACGCCGCCGTCACCGCCAAATGGATGCGCAGCGACGACTTGCTCATGCTGTCATAGGTCCGCGCCAGGATCCCCGACAGGCGGCCGGGCGTAACGCCGTCGTTGCGGCCGACCTGGCCGTTGACGATCACATAGAGGGCGCCGACGCGGCCTTCGTCCTTTGGGCGGGTCCAGAGCATCAGGTCTTCAGGAATAGCCAGGAACGGCGTGTTGACGCCGCCGTCGACGTGCATTTCCAGAACCACCTTGTCGTCGTCCTGAAGCCCGGCGATCAGCACAGGAGGAAAGACGCCGGGAATGCTGGCTGAGGCGACCAGCACCTCCTTGAACAGTTCGCGGGCGTTCTCGTCGCCCTGGGTCGCCAAAAGACCCATGTCCCAGATGACGGTTTCCTCGCTGTCCAGATCGGTCGTCGCCACCAGCAGGCGTCGGCCCTTGGCGTGCTCGCGCGCGACGGCCTGCATCAGTTCAGGGGTGACGTTCTCGTCCACCAGATTGCGCAGGACTTGTGACGAGAACAGGCTCGGGTTCAGGAAGGCGGCGAAACTGCGCCAGCTCAGCAAATTGCTGGCGGCGCCGCTGGTATAGGCGTGCTGAAGTTCGTCGTCCCAATCCGATCCAAGAAAGGCGAACGGAGCGGCAAGCGCCCCCGTGCTGACGCCGGTGACGACATCGAACGCGGGGCGATCGCCCTGTTCGGTCCAACCGACCAGAAGCCCGGCGCCGTAGGCCCCGTTTGCGCCGCCGCCAGACAGCGCCAGGATCGAGGTTGGTTTGTCGGGCCGAAGTCGCTGACCGATTTCCTGGGTGAAGGCCTGCAGGCGCGCGCTGTCGCTGGCGCGGATGCGAGGGTCTTCCGCCTTGACGAGCGTGCCGTCGGTGATCCGGAGGGGGCCGGTCGGGCGATCCAGCGTTCCACACGCCGACAAGGCCAGGGCCATGAGGACGCCCAACAGGCCTGATCCAATCCGCCGCATATCTCGAGTTCCGGTTCCGTGTGAACGCCGGCTTCTACCGCGTCCTTGGCAATCCTGTCATCAAGGCGATGACAAGCGTCGCGGTTTGAAACCGTCGCAGGCCGGGCGTGTTCTCATCGGCAGGACAAACCAAACTGTTGGAGATACACATGGTCGACGTTTCGCTCATCAAGGAACATCTCGAAGTCGTTGGCTCGGACGGCGGTCACGTGGGCCGGGTCGATCACGTCCTGGGCGACCAGATCGAGCTGGCGAAGCTGGATTTCGCCGGCGGCTTCAAGCACCACATGATCCCGGTCAGCTGGGTCGAACGGGTCGATGACAAGCACGTCCATCTGAGCCTGACCCAAGATGACGCCAAGGCGCGCTGGACCGAGAAGCCGCACTAAGGCCGATCTGACGCCGATTTAATAAAGGCCCCGCTGCACGAGCGGGGCCTTTTGCTTATCTGAGGTAAGTCGCATTGGGCGACATTGGAGCCTGTTTTGATGCGCCTGATCCTGAATATCCTCTGGCTCATCTTCGGCGGCTGGATTTCCGGCCTTCTGTGGCTGCTGGGCGGCGCGATCCTGGCGCTGACCGTCGTCGGCCTGCCGTGGACGTTCGCGGCGTGGCGCATCGCCAGCTATTCGTTCTGTCCCTTCGGCCGCGAGATCGTGTGGCAGGACACGCATCCCGTCGCAGGCTGTGTCGGCGTCGTGTTGAACGTCGTCTGGTTCGTCGTGGCCGGCTGGTACATCGCCCTGACGCATTTGATCATCGCCGTGGCGGAGTTCGTCTCCATCATCGGCATTCCGTTTGCGCTGAAGGATCTCGAACTGGCCAAGCTGGCGCTGGCGCCGGTCGGACGCACCATCCGCGACAAGACCTGACCCAAACGAAAACGCCGACGTCAGACGACGTCGGCGTTCTAAAAATCTCGTCCTGAGATAGGATCAGCCCGGCGAGATCATCTTCTCCGGTTGCACGGCTTCATCGAACTCCGCGTCCGTCAGATAGCCGCCGCCGACAGCCTCTTCGCGCAACGTGGTGCCGTTCTTGTGCGCGGTCTTGGCGATCTTGGCGCACAGATCATAGCCCAGCTTGCCGTTCAGAGCGGTGACCAGCATCAGCGAGTTGTTCAGGCCGCGCGCAATATTGTCCTCGCGCGCCTCGATGCCGACCACGCAGTTGTCAGTGAAGCTGATCGCCGCGTCGGCGACCAAGCGCACCGACTGCAGGAAGTTGTAGGCCATCACGGGGTTGTAGACGTTCAGCTCGAAATGGCCTTGCGACCCGGCGAAGGTGAGGGCGGTGTTGTTGCCGAACACCTGGACGCAGACCTGGGTCAGGGCTTCGCATTGCGTCGGATTGACCTTGCCCGGCATGATCGACGAGCCCGGCTCGTTTTCCGGCAGCGCCAGTTCGCCCAGACCCGAACGCGGGCCGGAACCCAGGAAGCGGATGTCGTTGGCGATCTTGAACAGGCTGGCGGCGACTGTGTTGATGGCGCCGTGGCTGAAGACCATGGCGTCGTGGGCGGCCAGGGCCTCGAACTTGTTCGGGGCCGTGGTGAAGGGCAGGCCGGTGATCTCGGCGATCTGGGCCGCAACCTTCTCGGCGAAGCCGATGGGCGCGTTCAGACCGGTGCCGACGGCGGTGCCGCCCTGCGCCAGTTCCATCAGGGCCGGCAGCGTCTGTTCGATGCGCTTGATGCCGTTCTCGACCTGTTGCGCATAGCCGCCGAACTCTTGGCCCAGCGTCAGAGGCGTGGCGTCCTGGGTATGGGTACGGCCGATCTTGATGATGTGGCCCCAGGCCTTGGCCTTGGCGTCCAGCGCGGCGTGCAGATGTTTCAAGGCCGGGATCAGGTCGTTGACCACCTGCTCGGCGCAGGCGACGTGCATGGCCGTGGGATAGGTGTCGTTGGACGACTGGCTCATGTTGACGTGATCGTTGGGGTGGACCGGCTTCTTCGAGCCCATCTCGCCGCCCAGAATCTCGATCGCGCGATTCGAGATCACCTCATTGGCGTTCATGTTCGATTGGGTGCCCGAACCCGTCTGCCAGACCACCAGCGGGAAGTGGTCGTTCAGCTTGCCTTCGATAACCTCATTGGCGGCCTTGATGATGGCGTCGGCCAGGGCCGGATCCAGCTTGCCCAAGTCGCGGTTTGTCTCGGCGGCCGCACGCTTGACGATGCCCAGGGCGCGCACGACCGGCAGGGGCTGCTTCTCCCAACCGATCTTGAAGTTGCCCAGCGACCGCTGCGCCTGAGCGCCCCAGTAGCGGTCGGCGGCGACTTCGATCGGGCCGAAGGTGTCGGTCTCTGTGCGGACGTTGCTCATGCGCGTAAATCTCGTCTCTCAGGCGTGGCGATGGGTTGCGCGGCGGTGTAGCACGAGAGCCATGCAGGGCAAGAAGAGCGCGGATATGAGACGAGGGCTGATCGCCGTGGCGGCGCTGTCGGCGCTGGCGGGCTTCGCGACTGTTCAGCCTGAACCCATAAGGCCCCGCGTTGCGCTCGATACGACCGCCGGCACGATTGTGCTGGCGCTGAATGCAGCCGTCGCGCCGATCACGACATGCAACTTCATCGGCTACGTCGTGACCGGTGATTATGATGGGGGCACGTTCTTCCGAACGGTCAACCGCGATACCAATACCGCCAGCCGCTATCCCATCGACGTAATCCAGGCGGCGACGCCACGCGGCAGCGACGACGCCTCGCGGCCGCCGATCATTCTCGAACGGACACGAGACACTGGCCTGCGTCATACGGCCGGCGCGGTGTCCATGGCGCGGGACGGACCGGACAGCGCCACATCCAGTTTCTTCATCGTCACACAAGATACGCCGAGCCTGAACTTTGGCGGAGGGCGGAATCCTGACGGTCAGGGCTTCGCCGCATTCGGCGCTGTGGTCGAAGGGCTGGATGTCGCGCGCAGAATCCAGCGGATGCCCGCGAATTCTGAGGAGCAGCTTACGCCGCCCGTAACGATCCGCTCTGCGCGCTTGCTGGATGCTGCGCCCGCCGTCTGCATAAAGTCGATGCGACCGTGACCGCCGGCTGGATCGGGACCGGCAAGGTAAGGGCGCGCGAGGATGGCGATGCGGTCGAGCTCGTTATCGACGGCCTGACGACCCAGGCCAAATACTACAAGCCGCTGGTCTATGAGTTCATGCGCAAGGAATGGCGCGGAGCCAGGCCGTCATGGGGCGATCATGTCGTCGAAATCCGCATGGAACATGTCGGCGAGCCGCCGTGGATGGACCTCGACAACCTGGCCAAGGCCTTGCTCGACTCCATCAAGGGCTACCTTTTCCACGACGACGCTCAGGTCGCGCGGCTGCTGGTCGAAAGACGCGAAGGCGAAAGAGAGCGGATCCTGATCCGCTCCTATCCACGCAAGGACTGACGGCGGCTATTTCTTGCGGAACTGGTCCAGCGAAACGACCTTGGGGCCGTCCGAAATCGGCGGCATGTCCTGGGGCGGGGTCGGCTCGTCTTCGACCTCGTCCAGAAGCTGCGGGTCTTCGAACTGCAGCAAGAATTGGACGCTGGGATCGTAGAAGCGCGTGATCGCGGAATAGGGGATGACCAGGCTCTTGGGCATGCCGCCGAAGCGCAGCTTGACCGAGAAACGCTCAGGCTCGACGCGCAGGTCGTCGTACTGGTGCTGCAGAACGACCGTCATCTCTTCCGGATATTTCGCCAGAATGTCGGGGGCAACGCTGACGCCGACGGCGCGCGTCTTGAAGGTAATGTAGAAGTGGTGGGCGCCGGGCAGGCCCTCGGCCAGCACGCGTTCCAGCGCGGCGCGCATGACGCCGCGCAGGGCTTCCTGCGCCAGCTGTTCGTACCGCATCTCATCGACCGGAGGGGCCTGGTCGCTCATCGTCACCTCACATCAGAGCGCGACTGATAGCGGCGCAGGGCCGTAGGCGAAAGGTGTCATGAAGGTAAAGCGCCGGGATTCTGGCGCCAAGCTCCCGATCATCTTTTGGAAAGTGCCGGGGGTTCTGTTGCCAGGCCCCCCGACGGGCCCCGCCCAGGGATCTGAACCCCTAGGACTTAAGATTCGAAATCACTCGAACCGCATTACGCGGCGAGAGCGACTTCTCCAGCGAAGTTATCGTTCGCAGTTAGAAAATGGCCCGATACGGTGGGCCAGGACGAGCGAAAGCAATCCTCTTTACACGTCCGTCGATGCTAGTCGGCCCCATGCTGCCTCCGCCGATAACGCGGGGAGAAAGTTGGTGGAGCCGCCGGGAATCGCACCCGGGTCCGGTCCGCTTATTACAAGCGCGTTTATCGCTATAGTCCGGCCGAAACCGGACCAGACGAATATAGGCGCAGCCGTGAGGCATTCCAAGCGCCGGATTGCACTCAGGCGCGGCTCCACTCCGGCGTCTGGTTTCGGAACCACGTCAACTGACGTTTGGCGTAGTTGCGGGTAGCTTGTTTAAGGGCGGCGATCGCGTCGTCGCGGGCCAGATCGCCGGACAGGTAGGCGGCCAGTTCTCTGACCCCGACCGCCTTCATGGCGGGCAGGGCGGGGTTCAAGCCACGGTCCAAGAGGGCTTGGACTTCGTATATCGCTCCCTGATCAATCATCAGGTCAACGCGCTGGTCGCAGTTTGCATAGAGTTGCTGGCGCTCAGGCTCCCTGACCCATCCGGTCCATGAATCCGGCGCCAACAAGGGCTGAGTGTCGGCCTTCCAGGCGCTCAGCGCACGACCGCTGGCGATGAAAACGCTCATGGCTCGCACCAGTCGCTGTCGGTCTCCCTGTTCGATGGCCTGCGCCGCCTCAAGATCGATCTGGGCCAGGCGCCGGCGAAAAGCTGACTCGCCGAGCGCCGTGTAGTCGGCATCCATCTGATCGCGCACCGCGCTCGGCACCGCAGGAATATCGGCCAGGCCGCGCGTCAGGCTGGTGAAATAAAGGCCGGTTCCCCCCACCAAAATGGCCGGCCGGCCTTGATCTCGGAGTTCGTCGAGCAACGCTATTACCGCGCGGCTCCAGCGTCCGACCGACCAGGCGTCGGCGGCGTCTGCGACGCCATACAGTCGATGGTCGGCCTGAGCTTCATCTTCTGCCGAGGGGCGGGCCGTCAGGATACGCAGGTCGGCGTAGAGCTGCTGGCTGTCGGCGTTGATGATCACCGCGCCCGTTTCGCGCGCCATCTTCAGCACGAGCGCCGACTTGCCCGAGGCGGTCGGGCCGGCGATCAGGGTGATTGAGGGCGGTTGGGACAAATCGTGGCTCGCGGGACGGGTTTGAGGGCGATAGAACGCGCGCATCATCGCCTGCAAGTCCCTTGGAGACCGCCTTGGTCGAACGCTCCGCCGTCATCGCCGCCCTCGACGCCATCATCGATCCGGTTTCCGGCCAGGGGCTGGTCGCCGCCGGTCTGGTTCAGGGTCTGGTCGTGGCTGAGGATCGCGCGGGGTTTGCTCTGGAAGTCGATCGCACTCAAGCAGCCGCCTACGCCCCGGTCCGTGACGCGGCGGAGGCTGCGCTGAAGGCCATTCCCGGCATGGCGCGCGTTTCGGTCATTCTAACCGCCGAGACCAAGCCGGTTGCTGCGCCGCGCACGGCGAGCCTGTCAAAGGCGGCGGTCGATCAGGGCCGCGCCAAGGCGCCCGTACCAACCGATCGTCCGGCCCATGTCCGCCGCGTCTTGGCCGTCGCCAGCGGCAAGGGCGGGGTGGGCAAGTCCACCGTCGCCGTAAATTTGGCCGCTGCGCTTTCGGCGCGCGGGCTTTCGGTCGGCATTCTCGACGCCGATGTGTATGGGCCGTCGCTGCCGACCATGCTGGGCATCAGTGGTCAGCCCGCCTACGAGGACGGCGCCATCGTGCCGCACGTCGCCCACGGGCTGAAGGCTATGTCGGTTGGCCTTTTGACCAAGATGGACGACGCCATGATCTGGCGTGGACCGATGGCGTCGCAGGCCATCACGCAGATGCTGACACAGACGCGTTGGGGAACGGCTGATGCGCCGCTGGACGTGCTGGTGGTCGATCTGCCGCCGGGCACGGGCGACGTCCAGCTGACCCTGATCCAAAAGACGCCGCTGGATGGGGCGGTGATCGTGTCGACGCCGCAGGAAGTCGCTCTGGCCGATGCGCGACGTGCCCACACCTTGTTCCAGCGCGTCAATGTCCCGACGTTTGGCCTGATCGAGAACATGAGCGGGCCAGTCTTTGGTGAAGGCGGAGCCAAAGCCGAGGCCGAGCGCTTATCCATCCCGTTTTTGGGCGCCTTGCCGCTGGACGCCGCCTTCCGAGAGGGCGGCGATGCCGGACGACCGCCTGTCGCAACCGATCCGCAGGGTGCTATCGCCGGCCGCTTCGCCGAAATAGCCGCGCGCGTCTCGGCGGCGCTCGGGATTTAGAAAAAGCGGAGGCAAGGGGTTTTCAAACGCAACCCTGTTCGCCACCTTGGGTGCTACAGATACCCAAGGAGATACGATGAGCCTCGACGCCCTGTTCAGCCCTTTCGCGATCAAGGGGCTGACCCTGCCCAACCGCATCGTCATGGCGCCCATGACGCGGTCCTTCTCGCCGAACGGCGTCCCGACCTCCGACGTCGCCGCCTATTATCGCCGTCGCGCCGAGGGCGGGGTGGGCCTGATCGTGACCGAAGGCACGGTCGTCGAGCGTCCGGCGGCGCGCAACGACGCCAATGTTCCGGTTTTCCACGGCGAAGCGCTGCCGGAATGGAAGTCCGTGGTGCAAGAGGTTCATGCCGCCGGCGGTCTGATCGCGCCGCAGATCTGGCACGTGGGCTCGGCGCGCGGACGCGGCGATGACTGGGCGCCGCTGGGCAAGGTGGACAGCCCGTCGGGCATGACCATGCCGGGCAAGACCAAGCTGGAGCCGATGACGGAGGAAGATGTCGCCGACACCATCGCCGCTTTCGGCCGGTCGGCCCGCGCGGCTCGCGACCTCGGCTTCGACGCCGTCGAAATCCACGGCGCCCATGGCTATCTCATCGACCAGTTCTTCTGGGGCGGCCTGAATGCGCGCGAGGACAGCTGGGGCGGACCGACCATCGCGGATCGCGCCCGCTTCGGCGCCGAGGTCGTGAAAGCGGTGCGTGAAGGCGTCGGCGACGACATTCCCGTCATCCTGCGCCTGTCGCAGTGGAAGCTTCAGGATTACACGGCCCGCATCGCCGAGACGCCGGAACAGATGGTCGAGTGGCTGACTCCGTTGTCGGACGCCGGCGTCGATGTCTTCCACTGCTCTCAGCGCCGCTTCTGGGAGCCGGAATTCGAAGGCTCGGACCTGAACTTCGCCGGCTGGACCAAGAAGTTGATAGGCAAGCCCACGATCACCGTCGGGTCCGTCGGCCTGGACGGCGAGTTCATCGCGGCCTTCGGCGGCGAGGGTTCAAAGCCCGCCTCGCTGGACGGTCTGCTGCGCCGTCTGGAGAACGAGGAGTTCGACCTGGTCGCCGTCGGCCGCGCACTGCTGGCCGATCCTCAGTGGGTCGCCAAGATCCGCGACGGTCGTGAAGACGAGCTGCGCAACTTCGAGCGTTCCGACCTGATGACTCTGTCCTGATCGGGAAACGTCGAGCCGGTCATGCCGGCTCGACGATCACGCCCGTGCCGTAGCACAGCACCTCGGTCACGCCCGGCATGATCTCCGTCGCGTCATAGCGGACGGCCAGGATGGCGTTGGCGCCGTGGGCTTGGGCGTGTTTGACCAGTTCGTCATAGGCTTCCTGACGCCCGGCCTCAGCAAGCTTCACATAGGCGCCGACGCGGCCGCCCAGCATCGACTGGACCCCGCCGATGGCGTCGGAGATGGCGTTGCGCGAGCGCACCGTGACACCGCGCACCAGGCCAATGTGGCGGGTGACGCGAAAGCCGGGCAGGTCGTTGGTCGTGGTGACGTACATCTGTTTCTCCTAGCGCCGTTCAAGAATGCGGAAGGTGAAGGCGTGGTCGTCCTTCTCGCCCGCCGGGTGCGATTCTGACGATACCTCGACCCAGGCGGTTTCGTCGAATGATGGAAAAACGGCGTCGCCTTCGGGAGAGGCCTCGACCTCGGTGACGTACAGTCGCCTCGCGCGGGGCAGGGACGCCTCGAACAGGGCGGTGCCGCCGATGATGCAGATCTCCTCGATGCCATCGTCCTCGGCGGTTTCGCGCCCGATCTCGATGGCCTCGTCCAGGGTGGCGCAGACCAGCGCGCCCTTGGACATGCCGTCGCTTTCGTAGGATTCGTCACGCGTCAGCACGATGTTCAGCCGACCCGGCAGAGGCTTTAGCGGCAGGCTCTCCCAAGTCTTGCGGCCCATCAGGCAGGGCTTGCCCACGGTGATGGCCTTGAACCTCTGCAAGTCGCTGCGGAGCCGCCAGGGCAGGTCGCCGTCGCGACCGATGACGCCATTGCGTCCACGCGCGACGACCAGGGCGATAAGAGGAACGGTCATACATTCGGCTCCAGCCACTTCAGCCATTTGCGCTGCATGGCCTGATCCAGATCGACACCCGCCCGCGCGCAGTAGATCAGCAGCATCCCCAGCACATCCGCCGCCTCGTCACCCAGCGCCTGTCTGTCGGGCGCGCCTCTCGCTCGGCTGGTCAGACGCAGGTGCTCGGCGGTCAGTTCGCCAAGCTCTTCCTGCAGTTTGAGCAAGGCCCAGTCGCGGTCGCGGTCGATACCGTGTTCGGCGGCATAGATGTCGGAGATGCGAAGCACCGACGCGGACAAATCGCGCAAATCCATCCGTTCAGCGGCGCTCGACGCTGACGCCGTCTGCGGCGAAGGCCTCAAGGCGCGATCGGGCATCGGCGTCGTTCAGCGCATAGGCGTCGAGGAAATCCTCTGTCGCCCGGATGATCTGATCAAACTGCTCGCCTTGGGCCGTCCCCGGCAGCTGGTGGTCTGCACCCGCGAAGATCATGAGAGTTTTGTCGCCTGCCGGACTATTGTCGAACGGCGCGCGATGATCGCGCCAATCGCTGACGAAGCCGGGCACCAGATCCTGATCGCCGGTGATCACCAACAGCGGACTGTCAAGCGTGCGGTAGCTGTCGGAGGTGACGAGGCCGGGGATGGAGCCGGCCGAGGAAAAGGCGATCACGCCTTTTACCGCCGGGTCGCCTGCGGGGCCTGCCGCGGTGACGGCGCCGCCCTCGATCACGGACATCAGAGAGCCAAACGAATGCCCCGCCACGATCAGCGGTTTGCCCGAATGCGCATGAGCGGCGATGCCGCGTGCGACGCCCAGGTCGATCAGCCTGGTCGAGAAGGCAGCGCGATTGTCATATTTCTCATGTTCGAGATGCCGTAGAGAATCGACGTGCAGCGGTGCAATTACCGTGAAACCATGAGCCGCCCAGGCCGACAGAATGCGGGCATAGGCCGTCGGCGAACCGTTATAGCCGTGGCTGAACACCACCACGCCGCGTTCGGCCGGGGCGGTCCAGATGCTGATCGGTATGGCCCGACCGTCCGGCGCAGGCACCCTGATTTGTACCGGAGTGATCTCGGCGGCTTTAACGGCGGATGAGATCGGCTGGGCGATCGCTGACACTGCCGGCGTCGCGAGCAGAATGAGACCAAGAGAGAAGGCGCGGATCATCGTGAATGACCTTAAACGGCGACGGCGGCCTTGATGTGCGGCCAGGCTTCGTAGCCTTCGAGGGTAAAATCCGAGAGGTCGAAGGCGAACAGGTCGGTCTTGGGCGCGATCTGCATGACGGGCAGGGGCAGGGGCTCGCGGGTCAGCTGAAGCTCGGCCTGCTCAAGGTGGTTCAGATAAAGGTGGGCGTCCCCGAAGGTGTGGACGAAGTCGCCCGGCTCCAACCCCAACACCTGGGCCAGCATCATCGTCAGCAGGGCGTAGGAGGCGATGTTGAACGGCACGCCCAGGAAGACATCGGCGCTGCGTTGATACAGCTGGCAGCTCAGTTTGCCGTCGGCGACGAAGAACTGGAACAGGCAATGGCAGGGCGGCAATGCCATGTCGTCGACATCGGCCGGGTTCCAGGCAGTGACGATGTGGCGGCGGCTGTTCGGATTGGTCTTCAGCCCATGAACCAGTTTCTCGATCTGGTCGATGACTCGCCCGTCCGGCGCGGTCCAGGACCGCCATTGTTTGCCGTAGACCGGACCCAGCTCGCCCTCGGCGTCGGCCCATTCGTCCCAGATGCGGACGCCGTTGTCCTTTAGATAGGCGATATTTGTCTCGCCGCGCAGGAACCACAGCAGTTCGACGATGATCGACCGCAGATGCAGCTTCTTGGTCGTCAGGACCGGGAAACCCTTGGACAGATCGAACCGCATCTGGCGACCGAAGACGCCCAAGGTGCCGGTGCCGGTGCGGTCGTCGCGACGGACGCCATTGTCGAGGATGTCGCGCAGCAGGTTCAGATACTGCCGCTCGGGATGATCGGCGGGCGCCGCAGCGATGCGAGCCTGAAGTTCAGCGATGGCGACCTGAGCGTTCATGGCGTCAGCTTCCACCCGAATCGGTCTTTCGCCAATCGGCCGTCGCCGCTCGCCATCGGATCGTTGTGGATCGAATTAACCCCCGAAGCCGCCTTCGTCGAGGAAAGCCTGTTCTTCAGGCTTGGTCTGGCGGCCTAGTGCGGCGTTACGGTGCGGGAAGCGGCCGAAGCGGACGATGATGTCGCGGTGCAGCTTGCCCCATTTCTCCAGCTCTTCGTCGCCCGCGACCAAGGCCATGTAGCGGTCCTGGTCCTCGATCCGTTCGGAGTGCTCGAAGGGCAAAAGCAGGAAGTTCATGAAAGCCGGCTCGACCGCCAGGTGCAGATCGCGCGCCACCGCCTGATTGGCGAACATCAGGGCCAGCGGGTCTGTGGCGAACTGATGCGCCGTACCGCGAAAACTGTTTCGGGGATACTGGTCCAGCAGGATCAGCATCGCCAAGGCGCCCCGGGCCGTGTCCATCCAGTCGTCCAGTTCGCGGCGCGCGGCGGCCCAATGCAGGGCGCGGCCTCGGTCGCGGAAGTCGGCGTCGAATGCCTCGTCCTTGGCGAACCACTTTTCAGGCCCAGCCTCTTTCCAGAAGGCGACGACGTCGGATGGGGTTATGAAGGCGGTCATGACCCAGACCCTACCCAATCCGCTGCCCGTCTTCCATGACCGCGACTGCGACCTTTCGATCATCCGCGGTAAGCGCGTGGCCATGATCGGTTACGGCAGCCAGGGGCGCACCCACGCGCTGAACCTGCGAGGTTCGGGCGTGACCGACATCGTCATCGGGCTGAAGGCGGGGTCGAAGACTCGTGACGCAGCGCGCGCGGATGGATTCGAGGTGATGACAGCCGCCGAGGCGGCGGCCGACGCCGACGTGATTGCGCTGATGACCTCGGACGAGGCGCATCGCGATCTGTGGCGCGACGAGCTGGAGCCGAACGTGCGGCCCGGCGCGGCCCTGGTTTTCGCCCACGGCCTGTCGGTGCGATTCGGCCTGGTCGAACCGCGCGCGGATCTGGACGTCATCCTGGCCTCGCCCAAGGGGATCGGGCCGCGCATCCGCGATCTGTACGAAGCCGGAGAGGGGGTCTTCTGCCTGTTTGGCGTACAGCAGGACGCCACAGGCGGCGCGCATGCGCTGGGCCTGTCCTATGCGGCGGCGCTTGGCTGCGGGCGCAAGGGCATTCTGGAAACGACGATGCGCGACGAGTGCGAGAGCGACCTGTTCGGCGAACAGGTGGTTCTGTGCGGCGGCATCGCCGAACTGATCGACGCGGCCTTCATGAAGCTGGTCGACGCCGGCTATCCGCCCGAGGTGGCGTGGTTCGAATGTTTCTATGAAACCAAGCTGGTGACCGACCTGATGTACGAACGGGGCATCGCCGGCGCCTTCGCCAAGATTTCGAACACGGCGGAATACGGCGCCTATCTGACCGGACCGCGCATCATCGGATCCGAGTCTCGCCAGGCGATGGATCAGGTTTTGGCCGAGGTTCAGGGCGGGGCGTTCGTGGGGCGGCTGATGGCGGATTATGACGCGGGATCGCCCGATCTGACTGCACGCAGAAAGGCGCTGGGCTCAAGGACCATCGAGTCGGTTGGAGCGCATCTGAATGCGGTGGCGCGCCGGGCGATGGAGAGCGCGGCGAACGACGACTGACGCGGACATGGCAGCGGGCGAAAGGCCCGCTGTCGCATCGTCGATTTTTCTGAGGAGAAGATGGTCGGAGTGAGAGGATTCGAACCTCCGACCCCTGCGTCCCGAACGCAGTGCTCTACCAGGCTGAGCCACACTCCGACCGTGGGGGCTGGCCTGGCGGCGTCGCCCCGAAGTGAGGACGCGGCTTATAGCCATGGGTTCGATGGGCCGCAAGCGCCCATTTTGACCCATCTTCACGGTAAGCGAAAATAGTCCTGAAAGAGGGTGTTGCATCCCAAAACGGCTTGGCGTATCTGACCGCCTCCGCCGCACAGAGTGCTTCGGAAACGCCGGTCCTGCTGGGGAATGGTGTAATGGTAACACTACGGTTTTTGGTACCGTCATTCTAGGTTCGAGTCCTAGTTCCCCAGCCATCCGTTTTAATCCCATTGAAATCATTGGAAGTCCTTACTCCATAAGGATTTCCGCGACGGCCTCGGTCCAAAAGGTCGGTCCAAAATGGGAAGAAAACGCATTCACGCTTCGTCCAAGGTGAAGGGTCTACGCCGCAGCGGCGTTTCGGGTCTTTGGGAGGCCCGGAAAGTGATTCCGGCGGACCTCCGGGCGATGTTCGGAAAGAGCGAGTTCAAGGTCGCTCTGAACACCAAGGACGAAAACGAAGCCGTTCGGGTCGGCGCTCCCATCCTCGCCGACTGGAGCGACCAGATCGCCAAGGCTCAAGATCGCTCGGTGCTGGCGTCGGCTCCCCTCCAGCGTCAGGCCATCGACCGTGACCGCGCCTTCGCAGCGATCCAGCGTTGGACTTCTTTTAGGCTCAAAGCCGCTCTGAACGAAGCCTTCAACGGCGGCCTTGAACCGGCGCCGGTCGGGTTCAGCGATGAAATGCGCGAACACGTCCAGAGGGTCGGTGATCTTCGATCCGGCGACTGGTCCAAGGTCGCGGACTTCGACGCCAAGCTGGCCGAGGCCCTGAACAGCCAAAGGATCATGTGTGATCCGCTCCACCCGGCGATCCCGGCGATGCGGGGATGGTTCGCCTCGGCTCTGGCCGACGTGGAAAATGGGATCATGGAATATAGGCGTGGACGCCTGTCAGACGCGCCAGATGCCTCCTCTCCCACACCGGTCTTGCCGGTGACCGTTGAGCTTCCCGTGAACCCCTCTCCCGCCGCGCATCCTGTCGCGGGGATGAAGCTTCTGGACCTCCTCGACCGTTGGGAGGCGGCGAAAGGAAAAAGCGAAAAGCGCCATCGCGGCTATGTGACCCGGCTGTCTGAATTCCTCGGCGACCCTGACGTGTCGCAGATCACCCCACTCCAAATGGATTCGTTTCTCATCGAGTTGAAGCGGTTCCCGAACACCAAACGGGACATCGAGAAGACGCCGTTCATGACGGCCATCGCCGAGGCCGAGAAGCGCGACGATTATCGCGTCCTCCACATCAAAACCGTTTGGAACTGGACTGTCGTCTATAAGGCTCTCTTCGAGTTCGCCGTGGATCGCGACCTCATGCGGAAGAACCCCGCCGCCAAGATGATGAAGAAGCCAGCGGCGGACGAGAGCGAAGAGCGCGATCCCTACGAAGCCGAGGACTTGGCGACCATCTTCAAGACCCCGATGTTCCAAGGCGCTGTCTCGGCTCTTGGCTATCGGAACACTCCCGGTTCCCTGATCACCAAAGATCACAAATATTGGCTCCCGATCATCGCCCTATGGACCGGCGGGCGGGTCGAGGAACTGGCGTCGTTGGACGTGTCGGAGATCAAGACCGAGGAAGAGATCAGCTTCATCGACCTGACTGGGCGCCCGTTGAAAGGCTTGCGCCGAGTGAAGAACGCTTCGGCCCGGCGCATCATTCCGATCCATGATCGGCTGATCGCCCTCGGCTTCATGAAATATGTGGCCGAACGTAAGTCTGGCTTGTTGTTCCCTGAACTCGACGGCGACGCGGTGAAGATGTCGGTCAAGTTCGGGAAATGGTGGGGTCTCTGGTGCGAGAACGTCGCTAAGGTGAAGGGGGAAGGGCTGGACGATCCCCAAAAGGTCTTCCATTCGTTCCGACACTCTTGGAAGCGCGCCGCCCGTATGTCGGACGCCAAGGAAGAAATCCACGATCTGATCTCCGGCCACAAGGACGGGAACTCGGTGGCTCGCGGCTATGGACGCGGGGTGGATTTGATGACGCTCAAAGCCGCGATGGACCTGATAGACTTTCCGGCATTTCCGACCCTTCCAAAGTAGCTGTTGAGACAACGGCTCTGTAAACTAATGTCGGCAGAATTTCAGGATAAGGCTTCATGGCGATCTTGACGGTGGGCGGTCTCGCCTTGGTCCAGCATGCGGCGGGCGGCGCGATCCTGTCTTATGGCGGGTCTTATCTGGGCGGCACCTATGTCGGAGCGAATGTCGTATCGGCCTTCACCACAGCCGCTGGCGTCCTGTCGCAGATGTCGGCGACAGCGGTGTCCGTGGCTTCCGCTCCTGCCGCCATGCCTATCCTCGCAGGGGCCGCTACGGTCGCGGTCGTGGCGGCTGGAGCCTATTGCTATTTCCACGGCATCCCGGCGCCGGTCGTTGAGATGCTGAGCGCGGCAGGAGTCGGGTCGGCTGGAGCCAAAGGCTTCGCCGTGACCGTCTCCAAACTGGCACCGGCGCTGATTGCGCTGGGTGTGGCGGGCTACCTCTCCTACGTCGTCTACAAGGACTTCAGGGCATTCAAGGCCGACTATCAGGCTCGCGTGGCCCAGCCGACCGGCGACATCGACAGCGACGCGCACTCCTACCCCTATGCCTTCGACAGCGAGGGCAAGCGTCGGCAGTCTTGGTGGGCTTGGCTGATCAGCGTCTTCGCCCGACTGCTCGGGCGCAAGCCGCGCGGTCAGGTGCCGGTCAGTCGGCGGCTGACGTAGCGATGCTGTCGGTCATCGCCATCCTCACGGTTCGGTGGACATCAATCAGATCAGAAAGCCAATAGACGGCTTGCCGTAGCTTGGCTTTAAGTCGCGAAATGACCCGATCTAAACCTTACGCTCAAGGCGCTCTTGATGGCCTCTGCGGTCCCTACGCCATCGTCAACGCCTTGATGCACATCGGTCATCGTGGCGATCCTGCTGACCTCTTCCAGACCGCTTGTTCCGCAGTTAGCTCGCGACGCTGGCCAGCGCTGTTGTGGGAAGGAACGTGGTTTGGCGACCTCAAGAAAATGCTCGCTGCTTGCATGCGCGAGTTCGACGCCCAGATTGATGTTCAGGTCTCGTATCCATTCTGGAGAACTGCGCCAGCAAACAACAATGGCTATTGGGCCGAGTTTGACGAGATTTTCGACGACGAAGACGTTCTCTGCGGGATTGTCGGCATCACCCGCCCATCAGACCATTGGCTGGTTATCGCCCGTGATGGTGGGCGTATCGTCTTCTACGATTCCGAACCTTTGAAGCCGATGAAGCGCGTCAACCGCAAGAGCCTTTACGCCGGTGTGCGTGGCCCCAAGACCAAGAAGTGGGTGATCGACAGGCGCGAACTCGTTGTGTTCCGTCGCATGGACTGACGAGGCTTCTCTGGTCGATCACGCGTTCCGTCCAACGGAGATCGTAATCTCGTTGATCGCGCTTGGCCGGTGCTTGGGCATTCCGGTGTAGTCGAAGTTCCGCCAGCGCGTTTCGGCCGCCAGAACCTCGCCCCATGCCCGTTCGAACATCGTCGTCAGGACGAAGAAGGATGGATGGGCCGATGAGACGGATAGACCTCGCGAAGCCGTCAACGCGAGAAGGTGGGCTTCTACGGCGTTGGTCTGATCGTCGAGGCTCTCGAAGATTGCTTTTCGCTGGGCGGCAGCATCATCCGATCCAGCGATTGCAGCAAACGCTTCGACCCGGCCGTCTTTGTGCGCTGCCCCGAATAGTCGGCACTCTTCCTCGTAGGTTGCTCGCCCAGCCATCGGATTTGGGTCATGAAGGATAGCTTGGGCACGTCGATAGAGTTCGTTGTCTCGCCACTCCTCGATCATTGAGACCACGGTGTGGACAGGGAGTCGTTCCACATCGTCTTGGAGCTTAGTCCAATTCTGCTGACCAGTTTTGCGCTCATAGCTCCGAGTTATCTTCGAGCGGCGATGGTGCTTGAAGGCACCGACTTCAGACGTTGGATACCAAGCGGTCCCGCCGGTGGGGCTGGTTGTCGAGCGATAGTAGGCCGGGCCGCCGCCGACCCCCTTTGCATCGGGCTTTGCCAAGTTCGCCAGATAGCCCGGACTGACTCCAATTTCGTCGGCGGCTTCATCTCTGGTGAGAAGTTGCTCGTCAGGAATGCCCAGTAGCGCAGCGAGAGCGGACTTTTTGATCGAGCGATAGGGCGAAACGGAGTCAGACATAACGCCGACCCTCACTCTTCGAAGCTTTCAATCCAGTTTCGAACTCGCCGCAAAATGACGAGTCGGACCGGAATGTGAGAACTCGGGCGCTGATGTGAAAAGGGCTTGATTAACCTCATCTATCATCGCTCGGTCTCGACCCGAAATTGTGCGCTTTACCCTCATCGACAACCGATGAGGACATCACAACACATGGTCATTCGCCGCCAGAAGGTCTCTCAAGTTCAGAAGGCTCCGGCCGCCAATGACAACTTGCCCACCAATACGCCGCCGCCCGCCTCACCCACCGGGCGACTGAAGGGGGGTGCGCGCATCGCTCCGATGGACGTCACGTTCGAGGTCGCCAACGATACCACGTCGCGCCATGACGTCATCCGCTACGCGACTGTCTGTTCGGGCATTGAAGGCGTTAGTCTGGCGTGGGAACCGCTCGGCGACTTCGAGCCGGTCTTCTTCTCTGAGATCGACCGCTATCCTAGTGCGGTGCTGAAGCACCATTGGCCGCAGGTGCCTAACCTCGGAGACATGCTCGACATCGACGGCACCGACTGGCGCGGAAAGCTGGATGTTCTGTGGGGATCGACGCCCTGCACGGCCTTCAGCCGCACTGGCAGTCGTCTGGGAATGGGCGATCCGCGCGGCGCTCTCACGCGCCAGTTCGTTGATCTTGCCAACGACATCGACCCCGAGTTCGTCATCCTCGAAAACGTCAAAGGACTCTTGAGTGACCGTGAAAATGCCTTCGGCTGCTATCTCGGCGCCATCGTCGGTGCGCCCGATCCGCTCCTCTGCCGCGAAAAGCGCTGGCCGAACTTCGGCTATGTCGCCGGTGTTCGCCGACACGTCGCTTGGAGAGTTCTCGACGCGCAACATGGCGGCGTGGCGCAACGGCGCGAGCGTGTCTTTGTTGTCGGATGTCCTCGAAACGGACCCGATCCCCGAGAGGTTCTTTTTGAGCAAGCGCGCCAAAGAGGGGATCGCCATGCGGCTGCTGGAACGGCCCGCCACCGCGAAGCGGTCACTGCCGCCCGACTGGGTAATCGCCGCCCTGCGGTCTACCTGAACGCTGACGCGACGCCGAAGTGGGCGGTGGAACAGTCCTTTACGCTTCGTGCGGCCGGAGGCTCTGGCGGGAGGGCCTGTGTTGTGGTCGATGGCAGGGTCCGCGAACTGACGCCGGTTGAACGCGAGAGGCTGATGGGAATGCCTGACGGGCACACAGACATCGCATGGCTCGGAAAGCTCCGCTCGCTCGATGTCGCGCGGTTTAAGGCCCTCGGAAACTCGCTGTCGGTTCCCGACGTCCGCTGGCTGGGAGAACGGATCAAATTGGCGCGGATGATCCACCGGGCTTCGGAGGAGCAACTGGCGGCGTAGCGGGCGTCAAACTCGGTGCTTTGGGGGGCGAGGGCTTATTGACCTCGGCGGCTTGCGCGTGAATCCGAGCGATCAGCAACACCTGACGCTTCGCTAGCCAGTCCTGCGGAAGTTGGCGACGCTTCCAGCGTTCAAGATCGTCGAGCGGGAACAGGAGGTCATCGTCGTTCATCGCCGTGCCTCCTTCTCCAGCCACAACACTGCCCAACCGACCCGGAGTGCGAGCATGAACCGGCATTCGCGCCAGAGCGTCTGAAACAGGTCGATGAGCGCGTCGCTCGATGGGCCGCGCGCCCCCCTCAGACAAAGATAATTCTCGGCGCGGCCGAGCCATGCGCTGCTAAAATGCCGATGGGAGTCGGTTAGTCCGCGTTCGTGGAAGTGGTGGTAGATGTCCATACCGCCTATTTATTCTGGCGGCAGAATGGGGTGCGCTTAGGCGCAGACATACTCGAACTCGACGTCAGGGAAACGCGAGAAGAGCGACTTGGCGTCAACCTCCCAAAGCGCTTCTCCATAGCGAAACATCACGAAGCGCCCGCGTTGCAGACGCCCTTCCTCTATCAAGTGCTGCATCGCCTGTAGCTCGCCTTCCACCTCCCGCTTCCGAAACCAGTTGTGGCTATCCGAGTGGCTGGTCTTGAGTTCCAGTTCGGCGAGAAGCGAGCGGCCGGTAGGAGAAAGAACCACGAGGTCGTGGCGACGACCTCTGCCGAGAGAAAGAGACCACTCACCCGACCATTGCGCGCGCACCGGGTCGATGCCCACGCATGAGCCGTCAGGCAGCCAGAACGGGACACGCGGGAAGTCAGCGTCGCGAAGTTTGCCGAACAGGCGACTCTCGAAGTCCTTCTCGCGCAAACATCCGACTGGATGCCTACGATACTCCTCTGCAACCTCGTTCAACGCCGCATCGATTTGGGGCCAAGGATCGAAATCCCGGCCCTGAAAGGCGCAGTTTTGAGCGGGCGGCGACCGGCGGATCGTGATGACGTCGGGAAGACCCGCATAGGCTTCTGGTTGACCGGTCATGATCACCGACACGACGGTCTCGACCTGCCCATGATCGATATATGGCCGCCACTTGCCCACGTCGCTGGTTAGGACGTTTGGCCGAGCGCGAGTGTTGCGACCGGCTAATGTGGCGACGGCGGAAGCGTCGATTTTAGTCTCGATGATGACGGCATATGGCGGCTCGAACTTGGAGGGTGCGCCGTTCAACTTGCCACGCACCATCTGCGGGCGGTCTTGAAGAACTGCGAGATCAACCTCCTTGCCGCCACGACCTCCGTCAGGTTTCAATTCGCGAAACACCCGAGGAATGGTCAGCGCGGGGTGATGCCCGCGCGCGATGACTTCGCTCGAAAGCGACGCTTCCAGACGATAGGGAAGGAGACGAAGAAGCTCCACCTGAAGGAGCGCCTGTAGTTCGCACTCATTCAATGCCGCCGTGGGATCACGCGCCAGAAGCGCTTCGACAGCAGCGCAAGCTTCTCGAACGACAGAAAGTGTCACTACGCCACTACGAGTGTCGTGGTGACGGCCATAGAGCAATCGCGGCAGCAGCCAGCGAGTCAGCCCGCCGCGCAATCGCATTTTCATCCCATGACGCTTCCGAGGCGATTGCGATGTTCGTCTTCAGGAGAGAGTCGTGCAGTCGGGTGCGTTTGGATTCGAAGTTCAGGTTGCTGGCTGAGGAGTTCGCCGGGGGCGTGAGCAGCGTCAGGTTCGGCAGCGTCTGGATCACTGCTTGCCGGGTCTCGATCTCAGATCGCATCGCTTCATCCACCCCCGTCACCAAATCCACTGGAGCCGATGCTCCGCTGGCCAGAGGCCAATGCATCGACCAGTTCTGAGGCATGATGTGCTCGATGGTGAGACCGTCTTGCAGCGTGCCCTCAATGTTAAAGCGGTCGCGCATGGCGAACTCCAACTCCTCCAGTATAAGCTTCAGCCGGTGCTGGGGAATCCAGCCGTATTGAGGACGGTTCCGAATGGCCGACGCAAATTCTGCGTCGGTCGGAAAACGCGACGTGTCCGCCGCCTTTTTTGATTCCATCACGGTGAAGAAGGCGTCCTCATTCACGCCGTGCGCCTTCAGATAGGCGGCCACTTCGACGAACAGGTTGTTGTAGTTCTTGGGCGTCAGGTAGCAGATGGCGCGGCGGATGACGTAGCTGCCGATCAGGTCGTAGAGCCGAGCCTTGGTCTCATCGTCTGCATCCGATTGGGCGATGACCAACACAAGTGGATAGGCTGTGGAGAGGTCAAACGTATTCAGGCGCCGCGACAGTTTCGAGAGTTCGCCCGTCGATGATGGCTCGGCGAGTTGCCGGTAGGCGGGCGCATATTTGGTCAGTGCGCGCAGTTCGTCGGCCGTGGAATGAAACGCACTAGCGACGACGAAAGCCTTGTATTCGGAGAATAGCTCGCCGAGCGATATGACCGCCCCTCGTTCAGCCGCCAGAACATGACCCAAGAAGAAGTCGATCCTCGGCTTCTTGATGCGCCCCTGAGTTTGTTCCTGTTTCCAGAACGGCTGCTCGAACTCGGACCAGTGCTCCTCAAGGAGAGCGGCCTGATCCTCGCCTCGCCGGTTCGCCCGATGGAAAACGTCGTTGCGAACGAGGTCCATAGCGGCCAGCGGCTTACCGCCGCTGTTCAGGGTTTCGAAGATGACCTGTGCATCGTCGTCAGCAGCCAGAGTGATGACGATAAGTCGGAAATGCTCGAACAGCACCGTCGATAGCGCCAACAATCGCCTTTGCAGGGCGGCGCGATCATACTTGGTGCTATCGGTCAGCCACACTCCCTCGCGGATATAGTCGTCGGCCTGTTCCCAAAAATACCAGTAGGCCCAGAGGGGGCCGGGCGCCGCGCCTTTGATGTTGCCGTTTTTGTAGAAGTGGTCGGGATACTTTTTCCGAAGCGCCGGTCGGTCGAGGTCGATGATGTGCCTGAAGAGAATCCGGTCGTAAGTCGTCGGCTCAAGTTTGTAGCGCTCGGTCGCCCGGTCCTGCATCGGGGTGTCGTCGCTGTGGACGATGAGGTCGGAGATTTGGCGAGCTATCCCATCAAACTCATAACTCTTGGCGACATCGCGCAAGGCAGCAAAACAGAGATGGAAAGTTGTCAGGCGCTGCTGGCCATCGACGACGTTGAACGCCTGAATCCTGCCAAACACAGGATCGCTGTCAGGGATGAACAGCAGCGCGCCCATGTAGTGCGAGAAGGCTACCTTGTTCGTCTTCAGAAGCTCATCGGCTTTGGCTTCGATCTGATCGACCAGAGGCTCAAGCTCCCGCTGGTTCCATGCGTAGGTCCGCTGGTAGATTGGGACGATAAAGCGCTGCCGCTCACTCAAAATCTTCCCGATGGACAGTGGTTTGGCGTCCATTTTCAAATCCCCCCGCTATATCGCCACATAGGCGAAATAGAATTCATCTGTCACTACCCAGCCGAGCGCGGAGCCGTCTGGCACGCTCAGCACAGAAGAATGGCTGGCGCGCTGAAACCGGTCGTATAGTCGGTTGCGGGCCGTGGTTTGAAGTTGATTCAAACGCCGCCAGCGCAGAACATCGCCGCCAACAATCAGCCGGGGGACGGCCGCGATTCGAGAGACTGGTGAGCGCCGGTAGCTATCGCTAACGCTCCGGCCCGCATCGGGGAAACATGAGCATCGCGCCCACCTATACGCCGCATCAGGCCAAATATTTCGCGCACTTCCTGACCCGCGAGGGACTAGACGAGGGCGAAGGGCTGACGCAATCGCTGTCGTCGGCGCGCGTGGACCTGAACCCGCACCAAGTCGATGCCGCGATGTTCGCTCTGCGCTCGCCCCTGTCTAAGGGAGTGATGCTCGCTGACGAGGTGGGGTTGGGTAAGACCATCGAAGCAGCGCTCGTGCTGTCGCAGCGTTGGTGGGAGCGGAAACGGCACCTGCTGCTGATCGTCCCCGCCTCGCTGCGGAAGCAGTGGGCGACCGAACTGCGAGAGAAGTTCTCGCTCCCTTCCGTGATCCTCGACGCCAAGCGGGTCAAAGACCTTGCCAAGGCGGGCAAACCGAACCCGCTTGGGCGCGAGGAAGGGATCGTCATCCTCTCCTACGAATATGCGGCGCGGATCGCCGACCAGCTTCGAAGTGTGCCGTGGAGCCTCGTGGTCTTCGACGAAGCCCACAAACTGCGGAACGTCTATAAGTCCGCCGAGAACTCGCGGGCCGCCGTGCTGCGAGAAGCGTTGGCCGGGCGTCAGAAGCTGCTGCTAACGGCGACGCCGCTCCAGAACAATCTGATGGAGCTATATGGTCTCGTCACCATTATCGACGACACCTACTTCGGGTCGGAAGAGGCGTTCAGAGCCGAGTTCGGCAGCGCATCGAACGCAGCACAGGCGCTGCTGGGGCGACGGCTTGAGCCGATCTGCAAACGCACCCTGCGCCGTCAGGTTCAGAAGGCGGGCCTGATCAACTACACCAACCGTCTACCCAAGACGTTCGACTTCACGCCCGACAAACTGGAGACGGACCTCTACGAGCACATGTCACTATACCTCCAGCGGAGCGACACGCTGGCGGTCGGGCAAAACGGCCGACATCTGGTCACGCTGGTCCTTCGAAAAATCCTCGGCTCGTCGTCGTTCGCGGTCGCGGCGACGCTGGACAAGATGGTCGCCCGTCTGGGCCAAAGGCTGGCGGTGAACGAGGAGGCGCTGGCCGACATCGACGGGGTTGAGGAAACCGCCGAGGAATGGCGGGAGGACGGCGACTCTCGCGAAGCCGAGGCTCTGGAAGACGAGACCGATGACGCCATCGACGACATCGATCCCGAGCATCTGAAGGCCGAGATCGAGGAACTGACCCGCTATCGCGATCTCGCGGCGTCGATCCAGACCAATGCCAAAGGCAACGCTCTCGTAAAGGGTTTGTCGGGCGTTTTGGACGAAATCGCGGGCAAGGGCGGCCAGCGGAAAGCGGTTGTTTTCACCGAGTCCGTCCGAACTCAGACCTACCTACGCGAGGTCTTGGAGCGAAGCGGCTTCGAGGGTCAGACCGTCGTCCTGAATGGCTCGAACTCGGACAAGGACAGCGCCGCGATCTACAAGGCGTGGCTGGAAAAGCACCGGGGCACCGATGTCGTTTCCGGCTCCAAGACGGCCGACATGAAGGCCGCAATCGTGGACGCATTCAGGAATGACCGGACGATCCTGATCGCCACGGAGTCGGGCGCTGAGGGCATCAACCTTCAGTTCTGCTCCCTGCTGATCAACTATGACCTGCCTTGGAACCCTCAAAGGGTCGAACAGCGCATAGGCCGCTGTCATCGCTACGGTCAGAAGATCGACGTCACCGTAATCAACTTCATGAACCGGAAGAACCAAGCCGAGGCCCGGATCGTCCAGCTTTTGGATCAGAAATTCCGGCTGTTCGAGGGTGTTTTCGGCTCATCGGATGAGGTGCTGGGCGCCATCGAATCTGGCGTCGATATCGAACGGCGCATCCTCGACATCGTGCAGTCGTGCCGCTCCAACGATGCGATCAACGACGCTTTCGACCGCCTTCAGCAGGAGTTCAGCGTCGAGATCGACGAGGCCAAGACCGAAGCCCGCAACAAGCTGCTCGCCGAGATGGACGACAAGGTGATTGCGCGCCTGAAGTTTCGGCAGGGTGCGGTCTCGTCGTCGCTCGATGAGTTCAAGCGCACCTTGTTGACGCTCGCGCGCGCCGAACTGCCGGAGGCGCGCTTCCACGCAGATCATGTCGAAAGGTTCGACTACGACAACGAGACATATTCGACCGAATGGCCCGAAGCCGATGAGCGCGGCTGGAAGTTCTTCCGATTGGCTGACGAAGGGCTAGCGGACCAGATCATCGTGCGCGCGATTGATCGTGATCTGGACACGGCTGAAGTCGCTTTCGACTACGACGCCTATGATGGCAAGCTGGCCGATGTCGCACCGTATCGCGGTAAGAGTGGTTGGCTGAAGGTCGCGCGCCTAAAACTGGTGACGCCCGCCCGCACCTTTGACGAACTGGTCTGCGCCGCCGCGACTGACGATGGAGAGATCGTCAATGTGGAGACTGCCGCGCGGATGTTGACCGTGCCCGGATCAGTGACCGGCGCCGCCAAGGGCGCAGCGCCCGAAACCGCTTTGTCCAAGATGCTGGAGGATGGCCAGACCGAGATCGTCGGGCGGGCGCAGGAAAGGCTGGGCGACTTCCTCAACGAGGAGGAAGAGCGGCTCGACAATTGGCGCGACGACGCGCGGGTCTCCTACGATCAACAGATCAAGGGCCTGACCAAGGAAGCCAACGAGAAGAAGAAGGCCGCCCGCGCCGTCCAGAACCTTCAGGAGAAGGTCGAGCTACAGCGCGAGGCATCGGCTCTGAAGCGTCAGGCGGACGACCTCCAGCACCAGCTTTACACCCGGCTGAACGAGATCAACGAGGAACGCGAACGCATGCTCGATGAGATCACCGAGAAGCTCAATCTGACGCCCGAAATGACGACCCTGTTCACGATCCGCTGGAGCCTTGCCTGATGGCCGCCAAGACCAAGCTCGAACTGACGTGGATCGGCAAGGACAACCGCCCACGGCTTGAGCCGCGCATCCTGATTGAGGAGGAGCGGCTCTCATATCATTCAGCCGAGCGACGTCCCGATAGCTTGTTCGATAACGTGTTGATTAGGGGGGACAACCTCCTCGCGCTGAAGGCGCTTGAGGCTCAGTTCTCCGGGCAAGTGAACTGCGTCTATCTCGACCCACCATACAACACCGGATCGGCCTTTAAGTATTATGACGACGGGGTTGAGCACTCTCTTTGGCTGTCTCTACTTCGAGAGCGACTTAGTATCATTGAACGCCTCCTATCGAAAGATGGACATGTATTCGCCCAAGCCGATGACAACGAGGGGCACTACTTAAAAGTTCTCATGGACGAGATTTTCGGACGTCAGAACTTTATCGCGACCTTCCTCTGGAGGAAGGTGGATAGCCCGAACGATAACAAGGTGCCTGTATCACCAAACCACGAGTTTATTTTCTGCTACGCAAAGTCAAAGCAGCATTCTCGACTCCGACAGAAGCCAGACCCCGAGTTAGTCAAGGCTTACGGTCAAGTTGCGAATGATGGGCGCCGTTATCGGGATCGGCTCCTCAAGAAAAATGGAAAGAACAGCTTGCGCGAGGACCGACCCTCGATGTTCTTTCCTATTCCAGCACCGGATGGGGAAGAAATTTTGCCTATCCACGATGACGGTCGCGAGGCGTGCTGGGCGCTGGGGAAGACTGCCGTTTTCGATTTGCTTTCGAAAGACCAAATCATCTGGAAACAGCGACAGACTGCTAAAGGCGAGGCGTGGGTTCCATACACTCGCGAGTGGGCGCCTTCGTCGCCTACTCGGCCCTATGCGACGATCTGGAGCGATCTCGACACAACGCGCCAGACCAAGGCGCATCAGAAAGATTTGTTTGGGGCAGACAAGGTTTTCTCCACGCCAAAACCGGAAGACCTAATCAGCCGCATTCTTGAGATGTGCACGGTAGACGGCGATCTTGTGCTCGATTCTTTCGCTGGCTCAGGCACCACGGGTGCGGTCGCTCATAAGATGGGCCGCCGCTGGATCATGGTCGAGCTTGGGGACCATTGCGAGACCCACATCGTTCCGCGCCTGAAGAAGGTCATCAACAGCGAGGACCACGGCGGGATCACTGAAGCTGTCGGCTGGAAGGGCGGTGGCGGATACCGCTACTTCAAGCTGGCACCATCCCTGCTGGAGAAGGATCAGTTCGATAATTGGGTGATCTCGAAGTCCTATAATGCAGAGATGTTGGCTGAGGCGATGTGCAAGCATTTCGGCTTCACCTACGCGCCATCGGACGTGCACTATTGGATGCACGGCCATTCATCCGAGACGGACTTCATCTACGTCACGACAAATAGTCTGACCCACGAGCAGCTTGCGTCCATCTCCGACGAAGTGGGGCTAGATCGGACTCTGCTGATCTGCTGCAAGGCATTCCAAGGTAGCAACGCCGACGCCTTCGATAACCTGACGATCCGTAAAATTCCGGGCGCGATCCTCGACCGCTGCGAATGGGGCAAGGACGACTACTCTCTGAAGATCGAGGCTCTGCCACTGATCGAAGATGAGCCGGTAGACGAGGCTGAAGAAGCGCCTCGCCGGAAGACTGCGATCAATCCGAACCAGCCCGGTCTGTTCGGCGGCGGCGAGGAGATCGCGTCTTGAGTGTCTCGGTCGTCGATCCCAAGCGTGCCGAGACCCAAATCAATCAACGGCTCTCGCTACGGAAGCCGCAGTCGGAATCGCTGCACCGCCTTGCCGACATCGTGGACTTGATCGCGCCTTCCAAGGAAACCGACGTCGAGACTGCGCGTGAAGCGATCCGGGCGGCTTATGGTGATCTGGACGACGCCTATTTCGAGGATTTCGAGCGGGACTTCCCGAGCGTCTGCTTCGCTCTGGCGACTGGGGTGGGCAAGACCCGGTTGATGGGCGCCTTCGTCAGCTACCTGTTCATGATCGGCAAGAGCCGCAACTTCTTTGTGCTGGCGCCGAACCTGACCATCTACGAGAAGCTGCTGGCTGACTTCAAACCCTCCAGCCCGAAGTATGTTTTCAAGGGCATCGAGGCGTTCGCCCACCAGCCACCGCTGATCGTCAACGCCGAGAACTACGAGGAAGGACGCGGCGTTCGCGGCGCCGACTTGCTGGGGCAGGAAGCCGCGATCATCAACATCTTCAACATCTCGAAGATCAATTCTGACACTACCTCATCGGCCAAGAAGGGTCAGCTTCCCCGGATCAAGCGCCTTCAGGAATATATCGGCGAAAGCTATTTCAGCTATCTAGCGGGCCTCGATGATCTGGTCCTGCTGATGGACGAGGCGCACCGTTATCGCGGCTCGGCGGGCGCCAAGGCCATCGCCGAACTTAGGCCGATCCTCGGACTGGAAGTCACCGCGACGCCCAAGAGCGTTGGCGCCAAGTCGGCCGCCTTCAAGAACGTCGTCTATCGTTACGATCTGCCCGAGGCGATGAAGGACGGCTACATCAAGGAACCGGCGATCGGCACCCGCGCCAACTTCGACCCGAAGTCAGTCGATGAGGCCACGCTGGAGCGCATCAAGCTCGAAGACGGCATCCACTACCATGAGCATGTGAAGGTTCAGCTTGCGACCTACGCCAAGCAGAACGAGAAGCCGTTGGTGCATCCGTTCATGCTGGTAGTGACGCAGGACACCGACCATGCCCGCCGCGTGCGCGAGTTCGTCGAGTCCGATGGGTTCTTCGAAGGCCGCTACAAGGGCCGGGTCGCGGAAATCCACTCCAAACTGACCGGCGAGGAGAGCGACGAGAACGCTCAGCGATTGCTCAACATCGAGAAGAGCGGCGACACGGACATCGTGATCCACGTCAACAAGCTGAAGGAAGGTTGGGACGTTTCCAACCTCTTCACCATCGTCCCGCTGCGCGCTGCGGCGTCAGACATCCTGACCGAACAGACCCTCGGCCGGGGCCTACGTCTGCCCTACGGGAAGCGCACCAGCGTAGATGCCGTGGATACCCTGACGGTCATCGCCCATGACCGCTTCAATGACCTGATCGATAAGGCCAAGGACGCGGATGGCGTTATCCATTCGCTGAAGCAGGTGAAGATCGGCGAAGGCGGCGACGTCTCGGCTTCCAAACCGGTGATGGTCGAAGCGCCGTCCGTAATCGAGCAGATGCTGAAGCAGGTCGTGCGTCCGCCCGAGGATGATGTGGCGACTGAGTTCGCTCCTGAAGTCAAACCTCATGGCGTCTCAGAGCCGCCAGCGCCCGCCTTCACCTTCCAGAGGGAGGAGGAACTGGCTTTGGCGCAGACGGTGCTTACCGACGTCCTCCCGACCATCAAGACGCAGGTCGCGACCATCAAAGACTTGAACGACGAGAAGGTGGTGAAGCGCATCGTCGCCGACGCCATGGCGATCCAGCGCGGCAAGAGCGGTTTGTTCTCGGACCTGACCGAGGAGCGCGCCGAAGCCGTTGTGAAGGAGTTCTGCGCGGCGTTCGTCGCCAAGACCATCGCCATCCCCAGCCTGACTGTGACGCCTCAGGATCAGGTGTCGTTCGGCTTCCAGCCTTTCACGCTCGATGTCGGTAGCTGGAACTACCAGCCGCTCTCACGCGAGCTTCTGGTGCAGGTGCTCCGCACCGAGAAGCAGACCGTGATCAGCGGCGAAGAGGGTGGCGATACGCCCGCCCGACTGGAGGACTATCTGGTCGTCAAGCTGATCGACTTCGACGAGATCGACTACGACTCCCACGCGCAGCTTCTCTACGACCTCGCCGGTCAAGTGGTGGCGCACCTGACCAGCTATCTGAAAGACGACGAGGAAGTCCGCGCCACGCTTCAAGGCTGGAGCAGGGACATGGCCAAGGCCGTGTTCGCCCAGATGCGCCAGCACATGTGGCGGACGACAACGACCTATCGTGTGACCTTAAACGCCGCCTTCAGCGAACTTAAGCCACAGGCGTTCGATGGGTCAGGCAAGGACGCGGTGCGCGACTTCCGCAGCCCGCCCGAGAGGCTGAACGAGATCAAGCGCTTCATCTTCACCGGCTTCGGCCCGCGTGCCTGCTACGCGCAGGCGAAGTTCGACTCTGACACAGAGCGGAAAATGGCGGTGCTCTTGGAGCGCGATCCCACGGTCGAACTCTGGATGAAGCCCGGCCCCAACCAGTTCAAGATTTTCGACAGCGAGGGGTCCGCCTACCGCCCCGACTTCGTGGTCGAGACCAAGACCGAGCGCCTGATCATTGAGACCAAACGGCGCTCGGACATGGAGGATGTGGAAGTTCGCCGAAAAGCCGACGCTGCCTCTCTCTGGTGCTTCATCGCAACCGAACACCATGCCAAGCAGCACGGCGACAAGCCGTGGCGCTACGCGCTGGTGCCCGACGATGCAGTGCAGCCGAACGCGACGCTCGACGGTCTGCTGTCGCAGTTCGTGCGGGCACCGGATGCGGACCTTCGGGGACGATATGAATTGAGCGAAGGCGGCTGATAGGAGCGAAGGGGAAAAGAATGTTGTCCGCGAATGAACCTGCGCGTCTGGCGCACCTTGAGCCGTATCTGATCAACGAAGTCGGGAAGCATTTCCGCGAGACCGGACAGCTTGCCGTCGAGGACTTCTGGCTGATCCTGATCTGGAAGGCGAACCGCGCAAAAAACAACGAGCGGCGGCGGTTCGAAAAGGTGGGCGATTGCACCTTCGAAAAGGCAGTGAAGCAGATCGCAAGCAATCTGTATGTGGCCCAGTCTTCGGAGAAGCGATTGGGCGTTCTAATGCGAGACTGGAAGATGAAGCTGCCAACGGCCTCGGCGGTTTTGACCGTCCTCTATCCCGATAGCTTCACTGTCTACGATATCCGCGTCTGCGACCAGCTTCAGGACTTCCACAAGCTCGCTGCTCGACGGTTTTCGACGGCATTGTGGGAGGACTATCAGCGGTTTGTCGCAGCCGTGACCGAAGCCACTCCAACTCATCTAACGCTACGCCAGAAGGACCATCATCTGTGGGGGCTCTCATTGATGGAAGACGTGCGGACTGACTTGAGAGCACCCGCGCCCGCTCGAAATCCTCCGAAACTCAAGTCGGCGGCCTAATGGAAGATGGGCTTCGCGTTATCGGTTGGCCCGAGCCGGTTTGCGAGGCTGACTGCCGCACCCGACTCCGCAGTATCGCTGCGCCCTTCTACGTCTATGTGCTTCACAAGCCTGACGGCACCCCCTTCTACGTCGGCAAGGGCGTGGGTCTGCGGGTGCTGCATCATGTCCGAGAAGCCCGAAATCGCATGACGAGGCTAACCCACAAGCTCAACACAATCCGAGCCATCGAACGCCGGGGCGGTATCATTTCCTACAGCGTATCGGGCGTGTTTGATGACGAGGCCGAAGCCCATCAACGCGAGATGATGCTGATCGGGCAGATCGGCCGCTACGATCTCGGACTGGGACCGCTGACGAACCAGACGGATGGCGGCGAGGGCGGGAGCAACCCCTCACAGGAGTCGAGATCGCGTCGGGCTTCGACGCTGGCGGGCAACGACGCGGTGTCGGAGGAGCGGCGAGCGGCCAATCGCTTCTTCAAAGAACTACTCGACGTCGGTTCGGTGCCGATCAAACAGCTTGGGTCTCTGACCTTTGAACCTCTCACTGAGCACCCCAGCGCGCGTAAGCCCACTGCTCGCCAAGCAGCGGTTCTTGCTGCCAGCGCCCTGACCAATCGCGTTCTGATCGAGGTGGATGCCCGGCTTCCGAGGAGGATCACATTCGATGGCTTTGACGGCCTGATCGAGAACGGCGTCGGGCGCGACATCCTGAAGTCGGGTCTGGCCGAACTGGCGGAAGTCACGGTGCCCGAGGATGAGGTCTTTGTTCTCACATCCTCTGGCGTCGCAGCTATCCGCGCCTTCATCCCAGCCGACATCCTGATATCAGGGGGCGTGCTGCTGCCCCCGAGCGGAGCCTCCACTTAAGCTGCTAATCCCACTCCAGTTCCTGCGTGATGCGCCGATAGCTGCGCCAGCCAGCGCCGCCCGTGTCCTCGTCCTGTCGCGGGATGCCAAGCACGTCACACTTCGCAGCGGCGGCATTCAACGTGGAAATCGGGACGAGGCTGTTTCGGGGACCATGGCAAAGCCAGAACATCCAACCGCCGCTGTGGGTAAGCGGTCGGAACTCCAAGAGACATTCCCCCCTGAACTCCGCGATGGCGATACGCCCGGCGGCGACGTGCCCAACCTTGCTGGCGAGGCAGTTTCGGTATTTCCGGGCAGCTTCCAGATGATCTCGCATGGTGGTGAGCGGGCGCAGTTCGTTGTCGCCCGCTGGCACCGGGTGGGGCGGCAGTCGATCCGCACGACGGACGAATCGGTCGAGCAACCGGGGCAACGTCGATGTTGGTCGCATCTGCCCGATAGCTTGAGCTACAGCCTCGTCGGTGGCGCGCGAGCAGACGGACTGAACGAACTCGACGGCGGCATTAAAGGTGATGGCCTCTGCGCCGGTGTCGATGCGTTCAACGGTGCTGGCGTGATGCCAGCGCGGATCGAGCGCCGACAACACTTCCAACTTCCTGCGAGTAATCCGTCCCGATCCGCGCAGCGCATCGGCCGCTCTGACGTCATTGCGGGCGAGCATCTGGTGGATCGCAAGGTAGTCTTGCGGCCGATCCAGCGGTCGTTCTCCGATGCGTTCGAGCAGACCCGGATAACCCTCGGGGACATCACCGAACGCCGTGCGGAGGATGTCTGTGACGCGGCCGTGGCGGACTACCTCGGCGAACGACACCGGGAACAGGTCGTCGCCCGCGTCGAAAACACCAGCCTTTACCGCATGCGCTGCCAGCGAAGCGAAGATCGCCTGCCGACGCGCAGGCGCCGCCGTGAGCGCCCGAGATAGGATGCCGGGCACCTCGTCGTCGAGCCTTACCAAAGCGGCTGTAGCCCACCCCAGAAGCCCGCCCTCAAGCATTCAGGCGCTCCCACGGAAATCGGCCTTGGCCCTGAGCGTTGGGCGCTGTCTGGAAGGCAACCCAGCGCCATTTCCGCGTCTCGCCCGGCGTGGTGGCGTGGTCGAACATGATGCGGTTAGGGTCGCTGGTAAGGTCCGCAAGGATCGCTTTGATGGCGATGGCCTCGGGGACCACGACGGGGACGGTGATTTCCCCGGCAGCTTCCGCCGGAGGGCTGATGAACAGCCACTCTGTCGTGCTGATCCATTGGTGAGGCCCGGCGACGGCATTCATGAAGAGTTCGAGTTCGAGACCGTCGATTTCGCCCGCCTCGTCAACGACGGCGCGGACGGTAAGACAACGGAGCGGTGCTTCTTCCGGTGGCATTCATCCTCCTGTTTGTGGAGGTTTCAGCGTCTCATGGAACCGGGGTGCGTCAACCAAAACACCGATGATAAGCAGTGACCCAGCCGGTCGTTAGGCTGTCGTTTGCCAGACTATGCCCATGCTCACTGTATGAAGAAGGCATCCAAAGCTGTGCCCTACCGCCTCTGGCAAAAGCGTCGGCACAGCACGACCAAGCGTTCGAACGCGAATTTCATCGCGACGGTCGTGGTTGGGGCCGTGGCTGCATTCGCTGGGACAATGTGGTGGCCCCGGTCTGGTGAACTAACGTCAGCCGAAGCCGCGACGCCCGCCTACGACTTCGCATGTGACGTCGCCTATGTGAACGACGGCGACACTCTCCGCTGCCGAGACGGCACGCGCGTTCGTCTACACGCCATAGCCGCCAGAGAAACTGACAACTCCTGTTCGCCGGGACACCCGTGCCCGACAGCTTCGGCCGCGACGAGCACCGCTGCCCTGACCCGGCTGGCCGGAGACAGGATCACCTGCTTACGCACGGGGCAAAGCTACGAACGGGTGACCGCGATCTGCCACAACACATCAGGCGTCGAGATCAACTGCGCCATGGTGGAAAGCGGAGCGGCCGTGTTGTGGGAGAGGTTCAACCGGCAGAGACCGATCTGCCGTATTTGATCACACGAATGTCTGCGGCTCATTTAAATAATGACCCGCGACGGACCTCCGGTGTATCTTGACTAAATAGAAGCATAGGAACGGCGTGGGGTTGTTCACCGAGTTTCGGACATTAGTCTCTGGTTAAACGGGGATTTGTCTGCGAGCCTCGGAGGTGCCCCACGCTCCTCCGAGGTTTTTCTTTGGGTGTTGGCCCTTCAAACCATCTTGGCATCTTACAGGCAAAGCATACGCTCAAAGGGTATTGAGGCTGGTGACCCTTCCAGCAAAACCGAACCGGGACGTTTAGGCTGTGAAAGACCAGCCGCTTGACCGGGCGCGATGAACCAGAGCGGGGTTAAGAGGCATACACCGGACGAATGATTGGGTAAGGTTGATCCACCCGCCGTCTGCGGCTCCCTCGGATTGGGAAGGCACAGCGTCCTTCTCGAAAGAGCGATACAAAGAAGACGTGCGCTGTCCTGACCGTGACAACACGTCTGCCTATCCCGATGTTTATTTCCTTGCTCGGGTGGGCGCTGCGAGAACCAACTCGCTAACCGTTTTGTCGAAACGACCACCCGCCGGGCACCTGCCTCGGACGATCACTGCCAACCGCATATCCCGAGGATCAGCCTACCGGACCTGCAAAGGATACCGGGGCAGTCGGACAGGAGGACCGCTTCAAGGCTGGAATACAGGGAAACCGCCAGCCAAGCCCGCAAGGGCCTCTGGGGCGTAGGAAACAAGTGCATGGCTTGAAGTCTCTCCCCCTCAAGGTCGCTTCCAATTGGCTGCGACCTTGGGGGGAGAGAGACATGTCTGGGCATGGATGATGGGAGTTTGAAATCGACATGAACTTGGATTTCGATCCCCCAGATACGAATCTTTGCCAAGCAGAAGGAAACGCATAGCGAAGCGAATGCGTGACTGATGCCGGTGAGGCGTCAAGCCTCGCCGCCACCGACTTCTAAAAGGAAGCCGATTATGAAATCCCAAAAGGTATACTTCTGGGAGATGTCGGGGAGGGCGAGTGGAAGTGTCGCGTTAATCATCAGATATGGATGACAGACTCTCCGAATACCGTATCCTGAAATCTATCTCCGACAATGCGGGGCTTTCAGAGGTTTTCGGACACGGATGCTGATTGGATATTCGAGGTGCTCGGCTCGTGGGCAAAATCACGAGTCTCAAATCGACGCGCTGGAGCGCGCAGGGTGCGAACGCATCTTCGTCGAGACCGCTTCGGGCACGCGCAGTGACCGGGCGCAGCTAACCGAGCTTCTCGACTTCGCCCGGCCCGGAGATACCGTGGTTGTCCTGCGGCTCGACCGTCTCGCCCGCGATGTCCGTCAAATTCTCGATCTCGTCGATCAGTTCACGCGGCGCGACATCGGTTTGAAGTCGCTGAGCGAGGCCATCGACAGCACCACGCCGTCTGGGCGACTGGCTGTTCACACGCTCGCGGCGCTCGGCCAGTATGAAGTGGAGCAGAAGCGTCTGGCTTGCGAAGCCGGGCGGCGGGCCGCCATTGCCCGTGGACGTCTCGGAGGGCGACCCAAGGCGATGGACGAGACCAAGCTGAAGATCGCCAAGGCGCTGATGGCCGACGATCAGCTTTCGATGTCCGAAATCGCGCGGCAGGTGGGGGTAGCACCTTCGACCCTTTATCGGACAGTGCCGGGAGGGCGCGGCTCTGTTGCACTGACAGCCTCTCACAGCGAGCCATAGCTTGTGTCAGCGAAGTCCTGCGGGACAGGCCAGTTTCCAGTCAGAGATGGGAGACCAGAGATCAATCCGCCGATGCTCAGCTATGCCTTATCCCATTTGGCTACGAGAGCCTTAACCTGCTCTGGCACGCCCCATGAGCCTGAAACTTGATCGTTTTTCTCGACCGCTTTCACCAGCCTTGAGGAATAGGTCTTGTCCCAGACCTTCAATTGCTCAACGAAACCGATCCGAGATTTGGCTGACGCAAAGGAGCCACTGTTTTCGAACAGGCTGATTACCACGTCCGCCATTTTCGCCTGAAGCTTCTTATGCGCGATTGCTGCTTCGAAGATGTTCGTCGCAATCTGAAAGGCGGTTTTACCGTTGCCGTTGAACGCTTGGAATCTACTTACGAACCCGTGAGGATCAGCACCGCATCGGACGGTGAAGACCGGAATACCTCGGCCTAGCGCGTATCCAACTTCCTGATCGCACCAGCGGCTCTCGACGAACTTCGGGTGGATCAGAGCGACTAGGAGATCGCATGTCGCGAGCGCGGACTCGATTTCAATCTGCCATTCGACGGTTGGATGGATGTCGTTATGAGCAACGAAAGAACTCATTCCAAATCGCGACAGCGCGGCTTGCACATCAGCAGCTTGCTGCCGCTCGTCTGTGAGGTGCGAGATGAAAACGCGAACCTGCCCATCGGCCCAGTATGGAAGGTTCGGAGGTAGCGCAGGGTCTGCATCCTTCGCCTTAACCTCCATGCCAAAATGCTCGGCAAGCTCGCTTAGATCGTCGTCGCTGGCCTCACTCACCATCTCGATAACGTAGCTTTTGCGGTCATTCGACCACTGGTCGCTGGTCCGCAACCCGAACTGCTTCAGAACGAGGTCGATCATTGTCCAGTCATCCGACTCCATGTGGTCAGCGATGTTTTGGATCAGTTTGATTCGCTGCGACTTCGTAAGGCTCATGGGCGGGACGACCAGACAGAAAGACGCTGAGGTGCGATGCTGACTAGCCGCTCAGTGAGCTTGGCCTCCAGTTCCCCAAGCCCTTGGGTGTTGCCGAGATACCGAAGATAGCGATGGTGTTTGAGGTCGGACGGAGCGTCGGCGTCGTTCTGCGTAATCGGGACGACGATCTTCCCGAGAGTGTGGGCGATCCCGGCTTCGTAAAAGACGTTTGGGTTGCGGCCGGTGTAATCGCAAACCACAGCGTGGCTTCTGAAAATAAGGCTGAAAACGTCTTGGATTATTGTGGTGTCATCCCAAATGTCGTCAGCCCGCTGAGCGTAGAAATAGTTGGTGCTCGCGCACGCGCCCTTGATAGCTGCGTAAACGCCGTCGAAGGCCGAGCCGAAGGGCATCATAACCGCGATCAGCTTTGGGTCTTGTGGAGCATCGGGAACTTTGAAGACGGAAGGCGTGAAACGGATGCTCTGTCCGGACGCCGGAGCGGTGGAGATCGAAGGCCCCCCGACGCCGTAGTTCTGATCCAGATAGTCTTCGACTAATTTGAGGTTCGTCGGGTCGTCACTAACGATCTCCCCGATCACCGTCATAACCAAACCAGCGTAGTCCTCATTCTGCCAACTCAGGCTCTTCAGAAGCCGGGCCGTGATCCGATGCGGAACCCCCGATTTGAAGCCGATGGCAAGCCAATCGCTCTCAGTGAACTTCTCACGGGCAAGTTCGGCAATCGGGACGATTTTCTTCGCGGTGTCTGGATCAAGATAAGGCATTGCGGCGGGATAGCACCGGTGCGCGACGAGTCGAAGTGCGAGTTCGCATTAGGTGCACTGACTGACCCAAACGAGATTTCGCCCGACGATTCGGAGAAGGCCGACGCGCGAGACGTCGCGCCGTTCTGACGCCCTAGCCTAAGCTAAGCACGATCCAGCGTTGCGTTAGGCGCTGCGATCTGCGGCTGGATCAGGAACGCGAGGTGCGGCCGTTCGCCCAGTCGCGCCGTGATGAACGCGGTGAGGTCCGCTTCGCTTTCAGCCATCTGCTCCAGCGTGATCGCCCCTCTGAAAAGTTCATAACGCAGCCACACCCGATAGGTGTTCACGACATCCGTCTCGCCGTAGTTGGCGCACTCTTGGATACGACCGGCTCGAACGTGCTCCCAGACCTTCGACCCGTCGATCCCTTCCGGCTTGCCCGGCAGGCCCATCATCTTGCACAGGTCGTCCAACGACGCCTTCGCGTTCGATTGGAAGCTGGCAAGTTCATCGCACAGATCGACGTGCGCCTGATCGTATCTCTTGAAGTAGGGGCGGGAGGTCAGGCCCGGTGCAGCGATGCCGTTGACCATCGCTCGGTAGCGCAGGACCGGCATGTCGAACCCATTGCCGTTGAAGGTCACCAGCGTCGGTCTGAGGCTGTCCACTCGGGCGGCGAACGCCGAGATCAGATCGCTCTCGCTTCGGTCGCCGATGTGAGGAGCGCCCAGCGACCTTACGCGCCAGACCCCCTCGACACGCTCGGCCACAAGGGCAGCGAGCACTGCGACCTTGTGGAGCGGAAGCTTGGGAAACTTCTCGCCGAGAATTTCGACAGCCCCATCGTCGGTGAGGGCCTCGCGACCGTGAAGGCGGGCGAGCGTCTCCGTGCAAGGGACGGTTTCGAGATCGAAGACTACAACGTGTTGGTTCAAGCGCACTCCTTCAGTAAGCGGATCGGGATTGTCGGCCAAATCGATGGTTTGTCACCCATAGTTTCAAGTTGGAGACCCAAACGATCCGAGACCGCTCGTTCGAACGCTGACGCTGACGGCCTTTTACCGCTTCTCGCTGGAGGACATTTGCACACAATGTTGGCGTGTTCCGTTGAACGCAGTTATGTCTAAGCCTTCGATTCGCAGCGGGTGGGGACTCGGTGATCGGCGATAATCATGTGCAGCACATCGTCCTTCTAAGTGGTGGGCTTGATAGCGCCGCAGCGCTGGCTTTCGTCAGAGACAGCGGCTTTCCGATTCAGCCGCTCTTCGTCGACTATGGGCAAGCAGCACGCGCGCAAGAGCGGTCGGCTGCTGAGGCCGTCGCCGCCCACTACGAGAGGTCTCTGGGCCTGATAACCGTAGCCCATTCCCGCTCGCTGACCTCGGGAGAGGTCGTCGGGCGCAACGGTTTCCTCATATCAGCGGCAGCTTGTCTCACAGGCTACGGGAGAGCAGTCATAGTCACTGGCATCCACGCGGGCACGCCTTACTACGACTGCTCGGAGCCATTCCTCGTGTCGATGTCACGCCTGCTCGAAGAGCAATCTGACGGTGCCATTCGACTGCTGAATCCATTCGCGAGTTGGATGAAAAATGAGGTCATCGACTATGCGGCTAAAGCAGGCGTTCCAATCTCGCTGACATACAGTTGCGAGCGCGGATCGGTGCCTCCGTGCGGGACATGTGCATCGTGCAGGGACCGGCAGCCATGAGGTTAGCTCAACAGCGCCGCATTGGCCCCGTCGATCTGGATTTGCAGACGCCGATGCTGGTCCCATCCTACTCAAGCAAAGGCTTTCCCGACCTGCAAAGCGTTGTGGACGTGACGAGCGATGTCGTCGATGGACCCGCCCTTTTCAGCGCCTATGACGTTCACTATCAAACGATCAAACCGCCTTTCACTTTTCCGTCCGTCTGTTTCCTCGACAGCGGAGGCTACGAGGCGAGCAAGGATCACGAGCTATCCGACGTGGGTGACAAGGATCACGTCCCCCAGAAATGGGAGCGCTCTTTTCACGAAGCAGTAGTTCGGGATTGGGCAGCCTCACCCGCGTCGCCAACCGTAATCATAAGCTTCGACCATCCGAAGGAACGTCATCCAGTCGCTGACCAGATTGCATTGGCAAGGAAGGGCGCTGAATTGCGGCCTGATCTGCTTAAAGAAATTCTTCTGAAGCCTGAAACCAAAGATCAGATTCTCGTCCAGATTCCTCCCATCGTTGCATCCGTGAACGACCTTCGTTCCTTCGACGTGATTGGTTTGACGGAGAAGGAACTTGGGACTTCGACGCTAGATCGGATGGCGAATATCGCCCGCCTGCGAAGGGCGATGCAGGCTGTCGGAATGGAAACGCCGATTCACATTTTCGGCAGTTTGGATACTATCTCGACACTGCTCTACTTCGTCGCCGGTGCAGATATATTCGACGGCCTAACGTGGCTTCGCTACGCTTACGTCGATGGATACACCATCTACAAGCAGAACTACGGGAACCTACATCTGCCGGTCTCTACTAAGACGCCGATGATAGATGCCCACTGCTGGTTCAAGAACCACTCGTATTTGCGGGACATGGAACTCGAAATGCAGAGGTTCGCGAGCACCGGAGATTTCGGCGCGTTCAAACATCACTCTGAGATCATAAAAAATGCCCACGAAAATATGCTGAGCAGGCTCGGGGATTAAGCATGGCTGGTGGTGGTGATAGGCGATTTTCAAGGTCTCCAAGCGAGATCGCTAAGGAGGTTCGGCAGTCGCAAGACAGGCTGGTCTCCGAGACTTTCCAATCTAACCTTGGCTCCCTGATCGGTGACCAGTTGGCAGCTTACAACTCGCGAGACGTGGCGCTGGTCCGCGAACGGCTCGATCTCCTAAAGGAGCGTTTGACGGGCGTTCTAGAGGAGTCGGTAGACCAACTATTTGGCGGTTCAGTCGCCAAGAAGACTTACGTCGATGGGTTGAGTGACATCGACTCCCTGCTGATCATCAATGACACGTCGCTTGCGTCCAAGCCGCCTTCCGACGTCCTTGATCGCTTGATTGGCATCCTCTCAGGTAATGTGAGTGACGCCGCTTCGGTGTCGCGAGGCCGGATGGCTGTGACGGTGCAATATAGCGACGGCATGGAAGTTCAACTTCTTCCCGCCTTACGCACTGACGCGGGATTGAAAGTGCCATCGTCACGAACTGAAGGATGGTCGCATATAAAGCCCGATGGGTTCCAGAAGGCTCTATCCCACGCAAACTCAGACTGCGGAGGGAAACTTGTGCCGGTGATTAAGCTGGCGAAGGCCCTGAACGCCAAGTTGCCCGAGGCGCTGCGGTTGAGTGGCTATCACATGGAGAGCTTGGGCATAGCCGCGTTCAAAGGATACACCGGACCTCGCGTGGCCTCGGAAATGCTGCCCACCTATTTTGAAAAGGCTGCTCAGTTGGTCCATGCGCCCATCAGAGACAGCACTGGTCAGTCGGTGCACGTTGACGAATATCTAGGCGCGGCTGGCAGCCCCGACCGGATGGCGCGGAGCCACGTTCTGGATCGTTTGGCGAAGCGGATGCGAAACGCGACGACAGGGGAGTCGCTAGAGCAGTGGCGTGCCATACTGGGCGCGGGGCTGTGACGCAGGGTGAGCGGCAAGAGCTAGAGCGTTTGAAACGAGTGGTCGATCAAACATGCTCGGGCCACGCCCTGCTGCGCGACGCCTATTCGAGACGAGCGCTTTGTCTCGACCTGTCAATTCTCGCGCTTGGATCATGGCTCGTCGCACTGTCATTTGTTGATCCGACAATCGGCCGCAAACTTACGCCATTCGGGTTCAGTCCAACGATTTGGGTTGGCTGCCTCGGTCTTCTCGGCTTCTTCCTTGGCATCGTTCAATTGCGCGTGGATTGGAAAGCGAGGAGCGAGACGCACGACCGGTCGATGCATCTGCACGCAGATTTAAAACGGGAGTTGGGCATCATCTTGAGTCGCGATGACGCAGAGGTCTCGGAAGCGGAGTATGCTCGCGTCCGAACTCAGGAAGCTATGACTGCAAGTGCATCGGTTGCGATCCCAGACGGGGCGTTCTTACGTCTCAAACGCCATCACAAAATGAAGGTAGCCATTAGCAAGCACCTCGACGATCATCCCGGCGCAAGCATTATGTTAACCAAGGTGAAATTCATCTTGCGAGACAATCCTTTCCGCTGAATGGGGAGGGCGTGCGTGGATCACAGCGAGCGAATTCGTTTCTACGAAACGGCAAAGGCTGTCCTGATTGACGGCGGGTTCCAGTCGGAGATTGACTGGCAGGCATCGCGCACGATGGATTCAGTGGTCCCAGATGAGTTTCTGGCTGAAGCCGCTTGGGTCGTCGTCAATTCCGGCTTTCGGGAAGCGGTAGCCCGCCGGATTTTCCCAGCTTTGGCATTGTGCTTTTGTGACTGGGAGGCTGACGAAGTTGCATCTAGCGCGGACTATTGCCGTGCATCTGCGCTGACCGTCTTCGGCCATAGGCAGAAGATCGAGGCGATAATCCAGATCGCAGAAACGGTGGCTGAAGACTGGGCGAGACTGCGGGGCGAACTCGATCAAGACCCCATATCAGCGCTGCAACGCCTGCCATTTATCGGGCCGATCACATCGTTCCATCTCGCTAAGAACCTCGGCTATCCCTGCGCTAAAGCAGATCGGCATCTCGCTAGAACGGCCGAAATGCTGGGGCAGCCGTGCGTTCAAACGCTGTGCTCGGAGATTGCAGACGCCACCGGCGATTCAATGGGCGTAGTGGATTTGATCCTCTGGCGATACGCCGCTGATGGGCACCGAGGAGTCGCTTTGGTCAACTAGGCCCGAGGTCGCCACGTTGAGGTCCGCCGGATTCGGTGGGGTGATTGGAAGCGATGGTGTGATGGCGCAAGAGACCTCTGGCTGACAGGTGTCATTATCTCGCATCTCAGCAGCGGGATTACGGGGTTAAGGCGCTGACGCTCGTTGACGCCTCGGCCCAAATCACCTGATACAAAGTCGGTCCAAAACGGTTTCGCAGCATCGAGCGTTGGCATTGATTTAACTGGGAAAAAGACAGTCTGGCGAAAATCCTAGTTCCCCAGCCATCCGCCGACAAAGGTCGGCGCCGCCGAACCACTTCACAGCTTCAGCATTATCATCTGCGCCAGGGCTTCCGTTCGGATGCCCGGCTACCTAGCTTGACCGCAGACTGCTGCTGAGGAGAACGATGATGGTCACCGCCAAAGAAAAGCGCCTAGCGCCTCTGAAGACGCCGACGAGCCTGTCGGAGGAGGCGACCCAGAGCATTTCCACCGCTCTGACCGGGCTTCTGGCCGATACGTTCGCCCTCTACATCAAGACCAAGAATTTCCACTGGCACGTCTCGGGCCCGCATTTCCGGGACTATCATCTGATGCTGGACGAGCAGTCGGCGGAAATCCTGGCCATGACCGATCCGATGGCCGAGCGGGCGCGCAAGATCGGCGGGACCACGCTGCGCTCCATCGGTCAGATCGCCAAGGAAGCACGCATCGCCGACAATGACGCCGATTACGTCGATCCGCTGGATATGCTGGCCGAGCTTCGCGACGACAACGGCGAACTGATCGGCCGGATGCGCGAGGTCCATGACCTGTGCGACGAGCATAACGACGTGGCCACCGCCAGCCTGCTCGAGAACTGGATCGACGAGAGCGAGAAGCGCGTCTGGTTCCTGTTCGAATCGGGTCGTCGCGGTAACGGCTGAGGAACCGCAGCGCTTGCGCCGTCTTATGTATCGTCGATAGTCGATTACGGACGGCGCAGGAGAGGCGTGTGAAGCAGGGTGCGGTGATCTGCGGTTTGGCGATTGTAGGCGTGCTGGCGGCCTCGCCCGCCTCAGCCGATATGTCCAAGGCGTTCGGCAATACGATCGTGTCCCATTATCCGAATGGACAGTGGGTGAGGCACTATTTCGAGCCGGATGGACGCTACACCTCTCAGTTTTCGGACGGGCGACGGGTGGCGGCGCGCTGGTCCGCCGAGGGCGACAAGATTTGTTTGAGCGGGTTCAGCCCGCGCCAGATCCTGCCGCGCTTTTGCAGCCGAATGGTCGAGGCCGATGTCGGCGACACTTGGCGCGCCCGCGATCCCTTGGGGCGCTCCATCCGCAACGAACTGGTCGCTGGCCGTCGCTGAGGCCTTGCCCTGAGCGGCGTCACCCTCTAGAGCCGACCGCCTACCCGATGCGGATGTGGCGGAACTGGTAGACGCACTGGATTTAGGTTTCTGCTCATCCAGCATCTTTCGCATTGTTTTCGCTGGAGATTTTTGAGATCTCCGCGTCGCTGTGGTGGGATTTGTGCCCTAGAGCTGCAAGTACGTCAGCGTCTGAGACGTGGGCATAGCGAGCGGTCGAGGTGATGCTCTCGTGCCCAAGAAGCTGCTTCACCACAGCGAGATTTCCCGAGGCCTTTAATGCCGTGGTAGCGGCGTGGTGACGTCTGTCATGAACCGGCCGCGCGTCGACGATCTTGGCCGCCCTGAGCGCGGCTTGGGACGCTGCTTGGTGCCCTCTGGGTGTGATGGCTTAGAGCTTACCGTCCGGCTTCTGACGAAACCACACCGTGGCGAGATCGGCATCCCTGGCACGACCCATCCTCGCCTTCATGTCGGAAAGGTCGTCGGGCAGGAGAGGGAGGTAATGTGTGCCGCCGTTCTTGCGGGCCCGAAGCGCGACCCGTCCTCCCACGACGTCAACGGCGTCTAGCGGGAAGAAGGCCTCGTTCAGCCGGACGCCGTAGCGATTGATAAAGTCGAATAGGGGGCGATGCCATTCCGGCAGACCCGCGCGCCAGGTTTCGATCTCATCGCCGCTGAAAGTGCGAGTGCGACCCTTGGGCTCCTTCAGACGCAGATCGCTCCATGGGATCTCGCGGACCTTGAGCTCAAGATTTCGCCGCGCAAAGCGCAGGATCGGCCGAAGAGTCGTGTCGATCAGGTCGCGGTTGACTGTGCCGTTGGAGGGCAGCTTACCTTGGCGAGTGGTTTCCACGCGGCGCCGGCTGATTGCCGCCTGAACCTCGGCCGCGCCGATGGTGGAGATCAGAGCGTCGCCGTCGAAATGTCGCAGCATTATGTTCAGTCTAAACGCGACGGTGGCCTCGGCCTTGGTGCCCGCCACCTTGGCATTGAACCACTCCACTGAAACATCCTTCAGCGTTTGCTCTTGGAGCGCGTCAGATGATCCCAGGGCAAGATCTCGGCGGAGGCGTTCGAGATGCTTTTGGGCGTCACCCTTTTTGGTGCAGCGCGTCGTCCCCCGATATCGCTGACTCGCGAACTGGAAGTCGTAATGCCAGGTCTCGCCGCGACGATAGAGGGACATGTTTCGCCTCGCGTGTAGTTGTCGAGGTCGTCAGAGCGGATGCGCCACTGGCGGCCGGTTTTGATCGCCGGGATAGATCTGGCGTTGATAAGGTTCAGGACTGTCTTTTCGGAAAGCCGGAGCGTGGCGCAAACTTCCCTCAAGGTCAGCAGGGTGGAGGAGATGGCTGCTGCTGATGTTGACATCAGCCACCTCCAACCTTTGAGGCTGCAACTGGATGTGCAGCACGTCTCGGTCCGGAACACAGCCTGCAGATCGGGCGCTTGCTCCCCCACAACAGCTTGTCACCAAGCGCCCTTAGATCCACGACAGACCACGCTTCAGCTCTATTATCTCGTTGAAGGCGTTCGATGATCCCGAGTCCAACCTCTAGTTTTGGGAGTGGCAATAATCCGCCGAACTGTTCGAAAGACTCTGCTGCGTTTGGCAGGTCAGATAGATCATCGGCTACAATTTGAGGTCGGGTTATTAGCAGATAACGAAAATCGGATGGCAGTTGTAGTTCGTTGATCGCGCCTCTTACGCTAGCAGAAGAAATGTCGGCCGGCTCTTCGATCGCCTTTGGTGCTCCTAGAGCGAAGCCAAGAACATGTAACGCGCCTAAATCTGCTGATTTTTCGGACGCCGTGAGGGGAACGCCTACATCGCTCAGAGCGCGCCGAAGCATGATCTGCGCGATGGTAAGTGAGGTGTAGACACTGCTCCCAAAGTCGGAGGCCTTAATGATTCCCCTTCGGCGCCAATCCCTAAGCAAGTCGCTGGAGACACCTGTTATCCGCGAAACATCAGACGGCCCATATTTTGTAAACTCGAGGTGGTATTCATCTGGTGCGGAGGCCTGCGTCATGGGTGTGAGATTGCTCACAAAATCGATATCGTCAAGCATTTTGTGAGACATCACACGGGGTGCGCTGTAAGGCCCACCTCATTTCGCAGGCCAGAGCGTCTGAGCGAAGTGGTCGCTGTCGTGGAAACAGTCTTTCACGACCTCATTATAGGCGCGCGTCAGGCACTGTGAGATGATCGGATAGCTTGGGTAGTTTATTGCGATCCGTTCCCAGACTTTGACTTTGTAACTTCGGCCGCTTCAGCGTGACATAAATCCGCAACAGTTAAAGTGCCGAAAGCTTGCGGTTGCTGACGTGGCCGTATTCTTCGCATTGGGCCTTCGTCTTTACATTCGTCCATAAAGTGGTACTCGCCGCATTCGGCGGCCCATTCTATCCGCTCTTCTTCACGATCTGGTCCAGCCGCTCGAAGATAAGCATCTGGCCTTATCCGAGTGGAGCGCGACGGCATGGTTAGGGCGATCGTGTCGGATAACAGGCTGAGTCCGTGTCTGACCATGTCGCCATAAATGTCGCGCAAGGACGTGCGAGGAAATTCGCGAGTTAGCGCAGAAGGGACCTGCCAGATGGATCATCGGTGACCCATCAAAGCTACTGATTGCGCTTAACAATCTGACCGAACGCGGAAATGGGTCACTTGTGATCTATTTTGCGCCCGAGGATTGGTGTGCCAATACAACAGCTTAAGGCTACCGCAGGTGTGCGTAAGGTGTGCATCATCTTCCACAGGATGATATTCCTAATGGCCCCCACTGGGGTTAGACGTTTTTGTTGCCGGGATTTATTGTCTCGAACACAGGCCTATCGCCCCCTTGGGCTGGGTTTAAGATGGCGCTCGAGATGGATTATTTGGCGGCCAATCAGCTAGGAGAACGACGGTGATCGACGCTGAGCTGCAATCTTTTCAGATGAACTTTGTGCAGATGGCTTTGGTGTTCTCGTTCACCATCGTGGGGGTCCTCGCCATCAAGACGGTGATCTCCGAAATGGTGCGAGCGCTGTGTGATCGAAAGTCCCGCGCCGGCGATCATGACGAGCCAAGCGATCCTTATTGACCCAGTTCTCTCGCGTTGATTCGGCTGCGCTCGTCCGGCACGCGCAGGGCTACCGCGACGAGGGCTGTACATCCTCCGTGCCGGAGGAACGCGGTGTCGAGACATCGACCCACATGCGGAACCAGCTGCTACTCCGACCTTCGTTTACGCCGGCTAGTCCCGCCATTCATGCCTTCTATGAGCCCCCCAAAAATGGGCTTGACCAACCAGGCTATGACCACTGCGGTGACCCCACCGGCCATGAATATAAGAACATCCATCATGAGGCGTCTCCCAGCGAAGTCTGTGGCTGTCGTATAAGGCAGTATGACGTATGACCAAAGCTGCGGGGCGGCGCGGCGACCACGACAAACCTCCGAATGCCCTGCCTTTCAGTGCCGAACATCCCTCGCCTCGACGGGGTTCAGTTGCAGCTCAGCTGCACTGATCGCGAGAGCCTGAAGTTTGGTGCAGGGAAGAAGGCCGCATTCCTGAGCAAAGGTCAGTGGCCCATGGCTGGCGGGGTCTACCAGACCAACCACTGCGTCGTGCAAGCCCTCTACCGTCGAGACGTCATCCACGAAGGCAGCCAGGTCCGCGCCGGCGCCGTACACCGTGTAGTGAGCGAGGCTTTCGCGTTGGGCTCGATAGGCATACCAACGGGCCTTGAGCCTCGCTACGCGTTCCCCGGCACCGTCCATGTCCTTCGCTCGTGCCAAGCCCTCCGCGATGGTCTCTACGGCAGCTTCGAGCTTCGGCCCCATTCTCATCACATAGTGAGCCGTCCAATAGCGGATCAGCATCTCGCCGCAGTCGGCGCCATCCTGATGTAGCAGCGGTGCGAAGCCGATCTCCAAATCCCCTGCGGCGAACAGGGCGAGGTCATCGATCAGGATATGCGGACCTAGCGCCTGCAGGGACGCGTGGACTCGCTCGACAGGCCAGCCTGAGAGATCTGCCAAGTCTTCGGCGGACGTTTTCACTAGCCCTCCATTGTCGGGGTTGTCCCGCAGCAGGCGAGTCCAGACCATCAGCAGCAGCGAGAGCGTCGTTAGGGCGTCGGCACCCAGGCCGGCACGTCCGGCGTTCTTCATGATTGTAAGCGACGCGAGCATGATTAGCGGATCGAGTTCGGCAGGATCGAGATGCGATCCGGTTCCGATCATCAGTTGGAGCTGGGGGCTCATCTCGGAGATGTCGGCAAAGCCTGTCATTCGGGTCGTCCTCAAAATCACACTGATAGTGTGTAGAGAAGGATCCGCGTCCACCGCAAGTCCATCAGGTGGAAGTTGACCCTGATCTTTTGAGTTTTGGCCGGGCGGTGAGGCGTCGTCGTATCGCGCTTGGGCTAAGCCAGGAGGAACTGGCTGATAGAGCTGGTCTGCACAGGAACTACATCGGCGGAATCGAGCGCGGGGAGCGAAACGTCGGGATTAAGGCGGTGTTTGCGTTGGCCGCCGGTCTGAAGTGTTCAGCAGCCGAGTTTTTTTGCGTAGCTGGCTAGCTAGTAAATGTTCGCTCCCTGCCGACGTGGCGCGTCGGACCGGACTATTTCTTGTGACGTCCGTCCGTTTGTGACTCGAAGAAGACATTGGAAAGGTCCGCTTCTTGGGCGTCAAAACCTTAAGGACGCCTGTTAACGACGGTGGTGACGCCTGCTTTGTGCTGAGAAAAACTGATCTCCTCGTTGCGATCACCATGCCGGCCGATTGAAGTCACAAGCGTCGACCAACTTTCGACTCTCAATCAATCGACGGTCGCAGCCTGGCAAGAACGATTGCGTCGAAGGCTTACACATTAGACGATGGTGGTAGACGCAGTTACACGCAGAAGTAAGCATGCATGGACGCGGTCGTTGGAGTGGGATGATGAGCAACAGTGTTCTGAAGCGATTGGGTCTCGCGCTGGCGGTGGGTGCTTTGGTCCTAGTTCTTGCCTTCGTCGGCTTGGAAATGCGACGCGATTTTGAGCGCGTGCGCGCTTTGCGCCAGGAGACCGCCCATTCCTACCGGGCCCGGGAAGAACTTCAGACCGTCTTCTCCCTGATGCAGGACGCCGAGACGGGTCAGCGCGGTTACATCATAAGCGGCAATCCAGACTTTCTGACGCCGTATCAGACGGCGATCAGACGCCTGGATCGCGAGCTTCCCAGGTTGAGGGCCGCTTACGCTAGCGACGCTGCGCAGAGCGCCAATATCAAGGACCTCGAAGACCGGATCGCCGACAAGTTGGCTGCGATCCGGGAAGCCCTGGACGCCCATGATCAGCGCGGTAGCGAAGCCGGCCTTGCCGTCGTCTCCAAGGGGGAAGGCAAGGCGGCGATGGATCGCATACGGGTCACGATCGATCGGATGACTGAGATCGACGCCCGGGCGCTGGCTGCCTTGACCCAACGGGTCGAGGCGCGTTCCCGCGCGACCGAGATGATGGTGACGAGCCTGTTCCTGTCGCTGATCGTAGTGGTGGCCGGGGCGACACTATTGCTTGTGCGGTACGTCGCCACAAGGCGGAAGTTGCTGGCGGAGGTTCGGGCCACGGCGGCGCGGCAAGAAGCGATTTTCGACAGCGCCATCGATGCGATACTCACACTGAACCCCAGCGGCACCATCGAGACGATGAATGCGGCCGCGGCGCGGATGTTTGGTTGGTCGGCTGAGATGCTGGGGCGGCGAGACGTGTCGGTTTTGTTGGAAACGGCCGACCGAGACGACGCTGGTCTGATGGCGCGGATTCGGGCCGGCGGGGCGGACGCGACCGGTGGGCTGGTACAGGAAATGATCGGGCGTCGGCGAAGCGGCGAGGGCTTTCCGGTCGATGTCGCGTTCAGCCCCCTTGCGCTGCCGGCCGGCGTACATCTGGTCGCCGTGGTGCGGGACATCACGGATCGACGGCGGGTGGAGGAGTTGAAGAAGCAGTTCGTCTCGACCGTCAGCCACGAGTTAAGGACGCCTTTGACCTCCATCGCGGGTTCCCTCGGCCTTTTAGCGGGCGGGGCAGCCGGCGTTCTGTCTGAGCGCGCCAGTCGTTTGATCGGCATCGCCCATTCCAACAGTCTGAGGCTCGTGCGCTTGATTAACGACATTCTGGACGTGGAGAAGCTGGAGTCGGGCCAAATCAATCTGCAGCTTCAGCCGCTGGATCTGCGCGATGTCGCCGTGCGGTCGCTAGACGCGGTACGCGGTTATGCTGACGAACTGGGCGTGTCGCTGGAGTTGGCCGACGGCCCATCGGCTCCGGTCTTGGGGGACGGGGATCGCCTAGTTCAGGTGGTGGTCAATCTCCTGTCAAATGCCGCGAAATTCTCGCCATCCAATGGCACGGTCGAGGTTGTTGTGATCCCAGAGGCGCGCATCGTGCGTCTGAGCGTGCGCGATTATGGTCCTGGCGTACCCGAGGCATTCCGCGCGCGGATCTTTACCAAATTCGCCCAGGCGGACGGGTCGGATACGCGCCAGAAGGGAGGAACAGGCCTTGGCCTGGCGATCGCCAAGGAAATTGCCGAACGGCATGGTGGGCGGTTGTGGTTCGAGTCGGCACCTGGGGACGGAGCTACCTTCCATCTCGACCTGCCGATGACGCTCGATAACAGCATGGCGCAGACGAGCGACGGACCTCGCCTCCTTATCGTGGAGGACGATCCCGACGCGGCGGAGGTGTTGCGCATCATGTTGGCGCAGGATGGATTCGATGCGGTGATCGCAACCAGCGCGACAGCAGCATTGGAAGCCGTTGAAAGCGAAACCTTCGCCGCCATCCTGGTGGATCTTCAGCTTCCGGACACGGACGGCATCGGCCTTATCCGAGCGTTGCGGGAACGGCCCGAGACTCTGGAAACTCCCGTGGTCGTCGTCTCGGCCGATGTGGCGCGAGGACGGGCCCGGGGAAGATCGCTTGAGGTCATCGACTGGCTGGAGAAACCTTTCGATCAAGGTCGACTGCGCGCCGCTATCTCGGCGGTGCTCGAACGATTGGGGCGCCGGGCGCCGATCATCCTGCACGTCGACGACGACCCCGACATTCTGCAGGTCACCGCCGAGACCTTGAGCGGCATCGCTGCGATCACCAGCGCTGTCAGCCTGTCGCAGGCGCGGCAAGTTCTGACGCAGATGAAGCCAGATTTGGTAATCCTCGACCTCGGTTTGCCGGATGGGTCCGGGCTGGAGTTGTTGCCCGAACTCGGGTCAGGGAGGTCGGGCGTCCCGGTCGTTGTGTATTCCGCTCAGGACATGGATGGCGCGTTGAGCGAACGGGTCGAGGCCGTTCTGGTCAAGTCATCAGCGTCGCTGGCCGATCTGGCGCACACGGTCCGGCGGCTGACGTTTACGCCGCAAGATCACTGAGAGGAGAGCCCATGACCCTGACCGTGATGCACGTGGACGACGAGCCGGACATCCGCGAGGTGGCGGCAATCGCCTTGGAGCTCGATGCCGATCTGACCCTTACGAGCGTGGCGTCGGGGGCCGAGGCGCTGACACGGCTCTCGGAGGGCGCACGCCCGGACTTGATCCTGCTGGACGTGATGATGCCGGGAATGGATGGCCCTCGTGTTCTTGCACGACTTCGTGAGATGGAGGGCCTGGCGACGACGCCCGTCATCTTCATGACCGCGAGGGCGCAAAGTGATGAAGTCGAGCGTCTCAAGGCACTGGGTGCCATCGGAGTGCTAGTCAAGCCGTTCGATCCCATGACGCTGGCCCGTCAGTTGCGCGACATCCTTGCGGCTGATGCGGCATGACGAGCGATCCCCTTGCCAACTTGCGTATCGAGTTTCGGCAGAGGGCGGCGCGGGATCGGGCAGCCTTGATTCAAAGCCTTGCAGCGGGCGACATCGGCCAGGTCGAGTGGATCGCGCATGGTCTGGCAGGATCGGCCGGAATGTTCGGCTTCTCTGATTTGGCCGAGGCGGCGCTAGCGATCGATGAGGCCTTTGCCGCAGGGCGGGGACTGGACGCTGAAGAGGCGGATCGGTTGGTCGCGAGGCTTGAGGCCTTGGACTGATCTATTCGTAATCAACGCTGAGCGGCAGGGCGGCGATCGGCTCTGTTGCGCCCGCTGCGGGACGCAGACGGCCCGAGACGCGCAGCAGGTCGCGACCCTCGAAATCCATGCGAGAAGTGCGGCTGGAAGAGATGTCGCCCGTATTTTCGCTCCAGATCCGCAGGCCTTCGACCAAGGCGACGCCTTCGACGGACGTCAGAGTGTCGGGCACGCGGATGCGATAGACCCGCCCCGGATCGCCCGTCACGCTGATCACGGCGGGGGCGTTGGGCTGGATGTCGGCGCGCATGGACAAGGTGGCGACAGGATCGTCCGGCGACAGCTGGATCGGTCGAACGGAGGCGATGCTGAGGCTTCGCTCGACGCTGAGCGTCGCGCGGGCCGGCTCCTGGGCGAGGACTGGAAAAGCGCAGGCAAGAAGCAGGGCGGTGAGCGGCAGCGCGCGCGGGTTCATCATGTCACCAGTTGAACCGTGACGATGTAATCGAAGGCGTACGATCCGCTTGCAGGGTTGGCGGCCAGCACCACGTCCATGCCGAGACGCAGGGTCGCCGTGCTCAGCAGCCCGATCGGATTCAGGTCGAACGTCAGGCTGGCTGCGTCCGCTGGCGGCGATCCGGTTCTGTAGGTCGCTCCGCTCAGCGAGCCGACGCGCAGACGAGAAATGGAGGCAGGGCCGCTGCCCGTCACGGGCGTGATGGTGACGCGAATGTAGCGAACGGCGCACAGGCCTGACAGGTTCAGCAGGCCGCAATTGATCGACAGGGTTGGCGTCGTCACCGAGCTGGACGACAGTCGAATGGCGTTTCCGCTGGTCCGGGTCACGACGCCGGCTGTGGAAATGCTGAAGGTGGTCGCCGACGTGCCGCGAATAGTGGTGCCCAAGGTCGGCGCGGTCGCGGGAGAGCGCGTCACCGAAGCGTCGGCGATGGCTTGCCGAGGCGCGGCGAACACCAGACTGGTCGCGATCAAGATAGAAAGAGCGAACCGGTTCATTGCTGCGCCTCGCCAGTGATGCGGACCACCACGCGTCCGGCGTCAACGAAACCGCCGTGCGGCGGAACGATCACCCGAACACCCTCGATCAGCGATACGCCTAAGGCCTGCGCCTGGGCGGCGTCGAGACGAAGATCGTAGGCGCCGGGACGCAGGCTTTCGACGAACAATACTCCGGCATGATCGCTGCGGCCTGGAATGGGGGCGCCGCCGGCCTGCGGAACGAGCTCGATGGCCAAGGCGGCAAGGGGGCGGGGTGCGGCGGACCCGCTCGCCAGCAGGGCAAGCAACTGCACCTCGGCGCTGCGCTGCATCGGATAGTCGATCTGCGCCGTCTGGCCGGGGCGCGGAACGATCTGGATGTCGGTCGGGCCGCCCAACAGGAACGGATCGTCGACGCCCTCGGTCGTCAGCCGCACACGCGCCGTCGGCACGTCGCCCAGGCCGGTGGCGTAGACACGCCCATCGGCGTCGGTCGTCACGCCCCCAGCATTCGTATCGGCGACCACGCCGGGCACGCCGGCTTCGTCGATCTGACGCCTGCCGTCGCCGTTCTCGTCCACCCAGGCGTTGATGACGACCGACCCGCCGCCCGCCACGCCCGGCCGGGTGATCCGGTAGCGTTCGCGGCCGGGGTCGTAGCCGAAGCCGAAGCCTAGCTGCAGACCGATGCGCCAGTCCTGACGCCGCGTCTCATAGGCGACGTTCAGGGCCAGATCGAACCTGGGCGCCCGCCACAGGTGAGAGGCCTGGACGGCGGTCGAGGCCTGGGGCCCGAGGGCGCGAATGGCGCCAAAACGCAAGGCGGCGGTCGGGCTCAACTGCCAATCGGCGGTGACGTAGGCGGTCTCGAGGCTGGGGTTCGGCGATACCTCATAGGTCAGGCCTGCGCGCGTTTGCAGCCGCGCCGAGATCAGGGTGTTCACATCGAATCCGCCCAGCCAGCGGCGCCGCTCGAGCCCGCTGACATTTTCGGCTTCGTAGGCGACGTTGGCCGAGGCGTAGTAGCGACCGAAGGGGGCGGAGGCGCGCAGTTCGGCGGTGGTCAGGTTGACACCGTCGACGCGGCTGAGACGGCGCGCATTCAACGAGATCGGCACGATCAGGCCGCCGGGCGCCGTCCACTGTCCATCGGCGCGAAAGTCGGTGGCGCGCGAGAGGGGCGCCTGGTCCAGCACGCCGAGCTGGCGCGTCTCGTCGATGAAGCCGGCGCCGTACTCGGAATGCCGACCTAACAAGGACACGCCATAGGCGCGGGTCGCCATGCCGACGGAAACGCCCCGGCCGCCTTGGTCGTCCAGGGCGGCGTCGATCTGGGCGGCGATGGGGCCGAGCGAGCTGCGAACGCCGGCGGTCGTCAGGGTGCGGCTGTCGCGGCCGGTCGGATCGTAGCGACCGGCGCCGGCGCTGAGCGTGAGACCGGACGTCAAACCGTAGTCGAGCGTGGCGACCAGACGCAGCGATCCGACCTCGGGCCCGCCCAAGCGCTCGCCGACGTCAAAGACGGTCATCCCTTGTTCGATGGCGCTGAAGCGCATGACGAACCGACCCGGCTCGATCTGGCCCGAGCCGAAGTTGATGCGGCGCACGACCTCGCGAATCTGACCCTGGGATCCATAGAAGACCAGGCGAATGGTGTTGAGGCCAAAGGCCAGCGGCACGTCCAGAAACTCGTAGCGTCCCTGAACCGCCGAGGTCTGCGAGCGCTGCAGCACCTCGTTGACGTACAGTTCGACCTCTTCGCCCAAGGCCAGTTCGCCTCGAAGGTTCAAAGGGGTGGCGAGGTCGAGATTTTCCAACGGTGCCGACGAATAATAGACGCCGCGTCCAGCGACGCCCGATGCGCCGATGGACATGGAGGGCGAGAACACATCCCCCAGGCTGGCGCGAGTGCCGCCCAATGGTCCGAGGGCGCGGCCATACGGATCCTTGCGGGTCAGGGCAACGCGAATATTGCTGATCGCGCCGCCGTCGTCGGAGCCGACATAGCCCTCGAACCCGGCGTAGAGGAGGTCCCCGGCCACCCGCACGTCGTAGCGTCCGGCGTTGTCCTGACCGTCGCGCGTGATCTGACCGCCGATGTTGACATCGAAGGCCGGAGGGCTCGCGATCCGATAGGGGGTCGGCTGGCGCACGACGCCGTCGTCAGTGTCCATAGCGCCGGAGGCGGCTTGACGCCGGGCGCGTTCGGCGCGCTGCTCGAACGGCAGGGCGCGCGTCGTGGTGACCGTCAGTTTCTGGGCGCTGGGGTCGGCCTTCAGTTTCACAGGCAACAGCTGTTCGATCAGATCGACGCGCACATAGAGATCGTCGTCGTAGATCGCCGCCTGATCGACGGCGAACCGGATCGTGCGCCCGGCGACGACCGCCTCGCGCGTCGTCAAATCGACCGTGATGCGATTTGTAGGGTCCAAGACCCAGCCTTCGGCCCGGCGCTGCGCCGGAAAGACGCCGACGGCGAGATCGAGTACGCGCGCGAACTCGCCCAACGGCAAGAACACGCCGGAGCGGGACGCATAGACGTTCATGGAGTCCGTCAGGGCCACGTCGCCGGCGTCCACCTCCATCCACAGCAGATCGTCGGCGCTGAACGGCTGAGGATCGGCCGCAATGACCAGATTGCGGACCAGATTGTCCTGCGCCGCGGCGCTCCAGGCGATGCCCGAGGTGGCCAGGGCCATCAGAGCCGCGCCTGTGGAGCGCGCCGCCATCACGGGGCGATCAGCGTCGTCGTCGCCAGCACCTCGCCCTTTGCCGCATCGTCGTCGCGATAGACAATGGCCAGGCTCTGGCCGGCCGTGATGCCATCGGGCAGGGCGACGACGACAGTGCGACGCGCGACCTCGGGATAGACGGCCACGCCGCGAACGGCGGTCAGAGGACGGCGGCCCGCGGCGTCCTCCACGAAGACCTCCACGTCGCCATAGACGGAACTAGCGCCGTTACGGACCAGATCGAGCGAGAGCAGGGTCTGATCGCCGTCCTTCTTGACCGCCACGCGATCGATAGCCGCGCGCGCATCGACCGGGCCGTCGCGGACGATGACCGGTATGCTGACGCTGAACAAAGCCACGACCTGCAGGGTCACGTCGCCGCCGCCGGCCGCCGCCTGATCGACGGTGAAGCCGGCGTTCTCGGGCGGCAGGGCGGTGACGGTCAGATGGCTGCGGTGTTCGCCTTCGGCACCGGGACGGGCGCGTACCCGGATGGCCTGGCTTTCACGCGGTTGAAGCGTGATGCGGCGGGGCGTGTACTGGACGAGATCAAGCGCGGAATCGACCGTCGCATCGGGCCGATCTGCGGCGGCGACGATCTGGCCGTCCGCCGTCATCACCCGGTCGACCATTTCGACGGAATAGGTCGCAGGTTGGTCGCCCTGATTGAACACATAGACTGTGGCGCTGCGCTCGCCGGGCCCGAACACCACGCGCTTGGGCGAGATGTTCAGGTCGGCCCCAACCTGGGCGATGACCGGATCGGCGATGGCCAGGAAGGCGATGACCGGCAAAAGGTATCGAACCATCTTCACTCCGATCCCGCGCAACTGCGGCACGAAAGGACCATGGTCCTTCAAGCCTTCCGCTTCGTTAAGCGTCGACGGCGTTTCGTGGTCGACCTGGAGCGGATACATGGCCCTAGTTGTACGCCGCCGAGACGGTGAAGGTGCCGGTGTAGGCGCCCGTTGCCGTGGTGGAGGCGACGGGGACCGAGCCGCCGACGCTGAAGGCGAGCGAACCGGCCGATCCCAGAGCATTGGACAGGGTCTGGCTGGCGGCCGAACCCGTCAGGCTGTTCGAGGTCGTCACCGTCAGGGTGTCCGTGCCATTGGCCATCGAGAAGGTCGCGGGGATGGTTACCGACACCGACTGTCCGCCTTCACCGGCGACCGAGAAGGCCGCGGCGGCGGGCGTATCGCCCGAGTTCAGGCCGACAACGCCGCCCGTGACCGACCGGGCGCCGGCGGAGCTGACCACGACCGTGCCCGAACCCGTGCCGGGACGAACGACAGTGCCGAACTTCAGGTCGGCGGTCTTAGTGATGGTCAGGGGGCGGATCACGGTGATCGATCCCGACCCTGTGGTCGATGCGGATTGGGCCAGCGCCGGCGCGGCGATGGCGGTCAGGACGAGGGCGGCGGCGGCGATCAGCGACTTGTTCATCATCAGCTCCAACTGCGAGGCGGCGCCGGACAGGCGTCGTTGTTGGAGCGCCAAATCAGCCCGATCTGCAGCGGAGTCCACAAGCCGGACGTGCAAAACGGCTCAAACATAACCAAAGTTATAGCGCTGATGCGATTTTCCTTAGCAAGCTTTGCATACTGGCCTGAGTTGTATGGGAAACGCCTCATTAAGGTGTCCTAGGCAATCCTTACATGAGGCGAGACAACTTAAGGCTTAGCTTTGGAGGCGCTGGAGCGATGCGCTGGACTGTTCTGATCGTCGATGATCACCCCCTGGTGGGCCAAGCGTTGGAGCTGTCCATCCGATCGGCCTATGCGCACCTGGATGTCGCCCGCGTCTTGTCCGCTGCGGAGGCCGAGGCCTGCGCCAGACAGTTGGGCAGCCGGATCAAACTGGTAATGCTGGATCTGATCCTGCCCGACGCGACCGGGTTTGACGCCTTGCTTCGGCTACAACAGCTCCTGCCGGACGCCGATTTCGCTATGGTGTCGGCGCGCATCGACGCCCACTCGGTCGCCATGGCTCGCGCTTTCGGCGTCAAGGCCTATTTGTCCAAGGCCGCCCCAGTCGAGACCCTGGTCAATGCCGTTGGCGACATCATGCGCGGCGAGGAACGATTTCCCCACGCAACGCCGCCCGATCCAGTCGCCGTTGATTTCCATCGCCGCGTCGCGCGTCTCTCGGCAGCTCAGTTACGCGTGCTTCGCGCCCTCGCCGAGGGCAAGCTCAACAAGGAAATCGCAGGGGACATGAATCTGACTGAAGGCACTGTGAAGCAGCATGTCTCCGCCATTTTCAAAAAGCTTGAGGTCAACAATCGGAGCCAGGCCGTTCTCGCGTCCGCACCTTTTCTCCGGAATACTGGTTGAGGATACTGACAGCGACGGTGCGACAATCGCCTACACGCGCTTTGCAGATCATGGCGCCCCACTCAAAACACTGGACTAGCTGAAGGTCTTATTCTGGCCGCGAGGCCAATGCCCGCTCATGGCGCATCTCAGACACTTTCGTCCTACAGCAGCTTTTGCCTTATGGCGGAAGCTCGCACTGTCAGCTCTACGACTGTACACTGCACCATAGCGTCAGCCTGAGCTTCACTTAGTCTTCGCTTGGCCAGCCACACCGCGTGGAGCAAATAGGCACCCGCGCGCACACGCCTTGATCGTGAGGGCGGTGGTCGGGCGGATATCTGGGGCAGGAGCGCAGCTGGGCGGCCAGTACCGCACCCGCACCAGCATGCCGTGCGTGGCTCCTGTTTTGCCGTAAAATTGCTTAATGCTGTAAGCGCCATCCTCACAACGCCAGGCAATGCGCATAGTCATCTCTTCAACGTGCACCACCTCCCGAATGCCGCGTTTTGACGGAAACGCGGCTGCCGCACATCGTGACCCATGGGGAACTGGAATTGGCTTAAGGCGGTGGGAAATCAGAACAAGAACGCGTTCGCTGGTTGGGGCGGGAAATCCTGCCCCACGAACAGGACGTTCGTGCTTGGCTGCAGCGACCTCGAAATCCACTTACCGCGGTTCCGCCGCGTTTTCGGCTGAAATGACCGGTCGGAAGTACAAAAGTGGGCGCAACTCTCGGCCAGCATTTCGGGTAGGGCCACGATAAAACCGACACCCGCCGACAACAATCTTACCGCCGAAGGCCTGAAGTCTTGGTCGATCGTCCAGAATCCCCAAACGAACGACAGCAAGCGTTGGAGAATGCCGGCGTCACGGAAATCGTGTCGGGACCGAAAGCGACGGCGCTGCGGATCGCGGCGGCGCGTCGGCCCGGCAAGGAAGCATCCTTGCCCTTGCGCGATGATCGACGCTGGTCCGAGGATCGCATGATCGTCGACGCCGCCAACGACCAACCGCACGACACAGCCTTCATTGAAAAGCTTCTGACCGAGTTGGCGGCGGCCTGAGGCGGGGGCGAGTTTCAGCGGTTTCGGCGGCCGGGTTCTGTTTTGTTGGGAGCAATTGCGCCGCTGGCGCGCTGATCGACGACCGCCGACCGATCACGGCGGAGCCTCGCGTCTCCGCTTTCTAAAAAGCCCCTGCATGCCCACAGACACCCGCCTCACTGTCGTCTTCCTTCATTCTCTGGGCTCGAGCCGCCACGATTGGGACGCGGTGATCGACCGGCTTTCCGATGAGGTACTGACTGTCGCAATCGATCTTACAGGGTTCGGGGACAGGGCGGGGGAAGGCTATGGCGATGTCCAAGCCGTGCTCGAGGACGTGAGCCGCCGCCTGACCGATCTCCATCTCCCGCGCTGGATCCTTGTCGGCCATAGCATGGGCGGCAAGTTTGCGACCTTGATCGCCGCGCGGGCGCGTGACGGGGCGGCGGGCCTGAGCGGGTTGCTGGGCGTGGTGCTGGTCGCCGGATCGCCACCCTCGCCGGAGCCGATGGACGAGAACAGGCGCGCGGATATGCTGACTTGGTTCGACGATCCGACCAGGATCGAGGATCGGGGGCGCCAGTTCATCGACGCCAATACCGCCGCCGGTCTGCCGCAAGCCGCCTTCGATCAGGCGCTGGCCGATTTCACCCGAACCAGCCCCCAAGCCTGGCGGGGATGGTTGGCCGAAGGATCGCGCGAGGACTGGTCCGATCAAGTCGGCGTCCTGCCTTTCCCTGCCCTCATCATCGCCGGCGCAGAGGATGGCGATTTGGACGACGCGGCGCAGCGGCGTGTCAACGCCCCCCACTATCGCGCGTCTGACGTGGTGGTCGTGCCGGATGCGGCGCATCTGATCCCTCAGGAACAGCCGGACCGTCTCGTCGGCCTGCTTCTAGAATTCATCGAGAAGCTCGGTTCATCCGCTCTGCCTCCACCCTTTGTGGATCTGATGGCGTCCGAGCGCGTGTCGGATCGCACCCGACGCGCGATGCTGGATCGTCACTTCGGTCCGACGCCAGCTGACGGCGGCGTCCTGGACCCGACCCAGCGCGCCGTGCTGTCGGCGATGATCGCGCGCATTCTGTCTGATGCAGGCGATCCGGCTGATCTGACGCGGCGTCTGGATGTGGGGCTCGCCAGCGGACAGGGCGACGGGTGGCGGTTCGCCGATCTTCGCTCGGACGCCGAGGCCTGGCGACGCGGGCTGGATGAGATCGCCGCCATGGCGCCGGAGTTCGCAACCCTGGCCCCCGATCGCCAGGACGACATCCTGCGCACCATTTCACAGGGCGAATGGCCCGAGCCGGGCCGGCTTTCGGCGGACGCCATGAGGCTGTGGTTCGAGGACGTCGTGTCCGAGGCCGCGCGCCTGTGGATGTCGCTGCCGGCCACCTGGGCCCAGACCGGTTACGACGGCTTCGCCACGGGCGGCGAAGGCCGGTTTCAGGGCTACGATCAGACGGCGGCGGACCACACCGAACCTTGGCGTCTGCCGATGGAGGGCTTGGGTTGAGCGCGCCTGCAAGGACGGCCGGCGAAACCGATGTCGTCATCATCGGCAGCGGGGCCGGCGGTGCTCCGATCGCGGCCAGGCTGGCGAAGGCCGGGCTTTCGGTCACGGTGTTGGAGGCAGGGCGGGCTTTCGATCCGGCGGAGCATACGCCCGACGAAACGACGGCCGATCTCTATTGGATGGAGGAGCGCCTGAGCGGAGGGCGCGACCCAACCGCCCTTGGGGCCAACAACTCCGGCCAGGGCGTCGGCGGCTCGCTCCTGCACTGGGGCGCCTTTTGCCCACGACCCGATCCCCGTGATCTGACGCTGGCCTCGGAGACGGGACGCGGGCGGGACTGGCCGTTCGGCTGGGACGAACTGAAATCCTATGTCGAGACCGTAGAGACGGTGATCGGGGTCTCAGGCCCGGCCGACTATCCGTGGGGCGGGCGACAGTTCGCCTATCCGCCTGTCCCGCGCAACGCCCCGGCGGATGCGATGGCCCGTGGCGCGATGGCCGTCGGGCTGACCGTTACGGATGCGCCGGCAGCCGTGCTGTCCCGCGATCGCGAGGCGGGGGCGACGCCCCACCGCATGGCCTGCGTCAACTGCGGCGCCTGCCATCAGGGATGCAGAACCGGCGCCAAGGGCGGCGCGGACAACAGCTTTCTGCCGATGGCCGCAGCCAGTGGCGCCAAGATTATCGCCAACGCGCGGGCGATAGGCGTCGAGCGTGACGCCGGTGGACGGATCAAGTGCGTGATCTATCGTCGCGACGGGCAGGATCAAAGGCTGAAATGTCGAACGCTGTTCCTTTGTGCGGGCGGTGTCGAGACGCCGCGCCTGCTGCTGAACTGGGAACTAGGCAACGCCGGCGGCGAGGTCGGCCGCAACTTCATGACCCACGTGGCGACCCAGGTCTGGGGGCGGTTCGACGCCGACATGTCAATGAACCGCGGCTATCCGTCTTCACTGATCAGCGAAGAAATGGTGCGTCCGTCGGACGCGAACTTCGCCGGCGGCTATCTGATCCAAAGCCTTGGCGTCATGCCGGTCACCCTGGCGGGCGGGTTCGCGCGCGGCGCGGGCCTATGGGGCGCGCCGCTGGTCGATACGCTGCGTAACTATCGCCGGCTCGCCGGGATCGGCATCAATGGAGAGTGTCTGCCGAACGACGACAACCGCCTGACCCTGTCCGATGAGGTCGACGCCGTCGGGCTGCGCAAGGCGCGGATCGACTTCAGCTATGGCGAAAACGAGCGGCGTCTGGACGCCCATGCCCGGCGCGTGATGACGGAGCTTTGGACGGCAGCGGGCGCCGAGGACATCTTCGCGGTAGCCCGGTCGGCGCATACCATCGGCGGCTGCCGGATGGGGGACAAATCGGACGGGGCGGTCGTCGACGCCGACGGGTGCAGCGTCGAGATCGACAATCTGTACGTTTGCGACAACTCCGTCTTCCCCAGCGCGCTTTCGGCCAACCCGGCCTTGACCCTCATGGCCGTCGCCCTGCGCACGGCCGATCGCTTCCTCGAACGTCAACGAACAGGAGATTTGTGATGGACCTCGGGATCAAGGGGCGGATCGCCCTCATTTCCGGCGCCGATTCCGGCATGGGCAAGGAGACGGCGCGGCTGCTGTTGGAAGCAGGCGTACGGGTCGCCCTGACCGACAAGCCGGACGGCACGCTGGATGAAGCCGTTCAGGAGCTTTCCGCCTTGGGCGAATGCATCGGCGTGACCGGCGACGTTACCAAGGCCGACGACGTCGAACGGCTGTGGGCGGAGGTCCGAGACCGCATGGGCGATCCGGACATCTATGTGAACGCAGCGGGCGTGACCGGCGCGACCGGCGATTTCTTGGATGTCGATGACGCCGGTTGGCTGGAGACGCTCGACATCAATCTGATGGGCGCGGTGCGGATGTGCCGCCAAGCCATTCCGGCCATGCGCCGCTCGGGCTGGGGCCGTATCGTCCTGTTCGCGTCGGAGGATGCGGTCCAGCCCTATGTCGATGAGCTTGCCTATTGCGCCTCGAAGGCCGGCATTCTCAGCCTGGCGAAGGGTCTGTCAAAGGCCTACGGCTGCGACAATGTGCTGGTGAACACGGTCTCGCCGGCCTTCATCGCCACCCCAATGACCGACGCCATGATGAAGAAGCGCGCCGAGGAACGCGGCGAAACCTTCGAGGAGGCGATCAAGAGCTTCCTGAAGGAAGAGCGGCCCGGCATGACGCTGGATCGCAGGGGCAAGCCGGAGGAGGTGGCGGCGGCCGTCGTCTTCCTGTGTTCGGAGCGCGCCAGCTTCATCAACGGCGCGGGCATCCGGGTGGATTCCGGCTCCGTCGCCACTATCGCCGGCTAGTCGCCCGGCAGAACGAGAGAGACCGGCGGCGGGATGATCCCGCCGCCGGTTTTGTCTTGTCAGGCGACGCCCATGCCGCCGGTGACGCCGAAGACTTCGCCCGTGATGTAGCTGCCTTCTTGAGAGGCCAGCAGCACATAGACCGGGGCGATCTCGACAGGCTGGCCCGGACGACCCAGCGGCACCTGCTCGCCGAACTTCATCACGGCTTCCTGCGGCTGTCCGCCAGACGACTGCAGCGGCGTCCAGAAGGGGCCGGGCGCCACGACATTGGCGCGTATGCCCTTTTCGATCAGCTGCTTGGACAGGGCCTTCGTATAGGCGACGATCCCGGCCTTGGTGGTGGCGTAGTCCAGCAGGATGGCCGAAGGCTCATAGGCCTGGATCGAGGCGGTGGTGATGACCGAGGCGCCCGCCGGCAGATGCCGGACGGCCGCCTGGGCGATCCAGTGCATGGCATAGAGGTTAGTCTTCAAGGTCTTGTCGAAGTCTTCCGACGTCACCTGAGAGATGTCCTCGCGATACTGTTGGCGGCCGGCGTTGATGACCAGGATGTCCAGTCCGCCCAGCGCGGACACGGCCTGTTCGACCATCTGCCGGCACCAGTTTTCATCGGTGATGTCGCCGGCCAGATCGATGGCCTTTCGCCCTTCAGCCTCGATCAGCGCGATGACTTCGGCAGCGTCCTTGCGCTCGGACGGCAGATAGGAGAGGGCCACATCGGCGCCTTCCCGGGCATAGGCGATGGCGGCCGCGCGGCCGATGCCGCTGTCCGCGCCGGTGATCAGGGCCTTACGTCCTTTCAGCTTGCCGGAACCCTGATAGCTGTCCTCGCCATGATCGGGTTTGGGGTCCATCTCGCGCGCTTCGCCGGGCACGGACTGCGGTTGGCGCGGGAACGGCGGCTTTGGATATTGCTCGCGCGGATCCTGAAGGGTCAGTCGATCAGTCATGGAACGTCTCCGTTTCGGGCTGGGGGGAAGTGGTCTGCGCCTTGCCGACGGCGGTCAGGGCGGTCAGATGCGCGAGGTGGCTGAGCCCCTGCGGCATGTTGCCGAGGTAGGCGCCGGTGTCCGGGTCGATCATCTCGGTCAGCATGCCCCAGCGGCCGCTGAGGGCTTCGCGCAGGCTGTCGATGCGGGCGCGCGCCTTGTCCGATTCGCCTAGCGTCGCCCAGGCTTCGGCGATCCAGAAGGAACAGGCGATGAAGCACCCTTCCTCGGCTTGCATGCCGGAATAGCGATAGTGGAAAACGCCAGCGCCGAGATGGCGATCCAGCGCCTCAAGGGTTGCGCGCAGTCGATCCTCGCCATCGAACCGGAACCGCACGGCCAGGGCCAGGGCGGCGTCCAGCTTGTCGCTGCCTGGATACATGACGAAGGCCTGAAGGCTTTCGGACCAGCAATGCGTCTCGACCCAGTCGAAAATCCGGTCGCGTTCCCGCCGCCAGCGATCCCGGCACGTCGTCGGCAGTTGTCCGGCGTCCGCCAGTTCGACGGCGCGGGCCAGGGCCTGCCAGCAGCTGATCTTGGACATGGTGTAGTGCTGCTCGTCTTCCAGCTCCCACATGCCCGCGTCCGGCTGTCGCCAAGCGTCGGCGCACTGATCCGCCAGTTCGGACAACTGCTGGGCGCTGGCGCTGTCGAGGATGTTGCCGCAGCCGACGAAACGTGAGGCGGTCTCAAAGATGTCGCCGAACACGCCGTGCTGCGCCTGGTCGGCGGCACGGTTTCCGGTGACCACAGGACGCGAGCCTTTATAGCCCGGCATGTCCCAGTGTGTTTCCGGCGGCACGAGTGCGCCGTCTAGGCTGTAGCAGACCTTGGCGCCATGGCGCTTCAGCTGCATCAGCAGCCAACTGAAGGCGGCCTTGGCCTCCGCCTGGGCGCCGGCCGCCAGGAAGGCCTCGATCGTATAGCCGGCGTCGCGCAGCCAGGCGTAGCGATAGTCCCAGTTCTTGTCGCCGCCTAGGCGCTCGGGCAGGGAGGTGGTGGCGGCGGCGGCGATGGCGCCGGACGGAGAGTAGAGCAGAAGCTTCAAGGCCAAGGCGCTGCGGATGAAGTCGTCGCGATAGAGGCCGGGACAGTTCAGCCGCGCCGCCCAGTCCCGCCATTCCTGATCCGACAGATCGATGCGGGCGTCGATCTCTTCGATGGACGGCACGACCAGCGGTTCGTCGCGTCCAGCGACGATGGCCACGGTGCGCCGCTCGCCTGCGCCGACAACGATGGTTCCGACAATGCCCTCGTCGGACCATTCGCATGAGATGCGCGGATCGTGGACGAACAGGCCGAGCACCCGCTCGACATGGAAGACCGTGTGTTCGCCGATCTTCGAATGATACGGATTGGCCGTGTCGCCCCGACGCCCCGGACGCATGTCCAGGGTGAAGGTCACTTCGCCCTCGAGGCCATCGATACGGCGGGCCAGTTCACACCAGGGCAAACGACCGGCCGTGCCGCTGTTCAGGCTCTCGGTCAGGCGCGCGCGTCCGCTGGCGGTGGTGAACTCCGTCTCCAGCACATTGCTGTCGGGGCGATAGCGGCGGTTCGCCGTGAAGGCCTCGGTCGGCGTGATCGAAAACCGGCCGCCTGCCGGATCCAGCAGTCGGTCGAAAAGGGGCGGCGCGTCGATCGCCGGCACGCACCACCAGTCAATGCCGCCATCCAAAGCCGACAGAGCCACCGTCCGGCCCTCGCCCAGAACGCCATAGTCTTCGAGGGCGACGTATCCGTCGGGACGGAGCGCTTGCGACGAGCGCGCCGGATGGGGCGTAAAGGTCGTCTCGGTCATCGTTTGGACGATCCGATCGCAAAGCCAGCCGTTACGGCAAGGCCGGCAAGGCCGGCAAGGACGCCGACCGCCGCGACCTTGAGCGCCGCGATCTGGCGGCTGGACACGAAACCGATCAACGGTCTGATCACCCGTTCGGTGTCCGGGCCGTCGATCGCCGCCGGACCGTCTTCGGGTTGATCGAGATTGCCGAGACGCGGCAGTTGCGGGTCGCCCTGCTGCGCTGTGATCATCTTGGCGGCCTGGCGATCCGCCAGCGCTGGCGTGAACTGTTGCGCCAGCGCCATCAGCCATGTCGTGCGACCCACGAAGACCTTGCGGCTGGGCCGCTGCACGGCCGACCAGACGGCGTCTGCACACAGGCGGGGATCGAACAGAGGATCCGGAATGACCTGCGCCCGGTCTGTCCGGTTGCGTGACCACAAACGCTGGGGCGTGTTGACGGCCGGCAGATAGACGGTGGTCAGGGTGACGTTGGAGGCTGCGACGATCAGTTCGGCCCGAATGGCCTCGGTGAACCCGTCGACGGCCGCCTTGGCGCCGCAGTAGGCGGCCTGCAGGGGGGCAGGGCGCAGCGCCAATCCCGAGGAAATCTGGATCACCGCCCCTTTGTCCGCCGGTCGCATGACCCGAAGCGCCGCGCGTGTTCCGTAGACCTGAGACAGATAGGTCGTCTCGACGACGCGGCGGTAATCGGCGTCGGTCAGATCTTCATCGCGCCCGATGACCGTTGACATGGCGTTGTTGACCCAGACATCGATGCCGCCGAAAGCGTCCACGACATCGCGTCCCGCCTGCTCGACGAAGGCCGGATCGGACACATCGCCCGCCATGCCGATCACTCGGTGTCCCGAACGCTTCAGCTGTTCGACGGCTTTGGAAAGCCGTTCAGCCTGTCTGGCGATCACCACGACCTGCCATCCGGCTCGGGCGAACCGGTCGGCGATCGCGAGACCGATGCCGGCGCTGGCGCCTGTGACGACGATGACCGGCATGGCGATCCTTCTGATTTCGATTGCGGAATGACGATCGCGGTCGCGGCCGAAGGGGAGGAGGCTCTGACAACGACACGTCCGGAGGAAGGTTGCCGATCGGAAGATCGGTGCTGCTACCCTAAACCGCCGTTCGGGCTATCAGCTTGACTGCCTCTGGCGACGACGTACCTAACCTGCCGGAACTCTAAACCGCAGACGCCGCCCACCTCTATGTGGCGATGACCCGTGGCTCCAAGGGCCTGGTGATCTGCTCGTCAACACCGGTGATCGCGCCATCCAGCTGACTTGGGCAGGGCTGGCACTTCAGGCTGGTATGGGTCGGTTGCCAACCAAATGGGCAGCACGGATGAAAGTCCGGTTTCGAGCTAGACGCCAATGTCTCCTTCTGGCGCATCAGCGCTGTCTGAAGCGTATGGTGAGGAGGGGGCGTTGATCGTGGGAGGTGGCCATGAGCCAGCCCGATCTTTTTTGGCTACCTCGTAAGCCCTGGAATGCTGGTCGGATGACTGGAGCCAAGGCTCCACTCAAGCCTAAGCACATCTGGGCAATCCGACAGCATCTCAAATCGGTTGGATCGGTCCGGGATCTGGCGATGTTCAACATCGCGCTGGACGCGAAGCTCCGAGGCTGTGATCTGGTGAAGCTTCGGCTAGCGGATATCGCTCAAGGCGGAGCCATTCGCCAGCGCTCGACCATCATTCAGCAAAAGACAGGTCGCCCGGTCCCGTTCGAGATAACTGAGGCCGCGAGGGAGGCGCTAGCGCATTGGCTGGAGCGCCGGGGGCGCCGAGGCGACGACTGGCTGTTTCCCAGCCGTAGCAAAGAGGGCGCGCACATAGGCACGCGCCAGTATGCTCGGCTGGTCGATACTTGGGTAAGAATGATCGACCTAAACCCAAGTGCGTATGGGACCCACAGCCTGCGACGGACAAAGGTAGCGTTGATTTACAAAAAGACCGGAAATCTGCGCGCGTGTCAGCTTCTGCTCGGTCACGGAAAGCTGGAAAGCACCGTTAGATACCTCGGCATCGAAGTCGATGACGCTTTGGAGATATCGGAACAGATCGACCTCTAAGCCGGCTTTCGGGCAGTTCTTTGGAGAGCGGACTGCCCAAAAGTCTGCTTAGGGTGGAAAGCGGACATTACTAACCAGTTCGAAAAGGCGCGAGGTGCCCTCAATCCCGATCCGGCGCTCCGTCGCGAAGCGTAACTTCGATAAGCGGCCACAACGGTGGAAGAGGGAATTAGCGCGCTTTTGGCCCGGCACAATTTGGGGGTGAGCGGACTTCATCCGACGGGCACCCCAACCGAGTTGCCTAAGCGCGGCGACAGCGGAAATTTACGTGAACGTGGCGCTCATGGGCAGTCTGATGTAACTACATCAGCAGAAAGGCGTTGTAGTCTGATTAGGGGCTGGGGACATAACGTGGCGACAACAGATACCCAGCATCGTGACGCAGCGTTCGGCATTCCAGGGCTGGATGATATCTTAGCGGGGGGGCTGGAGCGCGAACGCGTCTATCTTCTTGAGGGCGCGCCAGGGACCGGCAAGACAACCTCCGCGATGCGGTTCCTGCTCGAAGGCGCGCGGCTCGGCGAACGCGGGCTCTATATCACCCTCTCCGAGACCGAGGAAGAGCTGCGTGGCACAGCTCGAAATCACAAATGGTCGCTTGAAGGCGTCGATATCTTCGAGCTCGTTCCGCCTGAGAGCCTTTTGGACGAACAACAACAGCAGAGCCTGCTTTACTCGTCGGACCTGGAGCTAGGCGAGACGACGCGGATGATCTTCGAGTCCGTCGAGCGTAATCATCCCCGCCGCGTGGTGATCGACAGCTTATCGGAAATCCGCCTCTTAGCTCAGAGCTCGCTCCGGTATCGACGCCAGGTTTTGGCGTTGAAGCACTATTTCGCCAAGCATGGGGCCACGGTCCTACTGCTCGACGATTTGACCACCGATATCAACGACAAGACGGTGCATAGCGTCGCCCACGGCGTGATTCAGCTACAAGAGCTGGCGCCCGAATACGGCGCGGAACGACGCCGGGTCCGGGTGATCAAATACCGAGGCCGTCGCTTCCGGGGCGGTTACCATGATTTTACGATCAAGACCGGCGGCCTGGAGGTCTATCCTCGGATCGTCGCATCCGAACACCACTCCGCCTTCGCTCGCGACCTGATGTCGAGCGGCGTGGCCGAACTTGACACCCTACTGGGCGGGGGGATCGAGCGCGGTTCCAGCGCGCTAATTCTGGGACCTGCCGGCACTGGTAAATCGCTCTTCACGATCAACTTCGCCGTCGCGGCAGTGAAGCGCGGCGAGAAGGCCGCGCTATTCGTTTTCGATGAAGAGCTTGGTCTCCTCTACGACCGGATGGCCAAGCTGGGCATCGATCTTAAGTCAATGGAGACGAACGGCGACCTCATCATCGAACAGGTCGACGCTGCCGAACTTTCACCGGGGGAGTTCGCGTCGCGCGTTCGCGAGTGCGTCTCGTCCCGAGACATCCAGACCGTCGTGATCGACAGCCTGAATGGATACCAAGCCGCCATGCCGCAGGAGCAGTTTTTGGTGCTCCACATCCACGAACTGCTCCAATACCTCAACCGACAGGGCGCCTCGACCTATTTGACGGTCGCCCAGCATGGCCTCGTCGGCGAGATGAAGGCTCCGATCGATGTCACCTATCTGGCGGACACGGTCATCCTGCTTCGGTACTTCGAAGCAAGGGGGGAAGTTCGACGGGCCGTCTCGGTCATCAAGAAGCGGGCTGGTCGGCACGAGACGACGATCCGCGAGTTCAACATCGGTTCAAACGGGCTCACGCTCGGTGCACCCCTGAACGAGTTTCAGGGCGTATTACGGGGCGTGCCCAACTTCGTGGGGCCTGGTGCCGGCCTAATGGGCGATTCCTCCGCGTGAGTGAAAGAGGCAGCATTTCACGCCGCTCTTTGGTGCTGACCCCATCGGGGCGCGACGGAGCGATCGCTCTCGCGATCCTTTCAGAGGCGGGGTGTCCGGCGCTTCTCTGCCGGGATATCGACGACCTCCTATTCCGCATGGACGAAGGCGCCGGCTTGGCGATCGTCGTTGAGGACGTCCTGCGTTCGGCTGATCTCAGCGGGCTTTCGGCATGGATCCAAAGCCAGCCGTCATGGTCGGATTTTCCGTTTCTGATTCTGACCCAGCGCGGCGGCAGCGTTGAGCGCAACCCGCTGGCTCAACGGCTTTCGCAAATGCTCGGCAATGTGGGTTTTCTTGAGCGACCCTTCCATCCCACCACCCTTGTCAGCGCGGTCCGCACCGCTCTGCGTGGCCGAAGCCGCCAGTATGAAGCGCGTGAGCGTATCGATGAGATCAGGCGCGGCGAGGCGCTGTTGGAACGTCGCGTCCTTGAGCGAACCAGCGAACTCGAGGCCGCCAACCGACAGCTTGCCGATCAAATCACCGAACGTGAAAAAGCCGAGCATGCACTGCGCCAGGCTCAACGTCTTGAGGCTGTGGGGCAGCTAACCTCTGGGGTGGCCCACGACTTCAACAATCTGCTGACGGTAATTATCGGCAACGTCGAGCAGATCCTGAAACGGACGGAGGATCCCTCCCTAAGGAAGCGACTGTCCATGATGGCGGAGGCGTCCCACAGGGGCGCGCAGCTGACCGCTCAGATGCTGGCTTTCTCGCGTCGGCAGAAGCTTGAGCCGCGCCCGGTCAACCTCAATGAAACCGTGCGCAGCATGAAGGACCTTCTCCAAAGCACTATCGGCGGGACCGTTCGGATCCTGGAACCCGAGCTTGCAAAGGATCTGTGGCCGGCCATGATCGATCCCACCCAGATCGAACTGGTCATTCTAAACTTGGCCATCAACGCTCGTGACGCGATGGACGTCGGCGGAACGCTGAAAATACAGACTGCAAACGTTGTCGGGCGGACGCCCTCGACACCGGAGGAGCCTCCTGCCGGAGACTACGTCATGGTGTCGGTGGCGGACGATGGTTCAGGCATGTCCGACGAGGTGCTCGCGAGGGTGTTCGAGCCGTTTTTCACAACGAAGGCGGTGGGTAAGGGGTCCGGCCTGGGGCTGAGCCAAGTGTACGGTTTGGCGAAGCAATCCGGGGGCGGCGTCACGATCGAGACAACGATTGGCCGCGGCACGACAATCAGGATTTTTCTGCCCCGCGCAGCCGACAATCCACAGACTGAGACGCTCCCTGTCGCTCCCATCAGCCTGACGCCGCGCCCTGACACGACCATTCTGGTCGTCGATGATGACGACGCAGTAAGGGCCGTGACATCCGGCATACTTATCGATCTGGGTTATCGCGTCATCGAAGCCGGCAGCGGGGGCGCGGCTTTGGATTTGTTCGATCAGCACCCCAGCATTCGGGCCGTCGTGCTGGACTTCGCCATGCCAGGTATGAATGGGGGAGAAGTCGCTCGAGAGATGACAGCCCGAAAGCCAGGCTTCCCGATCCTCTTTGCGACAGGCTATGCCGATCTTGAGGCCTTGGCTGCGACGACCGAGGACCGGATCGTCCGCAAGCCGTTCGATCAAAACGACTTGGCCGGGAAACTTTCGCGGGTGCTTTGCTCCATGACTACGGTAGCGCCTGTTGATGTCCGATAAGGGTCGGGAACCGCCATGGGCTGTCAGCTGGAATTACGACTTTCGATCACACTGAATGTCGTGTTTGCGGCAGCCGGCGAATGACCGCTTCTGGCGCATTGCGGCCGCAATTAGTGATGGCGACCGGCGTTGCCTCGACGAAGCTGAAGTTTCCCAGAAGCCGCGGAGCGTCTTTCGCAATCGTCTGTTAGCTCACTTTCGCGGTGTCGCTGCGCAAGACGTCACGCGTCCGTCACGCCGTCGTAAAGACCGCCGTCTACCGGTCCCGCTTCAGGGGATCGGCTCAATGTTCGTTTTCACCGAAGAAAAGACGCGGTGGTTTTGCCGCCATATTTTGCCTCACGAGCCCGGATTGCGGATCTGGCTCAGGCGGAAACGCTACGCGGGCATCGATGTCGACGACGTAATCCAGGAAACCTATACCGTTTTGGCCGCGCGCGAACACGTGGGCGACATAAAGAACCCCCGCGCTTACATTTTCCAGGTCGCTCATTCGATCGTCGTGCGCCACATTCGAAGAGCCAAGGTCGTATCGATTCAGGCGATCGAGGAGATGGATGGGTTCGATCCGATCGATGGGGCGGCTTCGCTTGAACAGTCGCTCATAGATCGTGACGAGTTGCGACGATTGGCTGAAGCGATCGCCGCCATGCCCGGCCAAACGCGCCAAGCCTTCATCCTTCGCCGGGTACATGGTCATGCCCAACGCGAGATCGCGCATCAGATGCGTCTGTCGGAAAGCACGGTTGAAAAGCACATCGCGCGAGGCGTTCGTTTTCTGATTGATTGGTACGCAGATGGCGGAAATGGCGCGTCCCAACGCTCTACAGATTTGAAGATGGAGAAACGCGTCCCCCATGGTCGCAAGAGACACAAGTCAGGCCATTGACGACGCCGCAGCGGCTTGGGTCGCGCGGGAGGATCGGGGGCAGCTGTCGAACGAAGATCAAGCTGCGCTGGACGTGTGGCTGCATGCGGATTCCCGCCATGCCGGTGCCCTGTTGCGGGCTCGCGCCATAGGCCTGAGCAGCGAGGCGGCATCGGCTCTCGGCCGGGATTTTGATCCGAGGCGATTCACTAGGTCCACACGGCGTCCTCCCGTGCAAAAGAGCCTATCGCGTCGCCAGTTGATGGTATGGAGCGGTGGAGCGGCGGCCTGCGTTGCCACAGTCGCGGCTGTGGAATTCATCCTCACAGCGCCAACGGCCTACGCGACCGAGCGCGGACAGATGCGTCTAGTTCCGCTGCCCGATGGGTCCACGGTTGTCTTGAACACGGCGTCTCGCGTGACCGTCAGCTACAGCAAGACAAGGCGTCTGGTGCGGTTACTCGAAGGGGAGGCGGACTTCACCGTCCTGGGCGATCAGGGTCGGCCTTTTGTCGTTGAAGTCGGCCATCGCCAGATTGAAGCAGCAGAGGGCAGTGGTTTCCGGATTCGTAAGCTTGAACAAGAGCCGATCGACTTGTTGGTTCACCAAGGTGTTGTCCAGATCGGCGACGACCAGATCGGCCGACGCGATCTGTTACGGTCGGACACGCAGATCACCCTCGGGAGCGGAGGAGACGGGTGCCGAGACTCCCTGCCGCGTCATGTCTCTCCGACCGTAATCAACAGAGAGTTGGCTTGGCGCGAGGGCAAGATCGCATTCGAGGGCGAAAGTCTGGGACAGGCGGCTTCAGCTTTTCAGCGCTACAGCAACGTGCGGATATTGATCGCCAATCCGACGCTGGCGCGCGAACCCGTGTCAGGCCTTTTTTCCGCGAATGATCCGGTTGGTTTCAGCCGAGCCGTCGCCGATCTCTTTGGCGCCCCAATAAGGGTGGAGCGAACTCGCGTAGTGGTCGGCCTGCCGCAGGCTGGCGCATAAAAGTTTCATGACGGATGGCGGAACCCGATCCGCCCAAACCTCTCCCCGATCATAGGTCGCCTCTCAGCGGCACGGGGAAAGATCATGATGTCTCACAAGGCTCTTCTCGCCTGCGGCTCAGCCGTATTTGTCGTCTGCGCGTTTGAGCAGGCACAAGCGCAAACCCGCGACTTCAGCATTCCCGCACAACCGGCGGTGACGGCCATTCCTGAGTTCGCCCGGCAGGCGCGGCTTCAGGTTGTCGCGTCCGCGCGCGATTTGGAAGGCGTGCGCACGCCCGCCATCATAGGCGAACTGAAGGTGCGTGATGCGATGGAGCGACTTATCGCAGGCTCCCCTTTGCGGATTGCGGCCGATACAGGTTCACTCATCACCTTGCGCTCGGTCAGAGCATCGGCGGTGGGCGTGGTGACCGGGACAGTCTCGGATCCCTCTACCCGTGACTATCTGCGCAACGCTGTCGTGAAGATTGACGGCCGCCAAGTCGCCATCTCGGGTGAACGGGGCGAATACAGGGTCGCTGGCGTTCCCGCAGGGGATGTGGAGTTGACGATTGAGTACACAGGTTACGTCCCCGCTCGCACAATAGTCCGTGTGCCTGCCGGAGGGGTGGCGCGGAGCGACGTCGAACTGCGCAGTTCCCTTTCGGCGGCCTCAGATCTATCCGCTACCGAGGTCGCCGAAGTCGTCGTCGTCGGAGCACGAGAGGGCGACGCGCGCGCCATCATGGAGCAGCGCGCCTCCATGAATATCGTCAACACATTGTCGGCAGACAGCTTTGGCGAAATCGGCGACGGCAACCCCGCCGAATTCCTGAAGTATATGCCCGGTGTGGATTTCGACGTGGTGGCTGACGATGTGCCCCGCAACATCTCTCTGAGAGGCCTGCCGTCTCGGTACACCGGCATCACTGTCAATGGCCGGTCATTAGCTGGCGGCGCTGACGCGAATACAAGCACGACCTCCCCAACGTCGCGCCAGTACAGTTTCGAGCAGCTGGCGCTGACGGGGATCGACACCATCAGCGTTTCCAAGACGACCAGCGCTGACATGGACGCCAACGCGCCCGCCGGGACGATCGACATCCGGACGCGCAAGGCCTTCGATCGCCGCGGGCGCAGCGTCACTGTGCAGTTGGGCGCCTCGACCCACACAGGCCTTTGGGATGATTATCAAACGGGTTGGCAGGAAGGCGGCTATGGCGACCGCAAGTTTCTCCCCATGGCTCAAATCACCTACGCTGACGTTTTTCTGGGCGGGCGTTTGGGCGTGACGGCGGGTCTAAGCGACTCCACGACGCTGATCGAACATGTCCAGACCACGGCGGGCCGAAACTACATACCTACCGCTGTCAGTCCCCAGCCTTATGCCGTGACATCGATCGGCAGCGCCTTCTATGACCGAGAATACAATCGCAAGTCCGCGACTTTTGGACTGGACTTCAAGGCCGCTGACAATCTGATCCTATCACTGATCAGCACCTACAATCGCGGCGACATAGAGCCCAGCACCTTCACGCCGACCTTCACGACGCTGGCGCGCACCCGGGGTGTCAGCGGCGGCGGCGACCCCGCGCTCGACTTCACCACAAATGCTGCCGCGACATCGACCACTTTGTCTCTGGCCAACACCTTCACCTACAAGGTGGGCGAAACCACCAGCGTCATTCCCAGTTTCGAGTGGTCGGGCGCTCGCTTCCGCGTGGACGGTTATGCGGCCTATTCGGACTCTAGCAGCCGTTATGATTCAGCGGCTCGGGGTCAGGTTTCGACGTTGCTGAACGCTGTGGAAGCGCGTGGCAACTTCAGTGCGGCGCGCGGCAACCTTCTCGATCAGGATTGGAAGATCCAACAGGTCAGCGGGACTGACTGGGCCGATCCTGCCAGCTTCACGCTCAGCACGGTCAATGGCTCCAACCGACCGCAAATCCGGACCACCTCGGGATCCTCAATCCAGGCCGAGATGCTGGGCGGAGGGCTCAATCTTGAGTTCGATACGACATTCGGCCGACTGCCTGTGACCTGGAAAACGGGCGTGAAACTGGCCCACAACACCTACGATTACGCCAACAACAGCGAAGCCCTTCAGTGGATTTACAGCGGCCCGCTGACCAACACCGAGTTCCTCCGGGCTGTGCAAAGCAGCAATCAGGCCTCGTTCGCCAACAGCGGCATAAGGGTCAGAACACTGTCCGGGAACGGCCTTTATATGCCGAGCCTGACGAAGATCTACGACATGATGCAGGCGAACCCAGGCCAGTGGACCAACGCGGTCACGGCAAGCAACTGGTACAACGCCAACATCGTTAATACCCGCGAATACGAGGAAGACATCGGCGCCGCCTATCTGATGGCGACGGCCGAACTCACGGATCGCCTGACGCTACGGGCGGGTCTGCGAGCTGAAGAAACGACGGGCCGAAGCGCCGATTTCGATCCTCTGAGTGCGCAAGAGGTCATGAGAGCGGGTTATGCGGTCAATGCCGCGACTGGCCGGGCCACCACAATCGCCGGCCTAGAATATCAGTACCTGACGCGCCCTAAAGTTGAGCGAGAAGGGCGGTACACAGACGTTTTTCCAAGTGCATCAGTCCGCTACCGGTTCGACAACAATATCGACTTCATCGTTGGTTATAGCCGGACCATTCAAAGACCTGACGTCAGCTTGCTTGCGGGGGTTTGGTCGACGGCTCTGACCGAAGAGGGCGTCGTGGTCACGGCCCCGAACCCCGAATTGAAGCCGGAATATTCGGACAACGTCTCGGTTCGAGTGGTCAAATATTTCGAACCGGTTGGTCTGATCGGGGTCAACTACTATCGCAACCGCATCAAGAACGGGATCATATCGCGCAGCTTTACAGCCCAGGAGTTCGGCTACGAGGGGACGGAATACGCCGACGCTACCTTTGAGTCCTACACGAACCGGTCTGATCAAGAGGTCGGCATCAATGGCTACGAACTCGAGTTCAACCACGCCATGGACTATCTGCCTGGAGCGCTGCGGGGTCTGTCGGTGCGTGGGTCGTGGCTCTACAGCGATCCTGACGTCGTTCAGGAGCGCGTCTCCACCCAAGTTCGACAATTTGGTTTGAGCTGGCGCCAGGGGCCGGCACGGCTAAATCTGAACAGCGTATGGTCCAATGAGAAGGACCGCGGCCAGACCGGCAACATCGCTACGCCCCAAGGCGTCATCACCCAGTCCCAACCTTTCATTCCCTATCTCGAGGTGAATATCTCGGGCAGCTACACGCTGATCAAAAAGACCCGGGGCAGTTTTATGGGACTGGAGGCCTATTTCAGCGCCAACAACATCTTCGGCAATCATCGCGGTACTTGGTATGACAACAGCGAGATTTGGCCGGGATCGAAGGGTCACCACAGCCAAATCGATATCTACAGCGGACAGAAGGCCACGGTCGGTTTTCGCGCTCGCTTCTGATCTCGACCGCCGGTCGTGCGGGCGTCGACGCCCAATCCCAAATCTCCGCAACAAGCCGCGATTAAGCGACCTTCGAGGCCAAGATGACACCTAGACCTGTTTTAGCCGTCGCCGCTCTTGTCGTGGGCTTCGCCGTCCCCGCCTGGGCGCAAACCATCAATCCCGCTATCGGCGCACCGCTGCGCCCATGGCGGAAGGGCGAGATGGACATTCACCACATCAATACGGGACGAGGGGAGGCCCAGCTACTGATCCTGCCTGATGGCACCAGCCTTCTCGTTGACATGAGTGGCAAGACCGTGGAACGGCCGCCCTTCTCGCTGCCGACACGGCCTGACAGTTCGCGCGCTCCGGGTGAATGGGTGGCGCGCTATCTGCAGCGCGTTCTGCCCCCGTCCGCACCGGGAATCGATTATGCATTGATCAGCCACTTCCACGGCGACCACATGGGCGCGATCGTAGATAGTTCGCCGTGGGCGGCCAATGGCACCTATCGGCTGAGCGGCATCACGGAAGTCGCGGAGCATCTGCCGATCGCAAAGGTGATCGACCGCGCTTGGCCCGACTACGACTATCCGAGGCCGATTTCGGACCGCACGATGACCAACTACCGCACCTTCCTGGCGTGGCAGGCCGAACACAATCATCTTCAAGTGGAGCGATTCCAGCCCGGGCGCGCTAATCAACTGATCCTGGTGCACGACGCCGACGCCTATCCCCAATTCCAGATCCGGAACCTATACGCAAACGGGGTGCTCTGGACCGGACAGGGCGAGGCAACACGCGCTTTGTTCCCTGCCTTTGAGACCTGGCCTGAAGACGACCAGCCGGACGAGAACAAATTCAGCATCGCGTTTCGCGTCAGCTACGGTCCGTTCGACTATTTCACTGGCGGCGACCTGTCTTCGATCAATGAGGAGACAGCGGTCACCCCGCCTGCCTGGGGGGATGTGGAGCCCTCGGTCGGCCAGGCTACTGGGCCGGTCGACGCCATGAAGGCGAACCATCATGGCAGCTGGGATTCCAACAGTATTCCATTTCTGGCGGCGCTTCGTCCCCGGGTGATCGTCATCGGGTCTCGGGCCGACGGGCATCCGTCGGTGAACACCTGGAAACGAATGACCTCGGAACGGGTCTGGCCAGGACAACGCGACATCTTCGTCACCAATGTCTCGCAGGCGACCGCCACAACGACCTACGGCGTAGCGGAGACGGCAAAGAGCACTCAGGGCCACGTGGTTATCCGCGTCACTGAAGGCGGCGACAGCTTTCGCGTCTTCGTGCTGGACGACGCCACTGAAGATATGACGGTGAAGGCCGTTTTTGGTCCCTATCAGAGCAGGTGATCAAAGCGGCTCGGTCATTCCCGCCAAATGACGCCAGGTCGGAGGCAGGTCCCGCCATTCTCCAAGCCAGCTTGGCGCGAACCGGTCGGCTTGATCAGGTTAGCGCCGCTTCCATCACCGGATCGCGCCCTCTTGCGATCGCCTGGGCCGTGCGCGGGATGGTGATGTCCGGCTGAACGCCTGTATCCGGCTGGGGTTGTTGCGGGAATGTACCGATCAGCGGCAGGTCGACTTCAAGGCCGGTGGCAGGTAGCCGCAGGAAGTAGAAGGCGCCGCCGTTTATGCCGCGCCGATTGCCGCCTGTGGTCTCGCCCACGGCTTCGCGTTGCTTGTCGTTGAGGTTCGACCACGCTCGGATCAAACAAGCTGTTCCAGGAGGTTCGCCACGACGTTCGCCCAAAAGCTCGGCGACATCGCACTTCAACGCGTCCGCAGCGAGCATCAGTTTCGATGAAGCGATACGATTTGACCCGGTTTCATACTTTTGGATCTGCTGAACGCTGACGCCAATCGCTGCCCCCAGCCGACGCTGCGTCATACCCACAGCTTCACGGCGGTCGCCGATAGCCTTGCCTATCGCGACGTCCAGTCGTTTTCATAATCGCTCATAAGCCGGAGTAACGGCCCGAGGCCGCGTCAGCGCAAGAACTGTGTCGCAGAGCTGGCGGGCCGCAACCTCCTGTGACCACGGTCACCTTCAATCCGCTCACCGAAAGTCCCGCGTCTTCGGTCTGATCGTGTCGAGGTGGAGATCGGGAATATAGATGTCCCGGACCTTGATCGCGCGAGGGGGCGCGTCGCGCGCATCCGGCGACCCGCCGCGATGGAATTCGTCGCCGCGTCCGTGGGGCAGGGGGAAGGCTTCGCCCCGATCCCCGACTGAAGCGAGCAGGGCCGATGCGTCGTGAAGTTTGGTTGCGACGATGTGGACGACGTCGCCCTCACGCTGAACCTTGCCGTCGACGACCAGCATGGAGGCCGACAGCACGACGCGGCGCTGCTGTTCATAGAGGCTCGGCCAGATGACCAGATTGGCTACGCCGGTCTCGTCCTCGATGGTGATGAACATGACCCCCTTGGCGCTGCCGGGCTTCTGACGGACCAGCACGAGGCCTGCGACGCGCGTCAGCCGACCGTCGCGCATGGCCGTCCCGTCGGCGCAGGTCATGACGTGGCGGGCCTGCAGATCGCCGCGCAGGAAGCTCAGCGGATGATCGCGCAGGGTCAGGCCGATGTGGCTGTAATCCTCGACCACTTCCCGTCCGGGCGTCATCGGCTTGAGGCCAGGATCCGGCTCCAGGATTTCCGGCTTCTGGGCGTGGGCGTGGGCGTCGGCGGCGGCGAACAGGGGGAGGGGGTCGTCCCGCAGCCCCTTGATGGCCCACAGCGCATCCCGACGGTCGAGCGAAAGGGCTGGGCGGAAAGCGTCCGCCTCCGCCAGGCGGACGAGGCTGGCGGTCTGGGCGCCGGCGCGTCGCCACAGGTCGTCGACGGAGCGGAAGGCGCCGTCCGTCCGCGCCGCCAGGAGGCGGCCGGCGTCGCCGTTCACCAGGCCGCGCACCATGCGAAGGCCGAGACGGACAGAAAGCCGGCCATCCTCGCCCGCAGGCTCCAAGGTGCAATCCCAGCGGCTGGCGTTGACGCAGACGGGCCGGATCTCAACGCCGTGCTGCTGGGCGTCACGGACGATCTGCGCCGGCGCATAGAAGCCCATGGGCTGGGCGTTTAGCAGCGCGGCGCAGAAGACATCCGGGTGATGGCATTTAAGCCAGGAGGAGGCGTAGGCGATCAGGGCGAAGGAGGCCGCATGGCTTTCCGGAAAGCCGTAGGAGCCGAACCCTTCCAGCTGGCTGAAGGTCTTCTCGGCGAAGGCGGCGTCATAGCCGCGCTCGACCATGCCGCTGATCAGCTTGTCCTTGAAATGGCTGACCCCGCCGGTGAACTTGAACGTCGCCATGGCCCGGCGAAGCTGGTCGGCCTCCGAAGCGGTGAAGCCGGCGCATTCGATCGCGACCCGCATGGCCTGTTCCTGGAACAGGGGCACGCCCAGGGTCTTGCCCAACACCTTCTCTAGCTCGGGCTTGGGATAGACGACGTCCTCCTTGCCCTCTCTGCGGCGTAGATAGGGATGGACCATGTCGCCCTGGATCGGACCGGGTCGGACGATGGCGACCTCAATAACCAGATCGTAGAAGGTGCGCGGCTTGATGCGCGGAAGCATAGCCATCTGGGCTCGGCTCTCGATCTGGAAGACTCCGAGCGTGTCGGCCTTGCGGATCATCGCATAGGTCTTGGGGTCCTCCGCCGGAATGGTGGCGAGGTCGAGCGCAATCCCCTTGTGCTCGGTCAGGAGGTCGAAGCCGCGCTTCATGCAGCTGAGCATGCCGAGCGCCAGCACATCGACCTTCATGAACTTCAGGACGTCGATGTCGTCCTTGTCCCATTCGATGACCTGGCGATCCTTCATCGCCGCCGGCTCGATCGGGACCAGGTCGTCCAGGCGGTCGTGGGTCAGGACGAAGCCGCCGGGGTGCTGGCTGAGATGGCGCGGGGCGCCGATCAGCTGGCGCGACAGCTCCAGCGCCAGGCGAAGCCGCCGGTCCTCCAGATTGAGATTGAGATCCGCGACATGCTTGTCCTCGACACCCTCGCTGGAATAGCTCCAGACCTGCGACGACAAGGTCTTGATCAGGTCTTCGCTCAAACCCAGCGCCTTGCCGACGTCGCGCAGGGCGCCGCGCGAGCGATAGCGGGTGACGACCGAGCAGAGGGCCGCATGGTTGCGGCCGTAGGTCTCGAAGATCCACTGCATGACGACCTCGCGCCGCTCGTGCTCGAAGTCGACATCGATGTCCGGGGGCTCGCGACGCTCCTGGCTGACGAAGCGCTCGAACAGTAGATCATTCCGGCCCGGGTCGATCGAGGTGATGCCCAGCACGTAACAGACGGCGGAGTTAGCGGCCGAACCACGACCCTGGCACAGGATGTCCTGACTGCGGGCGAAGCGCACGATCGAATGGACCGTCAGGAAATAGGGGGCGTAGTCGAGCTGGCCGATCAGATCGAGTTCGTGCCTAAGCGCTTTGCGCACGCCGTCCGGCAGACCTTCCGGGTACCGATCTGCGGCCCCGGCCCAGGTCAGCTGTTCCAGCGTCTGCTGCGGCGTCATGCCGGGAGTCGAGACCTCGTCGGGATACTGATACGCCAGCTCATCCAGCGAGAACCGACAGCGGTCGGCGATCTCGACTGAGCGGGCCAAGGCCTCGGGATAGGCCTTGAACAGGCGGTGCATCTCGTGGGGCGGCTTCAGATAGCGATCCGCATGGCGTTCGCGCCGGAAGCCCAGTTCGTCGATGGTGCAGCCGTGCCTCACGCAGGTGACCACGTCCTGCAACAGGCGTTGGTCAGGATGATGAAACAGGACGTCGTTGGTCACGACGGTCGGCACGCCGGCTTGGACGGCGAGGTTCGACAGGTCGTGCAGTCGCAATGCGTCCCCTGGGCGTCGTCGCAGCGTCAGGGCGAGATAGCTTCCCGCAGGAAAGGACGCCTTCAGCCGTCGCAGATTGGCGGCGCAAGCCTCGTCCGCCTCGTCCGGAACCAGGATGGCGATCAAGCCCTCCGACCAGTCTTTCAGGTCCGACCAGTCGAGGTGGCATTTGGCCTTGCCGGCGCGGCGCTTGCCTAACGACAGCAGGCGCGTCAGTCGGGAATAGGCCGGTCGATCGGTCGGATAGACAAGCACGCCCGTCCCATCGATCAGATCAAGCCGGCAGCCAACGATCAGCCGTACGCCGGAGGCCTTGGCCGCCTCATGGGCGCGGACAATCCCCGCTAGCGAGTTGCGATCGACGATGGCCAAAGCTTCAAGCCCGCACAGCCGCGCCTGTTCGAACAGCAGTTCGCAACTGCTGGCGCCGCGCAGGAAGGAGAAGTGCGAAGTGGCTTGGAGCTCGACGTATGGCATAGGGATTAAGCGGGTGTTCGACCTCCCCGACAGCACTCCGGCGAGCCGAATGGCAAGCGTCGCCGTGGACAAATGTTTTCTTTTTGTTCTGGTCTTGATATGCATGGCGCATGTCTGGCGTCGCCACCCGCAAGATCGTCCATGTGGACATGGACGCCTTCTTCGCCTCGGTCGAACAGCGAGATGATCCCGCCTTGCGAGGGCGGCCCGTGGCGGTCGGTCATGCGGCGGCGCGCGGCGTGGTCGCGGCCGCCAGCTACGAGGCGCGGCGGTTCGGGGTGCGATCGGCCATGCCCTCGACAACAGCCCAGCGGAAGTGTCCGGACCTCGTCTTCGTCCCGCCGCGCTTCGAGGTCTATCGCGCCGTGTCGGCGCAGATCCATGCGATCTTTGCGGACTACACCGACCTGATCGAACCCCTGTCGCTGGACGAGGCCTATCTCGATGTGACTTCAGATCGGCGCGGCCTGGGGACCGCCTCGGCGACGGCGGAGGAAATCCGGCGGCGTATCCTCGAGGAGACCGGCCTGACGGCTTCGGCAGGCGTTTCGTACAACAAATTCCTGGCCAAGCTGGCGTCGGACCAGAACAAGCCGAACGGCCAGTTCGTTGTGGCGCCAGGGCGCGGCGAGGCCTTCGTCGAGGATTTGCCGGTCCAGCGCTTCCACGGTGTGGGGCCGGTGACGGCCGCCAAGATGGAAGGGCTGGGGATCCGCACCGGCGCAGACTTGCGGCGTCAATCCCTGGCCTTTCTCCAGCATCATTTCGGCAAGTCCGGGCCCTGGTACCACGCCATCGCCCGCGGGCGGGACGACCGGGCGGTCAATCCGGACCGGACTCGCAAATCGAGCGGGTCGGAGACGACCTTCGCCTCCGACCTGACCGATCCGGACGCGATCGAAGCCGGTGTGGCAGCCATGGCTGACGATGTCTGGGCCTGGTGCGAGAAGACCGGAAGTCGGGGACGGACGGTCACCGTCAAGGTCAAATGGGCGGACTTCCAGCAATCGACGCGAAGCCGGTCCCAGTCCGAGCCCGTGGCCTCCCGCCAGGCCCTGCACGAGGTCAGTCGGGTGCTGGTCCGGTCCCTCTACCCGCCAAGCCGGGGCGTGCGCCTGGTCGGGGTAAGCCTGTCCAATCTGCAGACGACCGGCGCTGCGGCGAACCAATTGGTCCTGTCGTGACCGAACTATCGCAGATCGACCTGTTCGGCGATGCACCCGCGCGCACGCCCGTGGTGGCGGGCTTTGACTATTGGGCGGACGTCCTGTCGGCGCCCGAACAGGCCGCGCTAGTCGCCGCGCTCCAGACTCTGGCGTTCAAACCCTATGAACATCTGGGCTACCTGGGTCATCGCCGGATCGCCGCCTTCGACCGCGGGGGCGATGGCGCGGGGTGGCCGGCGTTTCTCTCGACCTTGATGGCGCGCTTGGCGGGTCGCCTCGATCTGGACGGCGCGGCCTTTGTCCAGGTTCTGGTCAATGAATATGCGCCGGGCGCCGGCATCGGCTGGCATCGCGACCGCCCCGTCTACAGAGAGATCCTGGGCCTGTCCCTCCTCGCGCCCTGCGTGATGCGGCTGCGCCGTCGTCAGGGGGCGGGCTTTCTGCGCCGAAATGCGCCGCTGGCGTGCGGCTCGGCCTATCGGTTGTCGGGGGAGGCGCGCGCGGACTGGGAGCATTCGATCACGCCGATGACGGCCTTGCGCTATTCCAACACCTTCCGGACCATGGCCGCCTGACGTTCAATGGCGCGGCCGGCTGGCATAGAAGGATCCGGATCGGCTTAGTCCGCGAGGTCGATCCAGGCCGGCGCATGGTCGCTGGCACCCTCGACGCCGCGGACCGCGCGATCGACCCCGGCGTCGGTCAGGCGTTCGGCTGCAAGCCCGTTGAGAAGCAGGTGGTCGATCCGCAGACCGGCGTCGCGCGACCAGGCCTCCCGGAAATAGGACCAGAAGGTCCAAGGCGGTGGATCGTGCGGGAAGCGCTCGCGCAGGGCGTCGGTCCAGCCCTGGTCGAGCAGGCTCTGGAAGGCGGCGCGGCTCTCGGGTCGGAGCAGGGCGTCGGTCTTCCAAGAGCGCGTATTGTAGATGTCGGCGTCGGTCGGGACGACATTGTAGTCGCCGCAGAGAACGACCGGCGCCTCGGTCGAATAAAGCGACGCCGCGTGAGCGGTGAGCCGTCGGGCCCAGGCCAGCTTATAGTCGAACTTGGGCCCGGGCCTGGGATTGCCGTTGGGCAGATAGAGGCAGCCGATCAGCACGCCGTTCACCGCCGCCTCGATATAACGGGCCTGGCGGTCGTCGGCGGCGCCAGGTAGCCGGCGTCGTGTCACGACCGGCGCGCCGATCCGGCTGAGGATGGCGACGCCGTTCCAGCGCGGTTCGCCGACCCAGACCGCGCTATAGCCGGCCGCCTCGAGCTCGGCGGCCGGGAACTGCGTGTCGGCCGCCTTCAGTTCCTGCAGGCAGACCACGTCCGGCTGGGCCCGTTTCAGCCAGCCGAGGAGGTTGGGCAGGCGACGATTGACGCCGTTGATGTTGAAGGTGGCGATCCGCATCCCGTCATCGCGTCCGCAAGGCCGCCAAGGCCGCGCGCACCGGCGGTGCGAGGGCGTCAGCCATCTTCCCCACCCCAGCGGCGTTAGGATGGATCCGGTCCGGTAAGACATAGGCTGGGTGCAACGCGACACCGTCCATAAGGAACGGCATCAGGGGCACGTTCGCTCTTCGAGCGACCTCGGGATAGACTTTGTCGAACGCCCAGGCGTAAGCGCCGAACCAGGGCGGCGCCCGCATGCCGCTCAGCAGAACGGGGATGTCGCGCCGTCGGAGTTTGTCGATGATCGACAGAAGATTGTCCCTCACGCGGTCGGCCGAGACAAGCTGCATCATGTCGTTGGCGCCTAGGGCGACGACGCAAAGATCCGACTGAGCCGGTACGTCCCGATCAAGCCGTCGCAGGCCGTCCGCTGTCGTGTCGCCGGACACGCCTGCGCCGATGACGCGAACCGGTGGGGTTTCGGTCGCCAGTCGCGCCGCCAGTTGGCGCGGCAAGCTTTCGGCCGCTTTCAGTCCGTAGCCGGCGGTCAGGGAATCGCCAAGAAGCGTTACGACCTGCTCAGCGGTGATCAAGAAATGCTCTCCCGTCGCGGGCGGATGAGGCGGGCAGGCCGAAACCGGACCTGGGGCGGTCGGCGAGCAGTGGGTTCAGCGTCATGGCCTACCCAAAAGCTCGCCGAACCTGGCCTGTTCCTGCCAGATCACCTGAAAACGATCCCGAGCTCCGGCCGTGATGCGCTGAGACGTCTGGCTGTCCATCATCTTCACGGCAGTGGAACTCGAACGAAGGCCGTTGATCAGCCGTGCGGCTTCAGAACGACCTTCGTCCATTCGTTCGGATTGTCGTGGAAGTTCTTGTAAGCTTCTGGCGCCTGCTCCAGGGGCAGGCGGTGGCTGATCAGATCCGTCGTGTCGATCTTTCCGTCCATGACGAGTTCAAGGAGCTGCGGCAGGTATTTCTGCACATGGGTCTGGCCGGTCTTGATCGTCAGACCTTTCTGCATGAGAGCGCCGATCGGCAGCTTGTCGCCGATTCCGCCATACACGCCGGGGATCGATACCCGGCCGCCCTTGCGACAGGCCATGATCGTCTCGCGGAGGACATGTTGGCGATCCGTGCCCAGCTTCGTCTCCTGCTTCACCGCATCGATGATGTTGTCCGGAGAGAATCCATGCGCCTCCATACCGACCGCGTCGATGCAGGCGTCCGGACCGATCCCGGCGGTCATCTCCATCAGGGCTTCGCGAACCTTGACCTCATGATAGTTGAGCACTTCCGCGCCGTTCGCCTTGGCGAGCTCCAGTCGGCGTGGATGATGGTCGATGGCGATGATGCGGCCGGCGCCCATCAATCTGGCGCTCTTGATGGCGAACAGGCCGACCGGGCCGCAGCCCCAGATCGCCACCGTGTCGCCGGGCTCGATCTCCGCGTTCTCGGCCGCCATCCAACCCGTGGGGAAGATGTCGGACAGGAACAGCACCCGCTCATCCTCGATCCCGTCCGGGACCACGACAGGGCCGACATCGGAATAGGGGACGCGGACGTATTCCGCCTGGCCGCCAGCGTAGCCGCCGGTCAAGTGCGAATAGCCGAACAGGCCGGCGGCCGGATAGCCGTAGGCGATCTCGGAAGCGTCAGACTTGTCAGCCGGATTGGAGTTGTCGCAGGCCGAGAACTGCTGCTTGCCGCAATGGAAGCAGGAGCCGCAGGCGATCACGAAGGGGACGACGACCTTTTGGCCGACCTGAAGGCTCGTATTGCCACGGCCGATCTCAACGACCTCGCCCATGAACTCATGGCCGAGGATGTCGCCATTGGACATGCCGGGGATCACGCTATCGTAGAGGTGCAGGTCTGATCCGCAGATGGCGGTCGCCGTAATCTTGATGATCGCATCGCGGGGATTGACGATCTGGGGATCGGGGACCGTGTCCACCTGAACATTGTGTTTGCCGTGCCAAGTCAGGGCGCGCATGGGAATTCCTTCCTGGATCAGAAATGACGGTCGGCGCGCGGCGCCGCGTCGGGAGCCTTGGACGTCGCGATTTCGCCCGTCTCCATCAGCTGTTTGAAACGTCGCAGCTCGCGCCGGGCCTGCACCCGGGGCTCGCGCTGCATCACCTTGGCGACCAATTTGCCGACGGCGCCCGCCGGCGGGTCGTAGCTGATCAGGACACGCACCTCGGTTCCGCGGCCGAAGGCGTTGTCGCGAAACTCGATCCAGCCTTGGTGATCGACGTCGCTGTCTTCTGTGGAGCGCCAGGCGATGTACTCGCCGGGACGATCTTCGATGATCTCGCTGACAAGCTCGATCTCCGCACCGGCCGGGCCGGCGACGCTCCAGCTCGATCGGAGGTCGTCCAGAAGATCCACCGACCTCACATTCTCCATGAAACTGGGCAGGTTTCGGAAGTCGCGCCAGTAGTCATAAAGCCGTTGACGAGGCTGGTTGATCATGACGGCCCGGATGCTGGTGGAGTCGTAGGCGCCCTTCACATAGTCGTCGTCGTGGAAGGCGGGTGACTGGACGTCGGCGTCTGTCGAAAGAGGGGCGGACATCGTTGATGCCTCCTTGATGTTGGACGGTCGGGATCAGGCGGCTCGAGACTGGGGCGCGCCAGCGTAGCGTTCGAACTCTTCGGCGTAACGCGAGGCCAGACGGACCTGGTGGTCACCCTTGGCCCTCAGCGTCAGGAACCAATCGCTTTCTTCTTCGAACATGTGGGTGAGAACGGCGCCTTCGATTTGGACCCACTTGTCCAGCCAGGCGGGCTTTGAGGGTGCGATATTTTCAAGCTCCGCCATCTGAGCCTTGGTGGTCGTCTGCTCGAGATAGGCGTGGGCCGCGTGCATCTTTTCGCCGGCCTGACCGAGGGCGGGATAGAGGACCAGCTCCTCGGCCAGCGCATGGCCGTTGAGCACGACCGCGAGCGCATCGCGAGCGGCGTTTCTTTCTGCGGCGGTCCTGGCAGTCCGGCCGCAGGCGAAGGCGGCGCGGATGGCGTCGTGATGATCGAGCACCAGCGAAAGCCAATCTCCCGCCTGGGAGGCGGCGCGGGCCTTTTCCGTCGCCGCCTTGCGCGTCTCGTCGTCAGGCTGCGGGGTGAGGGCGGCGAGCGCCTTGTCGATGAGGGACATCAAACCTCCCGTGAAAGAGGGTTCAAGAGCCGTTGGGAGTTGTCCGTTCCGCCTGTCCAATAACGGGCACAACAGGTGTCCAGCTCGACAGTAAAACGATCCAAGGTCCGAAAACCGACCTTTGGAACAGCACTCGGAATGGCCCGGTTAGCTCGGGTTCAACCAAGGAGCCAACCATGTTCATGCATAACAAGCGCCTGATGTATACGGTCAGGGTAGCCGAACCGAACCCGGGTCTCGCTACCCTGATGCTTGAGCAATTCGGAGGGCCGCAGGGCGAGCTCGCCGCCGCCATGCGCTACTTCACACAGGCTTTGGCGGATGAAGATCCGGGCCGCAAAGACATGCTGCTCGACATCGCCACGGAAGAGTTAAGCCACCTCGAAGTCATCGGCTCGATCGTGTCCATGCTGAACCGGGGCGTGAAAGGCCAGATGGCTGAAGCCGCGATGGAGGAGGCGGATCTTTACGCCTCGCTGAACAGCGGCGGTGAAAGTCATACGACGTCCATTCTCTATGGCGGCGCGCCGGCCCTCATCAACTCCGCCGGTGTCCCGTGGACCGCCGCCTACATCGACTCGATCGGCGATCCCGCCTGCGACCTACGCTCCAACATCGCCGCCGAGTCCCGAGCCAAGATCGTCTATGAACGCCTGATCAACTGCACGGACGATCCCGGCGTGAAGGACGCCTTGAACTTCCTGATGACGCGCGAAGTTGCGCATCAGAAGTCCTTCGAAAAGGCCCTCTACGCCATGGAGCCCCACTTCCCGGCGGGGAAGCTGGTCGGCCTGCCCGCCTTCGCTGACAAATACTACGACATGTCTCAAGGAGGGGGCGATGCCCGCGGTCCCTGGAATGAGGGTGAGCAGTGGGAGTTCATCGACGACCGTGAACAGCAGGGCGCCGTGGACGGCGGCGACGGCTCCGCCAGCGTCTCACTGGGCGAACTGGACGCCGCCGCTGTCCAAGCCTTCGCGGCCCGGACAGCCTCTGACCCCCAACGCAATCCTGTGACCGGCGCTGATCTAGGGGCGGGACCTGGGGCAGGGACCACGACCGAGCTGATCGAGGACGAGGGCGTCAGTTAACCCATGTAAGTGCGCGAGGCCCGGAAAGTCGCAGGATGCGGCTATGCTCGATCCTGCGACACCGTCCGGCGAGACCTCGCCATGTCTAGAGCCGCGCGAGGAAATTCTTTCGTTGTGGCGGGCGTTCGATACGCTCTCCTTCGAAAGTCGCAGTCGTGCGCTACGCCTTGGAGAGATCATCCCCGTCGTGTCGGGCGGACCCTATCGTCCGGATGGCGAGATCGCTGTCGTTCTCGAGGGTTGTATTCTTCTCGATGACGGGAAACGAGGAACCCATTGCGGCGTCGCTGCGGCGGGCGATCTGATCGACATCGCAGGGGGAAGCCAAGGGCTTTGGCTGTCGAACGGCTTGGTGTACCGGGCGCCCGTGGCGGCCTTCTGCCGGGAAGCGGGTGAGGAAGGCGTTCAATTTCTGCTTGCAGGCGGCCTCAAGCGACTGAAGTCGATGGAGGCGCGGTTGAGGTGCGCCATGTCGCATGGGGCGGTCTCTCGCGTCGCCAGCTTTCTTCTGGATATTCATCGCGCTACCGGTGGCCTTGAGATCGCGCTGTCACAATCGAATATCGGAGCGTTGCTGAGCCTGCGCCGATCCAGCATCAATCAGGCGTGTCAGAGCCTTCGCGCCGCCGGCGCCCTACGCACCGTGCGGGGACGAATTCTTTTGAAGGATGAGGCCGTTCTCGCGAGCCTGGCCTGCTGTCACTATCGTCCGCGGTCTCCAGCGTTCGCCGAAGCCATCGCGGCCGAGGCGGCCTAGATCAGGCCGTCACCGGTCTCGGACCGGTGCGCCGAATACATAGATGCCGGCATGGACGAGCTTTGCGATCAAGTCGGGCGAGAGGAGCGACGGGGCTGAATCGACGTCGGCGATCCACCGACCATCGCACCACAGGGCGACAGCCTGACCCATCGCTTTTGCGCGCTGAGACGCCTGGGCCATGGCGTCAGGCATGTCGTTTGAGATCAGGGTCTCAGGCTCTCCGCCATCACGGTAGCGGATCTGATAGCGCAGAACGGGAGGATGGACGGTCATGCCACCCAGGCCTCCAGCACCTCTCGGCATTCGGCAGTTTCGACCTGTAGACTGAAGCGGTCGCTGTAGAGCGCCAAAAGGTGGTCGTGAGGCTGATCAGCCGAACTGCAGACCCCGTCGCTGACCACCACGATACGATAGCCCAGATCGATGGCTCCGAGCACGGTCGAGAGAACGCAAACGTCAGTTTCCGCGCCCGTTACGACGAGCGTATCGACACCCTGATCTTTGAACGCCTTGTGGAGGTGTGTGCCTGACCAGGCGGAATAGACCGTTTTGTCAATGATCTGCGCAGGCGGCGCGAACCGCTGAAGCGGAAGCGCCAGATCCAACATCGCCGGATCGAGAGCGTTCTTCGTCATGGTCGACCAACGCCGCCAATAGTCGCGCCAGGCGCCCCCCGCCTCATCGGGCGTTGCGGCGGGGATGAATCGGGTGAACCACAGCCTTTCAGGCCTTGCAGAACATAGCGCCTCGATGGCCGGAAGGGTTTTGGCTGCCCAAGGCGTATGCCATTCGGTCCCTTCCACGAACATGCGTTGCATGTCGATGCAAAGGTGCGCCGTTGTTTCCGGAATGCGCGTCTTCAGGCCGTGTGTCACGGCCTGAGCCCCGGCGTCTCTTCACCGCAGTGGTGTTCGCTCTCGCCAAGCTCGACTTCGGTCCGGGAGAAGACCTCCTCCTGTCCCGCGTCGAGTATTTCGTCCTCGGGGCCGCCTAGACCGCCCTGCGCCAAGCCGCGCGTATCATCAATCTTGTCCCTGTGTGGCGTATGTCGGGTCATGTCGCCTTCTCGCCGGATCAAAAGACAACCAATCCTGGTGCGTCCGCTGAGTTTCATAGGTCCGATTTTGGACAGGCTTCTAGCCTGTCGAGAGTACCCCCGACGGCGCGTCGGACAGCCCTTTACATGGGTTAGTGCAGGCATGCCGGGTTTGGGGGAACGCGGGGCATGGATGAGGACCTGCCGCCCCCAATCGATTCGCCATCCGATGCGCCGGGCCGGCTGGGAGAATTCGTCGCGCTGTCGTCTCGCGAGCGTTCGGCGCTGGCCGGGCTTCTCGAGCCGGTCCAGCATTGGCCTCGCCACCACGTATTACGTCATGAGGCGGCTGTACCATCTCATCTCTATCTGCTGACCAAGGGCTGGGTCGCATCGTCCATCGCGCTTGCATCGGGCAAGCAGCAGATTGTGAAGGTCCATCTTCCGGGCGATCTCCTGGGAGCGCCCAGCCTGTGCCTGACGACAACGGTCGACTGCCTGACCGCCATGACGCCCATCGCTGTGCACGCGATATCGAGGTCCAGGCTGATAGCGACATTTGAGGCCTATCCGCGGATTGCGCTTTCGCTCTTTCTGAGCGCGCAGAAAGAGCGTGTCGCGTTGATGGAAAGTCTGGCCGTGGTTGGTCAGGCGCCCGCACACGTTCGCATCGCCGCCACGCTGACCAATCTGTTCGATCGATTGTCCGAACGCGGCGATGCGCCGGGCGGCATGTTCCATATGCCTTTGACCCAGCGCGATCTCGGCGACCTGATCGGGATCACGCCGGTGCATGTGAACAGAACCCTTCGCGAGATGGATCGCCTGAATCTGATCAAACGGTCCGACCAGACGATTTCCCTGCTCGATGTTGATCGGCTTCGCCGTATCGCTGGGCTGCCCATCAGGCGCTATGTGTCCGGTCCCAACCGGATCGCGAGCGTCTGACGCCGCAGGCGCGGAGATGGAGGCGCAGCGGCCGCGCGCTAATGAGCTTCGGATAGATTTAGGCCGTCCGCCGTCTCGCGATCGGCGCGCCGCTTGAGGACCTAGACAGCTTCAGATCGAGATAGGAGGCGTCGAAGGCGACGCGCTCGGTCAGCGCCGTCCAGTCGTCGATCGACACCTGACCATTCCGCCATCGCACCAGGCCCGTGTCGCGAAGGACCTTGAGCGAGCGGTTCACGTGGACGCTCGACATCCCCAGCATGTCCGCTAGGTCCGATTGGGTCAGAGGGCATTCGAAGGTGTGGTCTTGGGCGAGGGCTACGGCTTCCAGACGGAGGTAGAGTTCACAGATCAACTGGCCCAGTCGTGTCCCTGCGTCTCTGCGTCCCAGCGCCACCAGCCACTGCCGGTGGATGGCCGCATCTATCAGCGTTTCAAGCCAAAGCGCTCGCGCAAGGCGAGGGGCGTGTTCCGTCACGCGCCTCAAGTCGGCGTGCTGGACAACCGCAACGGTGACGTCAGACAAGGCTACAAGGCTGTGATCCATCGTTTTCAGAAGAAAGCCATGCAGATCGATGAAGTCCCCGGGAACGCTAATCGCTGTGATCTGACGACCGCCGTCCGCCAGGGTCGAGACTCGGCCGACAAATCCCGAGAGCAGCAGCGTACTGAACGTGGGTCGATTGCCCTCTTCCACCAAGGCTTCGCCGGCTGCTGCGCGACGGCGCCCACTTAGGAGGCCTCCAAGCCGTCCGCGATCGTCGTTCGAGAGGTCGCCGAGGCGATGAAGCTTGGCATCGATGAGCGATTCCACGGACGTCATCCTTGCGAACAGAGGCGTCGGGACGCTGCGGCCCTTGTCACAGGATCAACGCGACGTAGCCGAGGACCGGCTCGCATGAGGGTCATCCGTCCTTGGCGCCGAATTCGACGAATGCGGCGCGTATCGTCTGTTCCTCGTCATCGGTTTCTGCAGACACGACGACTTTGACACGGCCGGCGATCGGCACGTCCGACCGAGAGTCGACGCTGGGGCTGTCGCCTTCGACGTCTCCGCCCGAAGGCCTGTCTCCAACCGTGTTCGCCTCGCCTTCAGGAGCGACCTGAATGGCGTCTCGTTCCATGCCATGGGTTTGGACAAGCCGTTCGACCACGAGCTCGGCGTCTCTACGTGTTGCGAATGTGGAGGCGACAAGGTTGGTCATGGTTGGGTCCTCTTAGTTCGTCCACTGAACGCGCTGCGTAGTTTATCGCTCCAAAGCTGACTGCTCTCCGCAGCCCTCGCGCGATTGCATCGGATCATCTCGACCAAATGCTCTTGGTTCTGCTGGCTTCAAAAGCCGAACGCTTCCCATCTGCTTGAGACCATTATCGCACACAGGAACGAATAGCCGCGGCATAGCTTTGACCTTCAGGCTTTACGCCATGGACCGATCCGAGGGGGGTCGGGTTGTCGATCACGGCGGTATGGATGCGCATCGGCGTCATCGCACATCTCAAATATCCGATCGCAGAACCCTTCGCCGGCGGGCTGGAGATGCATACCCATCTGCTCTGTCGCCAACTGCGGCTGAACGGTCATGACGTCACGCTGTTTGCAGCGACCCTGTCCGACCCCGCGCTCGGTCTGGAGGCGATCTGCGAGCAGACGGAAATCGCCAAGGTCGGGACGGCGGAGGCGGGCGACGTCGCCTTCTTCCGAGAGCATCACGCCTATCTGTCATTGATGAGCCGGCTTCGACGCAGTGCGTTCGATGTCATCCACAACAACAGCCTGCACTATCTGCCGGTCTCGATGGCCGAGACCTTGCCGATGCCGATGGTCACCACGCTCCACACGCCGCCATTTTGCTGGCTGGAAAGCGGTATCCGCGAAGCGAGCGCGCCGTTTGCGCGGTTTGTCGGCGTTTCCGAGGCGATGCGCGAACAATGGACCCGAGTGCGGCCGATCGATCAGGTCATTCTGAACGGGATCGACCTGGAGCGCTTTCCGTGGCGTGCGCGTCACGACGACCCTGGGCATTTGATCTGGTATGGGCGGATTGTGCCCGAGAAGGGTCTGCATCTGGCGCTGGACGCGGCGGCATTGGCGGGTGTCGCCCTGCGGTTCGCGGGCCCAATCCTGGATCAAGCCTATTTCGATGCTGAGATCGCTCCGAGGTTGACGCGCGAAACTACCTATCTCGGCCACCTCGATCACGAAACGCTGTCGAAGGAGATCGGGCAGGCGGCCGCCTTTGTCTGCACGCCGCGCTGGGACGAACCCTACGGGTTGGTGGTGGCCGAAGCGCTGGCGTGCGGCACGCCCGTCGCTGCCTTCGCGCGCGGCGCCATTCCCGAGATTCTGACTCCCGACTGTGGCGCCTTGGCCCGTCCGGACGATGTGCAGGATCTGGCGCGCGCGATCGCCCGGGCGGTCGGCCTGTCTCGGTCAGCCTGCCGCGCGCGCGCCGAGGCGGCCTGCGATGTGCGCCGGATGATCACCGCCTATGAAAAACTCTATGGCGAGATGATTCAGGCGGCTGCGGCAGGGCAGATGCAGGCCAATGACGCGCTGGAAGATCGGCTGATCGCATGACAGGCGAACCTGCCTTCTGCGTTTGCGTGCCCGTGCGGAATGAGGAACGGCGTCTTCCCGTGCTTCTGGCCGCTCTGGCCGCACAGGATCTTCCGGGCAGAATTTCGGTCGCGCTCTGCATCAATAACTCCACGGACAGTTCGCTCCCTCAGGCCCAGGCCGCGGCCTATCGGTGGAAGGATCGACTCGACATCGTCGTCGATCTGCAGACCTTTCCAGAGCATCGCGCCCATGCCGGCGCGGCGCGGCGTGCGGCCATGTCCGTCGGTCTCAAGCATCTCGGAGATCGATCCGATGGCCTTCTGATCTCGACGGACGCCGACACGCGGCCGCCGTCGAACTGGCTGTCCGTCAATCTCGCAGCCATCGCGGATGGAGCCGATCTGGTGGGTGGACGGCTGGTGCTGGATGACGCGGAACCGATCTCGGCGGATGTCGCGGCTTTGCGTCGACTATGGGACGCCTACTGGCGCGAGGTTCGCGCGATCGAGGACGAAATCGACCCTTCGCCGCATGATCCGGCGCCTCGCCATGGCGATCACACCGGGGCCAGCCTCGCCATCACGGCGGCGGCCTACCTGTCAGCCGGCGGCGTGCCGGAACAGCCGACGGGCGAGGATCGGGCGCTTGTGATCGCCGCTCAAGCGCAGGGGGCCAGGCTTGTGCATCCCTTGGCGGTGTGGACCCGAGTGTCGGCACGCACGACGGGCCGCGCCGCCGGGGGGATGGCGGAGGCTATGACCCGCTTGTTCGATCAGGCGCGGAACGGCGGTCCGATCATGGCGCCGGACTTTTCGCATTGGCGACAGCGGGCGAGGTGGCGCCAGGATCAGCGTCACGACGCGGCGAGCGCCAGGCGGCTGTCGGCATTGGAAACCCAGCTGCCCGCCATGCCGCTCGACATGGATTTACGAGAATGGGCCAACGACGTTGCGAGAGCCGCAGCGTGAGGGCTCCGATCGGATACTATGTCCATCACCAGGGCGACGGCCACCGCCAGCGTGCGCTGGAAATCGCCGCCGCTGCGCCCGAGCGATTTGTCCTGCTTGGAACGGGACTAAAAGGGCGAACCGAAGACATCGCCTGCGTGGATCTGGAAGATGACAGGCCCCACGAGGGAGACCGCTTCTCCGGCCGTGACGAGGCGCCTGTCCGGCCCGAGGCGCTGCATTACGCCCCTTATCACCATGCGGGCGTCCGGGCGCGAACCGCCCGGTTCGCCCAGTGGATCAGCGACGCCAAGCCGGCCTTGATGGTGATCGATGTGTCGGTCGAGATGGCGATGCTGGCCCGGCTGTGTGCGACGCCTGTGGTCTATGTCCGTCTCGCGGGGGATCGATCGGACCCGGCGCATCTGGACGCCTTCCGCGGCGCAGAAGCCTTGCTTGCGCCCTTCCATGAGCGGCTGGATGGACCGGTGGCGAGAGAGGTGCGCGACAAAACGCATTACTTCGCCTCCCGGCGCTATTCGGGACCGAAACGTGGAGCAGGCATCCTGGTCGTTCATGGTCGGGGTGGCGATCCGTTGGATGGCGCCAAGCTGGCGGCGGCTGCAGAAGCGACGCCCGATCAAGTGTGGACCGGTGTCGGGCCGATCGAGCCTCCGCCGGTCATGCCGCCGAACCTGAAGCTGGCAGGCTGGATCGACGCCATCGGCGATGAGATCGACAAGGCGGAGATCGTCGTCGGAGGCGCGGGAGACGGCCTGCTGAACGCGGTGATTTCGGCCGACAAGCCCTTTGTCTGTCTTCCCGAGCCTCGCGCCTACAACGAGCAGATCGCGAAGGCCGAACGGTTAGCGGTGCTTGGCGCCTCGATCGTCCTGGCGCAGTGGCCGCAGGCGCAGCAATGGCCGAGCATCCTTAGGTCAGCACTCTCACTGTCGCCCGCTGATCGGCAGCAGATCAGCGGGCAGGGACTCGGCGCCGCCGGACTCTGGCTTGTCGATCTCGCATCAGAGCTTGAGGCACGCCGATGACAGCCCTGGAAACAACGCCGACCGCGTCATCGCCTCTTGAACTTGAGGTTAGATTGGCGGCGCTGGGTGCGCGCTACGACGCCGCGCCGAGATATCCCGCCGACAGTCTGACGCTGCTCGCCTCGGAGGGTTGGGGTAGGCGGTTCGCTCCGGTCCAAAGCGGTGGAACGGCCTATCACGATCCAATCCAAAAGGCCTTGGCCTTGATGGGCGCTCTACGAAGCGTGGGGCGGTCGGATCTCAGCGTCGGCCGATTATTCGAAGGACACGTCAACGCCCTGGCGCTGTTCGACTGGTACGCGGACCCGGCCCAGAAGGCTTGGCTGGGCAAGGTCCTTGCGCAGGGCGGCTGGTTCGGCGTGTGGGCGACGGAGCCGCCGCCCGGCGTTCGTCTGGTCGGCGACCGGCTGCAGGGCGCCAAGATGTTTGCGACCGGCGCAGGCGGCCTGGAATATGCCATCATCACCGCCCAGCCGGAACAGGGCGAACGCCAGCTGATCGTCGTGCCGGCGAACGACCCGGAGAGGGCTGATCTGAGCGGGTGGCGCGTCCGCGGCATGCGCGCGACGACCAGCGGGCGCTATGAGGTGACCGGGTTGATGGTCAATGCCGATCAGCGGCTCGGATGTCCCGGAGACTATGATCGCGAACCGCGTTTCACGGCCGGGGCGTGGCGGTTTACGGCGGTGCAGTTGGGCGGCGTCGAAGGCCTGGTCATGGCGATGCGCGACGCACTGTCCGACGCCGCCCGCGCCGATCCCATCCAGCGCGCGCGCTTCGCCGATGCGGTCGTTGCGACGCGGACGGCCTGGCTTTGGGTCCGCGAAGCCGCGATCCGCGCGGCGTCCGAAGCGCCGGACGCCGGGGATTTCGCCCGCGCCACGCGCGGCGTCGTCGAACGCAGCGCCCTGGATGTAATGGAGTTGGCGGCGCGGGCGGTCGGGACGCGCAGCGCCTTCGACGGCGAGCGCATCGACAAGATCACCCGTGATCTCAGCCTCTATCTTCGGCAGGCCGGACCCGACTATGCGAAGGACCAGGCGGCCAAGACCTGGCTGGATCGCGATCTCTGGGGCGAGGGCGACGCCCTATGGTGAGCGAGAAAACCGGCCGGCTGGCGACCCTGGCGCTGGAGCGTTCGCCCTGGCGATCAGCGCGGTGGCTGGTCATCGCCCCGCATGCCGACGACGAGACGCTGGGCGCCGGCGCCTTGATCCATCAGGCGGCCGAGGCTGGGCGGTTGGCGGGCGTCGTGATCCTCACCGACGGTGCGGGTTCGCACGATCATCCGGATTTGGCGTCCCGTGCGAGGCTTGTCCGGACCCGACGCCTGGAGGCAGGGCGCGCCGTTCGACGGCTGGCGGGAGATGCGGCTGCGCCGCCGGTGTTTCTGGATTGGCCCGATGCCCAGCCCGCTTTTCCTGGCAGCATGGCGTTCGAGGCGACCGCGCGTCGTCTCGCGGCTTTGTGCCGCGAGCGGGGCGTCGATGCGATCGCCGTGACGGGTCCCGACGATCCCCATTGCGACCATCAGGCGGCGGCACAGCTTGCCCGCCGCGCAGCCGGTATGGCCCGTCGGCCGGTCGCCGTATTCGATTATGTCGTGTGGGGGGCGGCTCCGCCCAGGTCTAAACTGCGGATCACGACGCGACCTCTAAGGGCCGGCCTGAGGGCCTATGCCTTGTCTGCCTACCAAAGCCAGTTGACGCCGATGTTCGGACCGGGGTTTCGGCTCGAGAAGGAGAGGGGGCTGCGGGCCGCCTCGGACACCCTGTATCGGCGCGACGCCTATGGCTGAACGCTCGCTTACCGCCGCCTATTTCGAAGGCATCTTCGCCGGGGACGCCGATCCGTGGGGCCTGGCCTCCAGCCCCTATGAGGCCGCCAAGTTCGATCGCACCATCGCCGCCCTGTCGACGCGGCGAGCGGCTTTTGCGCTCGAGGTCGGTTGTGCGGGCGGCGTCCTGACCGAGCGGTTGAGCGCGGTCTGCGATCGTCTGTTGGCGATCGACGTCAGCCCGACCGCCTTGGAGCGGGCGCGTCAGCGTCTGTCGGGGCGGCGGAAAGTCCGGTTTGCGGCCGCGGCCTTCCCTCGGGACTGTCCGGTTCAGGACGGGCTGGATCTCGTCGTCCTGTCCGAGGTGGCCTATTATTGGAGCGACGCTGATCTGGACCTTGCGGCGCAACGCATCGCCGACGGTTTGGTCGAGGGGGGACGCGTCCTTCTGGTGCACTGGACCGGCGAGACCGACTATCCTCAGACCGCTGACGGCGCCGTGGGACGCCTCTGGCTCGGATTATCGGACCTCATGCAAGTAGATCTCGCCGAGCGGCATCCGAACTATCGGCTGGATTTGTGGAGCCGCCGATGACCTCACTGTCCGCTCTGACGCTGGTTCGCAACCGGCAGGCGCATCTGGACCGATTGGTCGAGGGACTGATGCTCAGCGCCTCGCCGCCCGACGAACTGATCGTCATCGACATGAGCGATACGCCCGTGACGCTGCCGCCGGTGGGTTTCCCGGTCCGCGTCGAACGTCTGGCGGGCGACGCCCTGCCTCTGGCCGCCGCCCGAAATCTGGCGGCCGCCTTGGCGTCGGGTGATAGCCTGCTGTTTCTCGACGTGGACTGCATCGTGTCGTCGTCAGTTTGCGGCCGTATGCAGGCCCTGCTCACCGAGCATGACGCCGTCGTCTGTCCAGAGGTGCTCTATCTACCCGCCGGAGCCGTCCGGCCGGGCCCCCTGTCGGAAACCGATCTGAGAGCGGCCGGCCGGCCCCATCCCGTGCGCCCCTTTCCGCAGGAAGGCGAAAGCCGGGAGCGCAATCCCGGCCTGTTTTGGTCTCTGGCTTTCGCGGTCCGTCGCTCGACCTTCCATCGGCTTGGCGGGTTCGACGAGACCTATGTCGGCTACGGCGCCGAAGACACGGACCTGGGCTTTCGCATTGCGCGAGCGGGCCTGCCGCTGCTCTTCGCCGGCGGCGCGCCCGTCCTCCACCAACATCATGACGGCTATGATCCGCCCCTGCAGCATTTCCGCGCCCTGATCGCCAACGCCAAACGCTTCCACGCCGTCTGGTCGATCTGGCCGATGGACGGTTGGCTGAGGGCGATGGCGGATCTCGGACTGGTCGACTGGTCGTCGGATGATTTGATCATCCGCCGCGACCCAACGCCGGCCGAAATTGCCGCCGCACGAAAAGATCCTGCAAATCCCTTTTAGGATTGCCGTCGTTCAAAGCGCAGGCTCGCCGTACGTATGAAACTAAACGACCCGACGCAGTTCAATGTCCGTCTTCTCTAATGAGGAAGCGATCTTGATCAGGCGACCCACGCATCGGACCGTTACTGCGAAGTTGGCTGGGTCGCTGAGCTCGTGGCTTTGATCGAAACGTGCGCTTCAATGCCGTCAGTCTTGCCGCTCAAACCCGGTACCTCATCGAGCTGGCGAAGGCTGGTGAAACGACCTCTTTCCTCACGATAGCGAACGATTTCGAACCCGTGGCCGCGCAACATCTCAATCCCGTCCAAAGTATCGGCGCTGGCGATGTTCAGGTCGATCATCTCTCGTCTCCCTCAGGTCTGCCCGCCGGCCGGTGTCCGAGGGCGAAGTCGATGGCTTCGATATCGACCTTCAGCTTCACCAGATCACGGACGCGCTCGTGGTCGCCGGACGTCGCGGCGGCCACGGCGGTCGACCACACTTCGGTTGTCAGCTGCTCGCGGATGGCCAGAAGCTGTGCGGCCACGGCATCGTTGTCTCGGGTCATCGACACTATTTCAGGTCGGCGATCGCCTCGCCGGCCTCTTCTTCCTCGAGAAGAGCGGCGTTGTCGGCGTTTGCCGACAGGCGCACCCGATTGCCTTCAACCTCGGCGACCAGACCGCCCGAGAGGTAGTGGTGGTGACCACTATGCGATCCGCTGTCGGCCTTGGTGAGCTTGATGCGATCGCCTTCGACCTTATCGACGGTGCCGAGATGGACGCCGTCGGCGCCGGTCACTTCCATATGCTCTTTGATGTTCGAGAGGTCGGTCATGGTGGGTCTCCGTTTGCCTACGCCATCAACGAGGCGCGACACGCGGCGTTCCAGAGACGAAAGCGTCGTAGCGGGTAATGCGGCTGCGATAAGGGCGTCTGCGCTGGGCGTTGGGCGCTGGCGACAGGCTCACCGATAAGACCGGCGGCTCGCCCGCACCATTTCCTCGACCCAGTTGATCAACAGGGTGGCGTAAAGGCGCTGATGGGCGGGATCGCGCATCGCATGGGTCGCCTCGGCGATGATCCTGTGGCTGAACGAGTTCGCGTCCTTGAAGGCGGCCTGATAGGAGGCGATGACTTCTGGCGGAATGCGATCGTCCTTGCCCGACTGCACGATGAGGACGTCGCCCTCGAACGCGGCGCAGGCCGAGAGCGCCTTGTCTTCCCGCGGCGTTCGCAGTTGCTGTCGATAGGCGCGCACCGCGTCCTTATCGAGCTTGGCCTTGGGGACCTCCCAGTGCGCGTCCGGATAAAGGGCCGGGACACGCAGCGCCAACCAGCGCACGTCACGGATGCTCGTCAGCAGAGCCGACAGATAGCCTCCGTAGCTCGTGCCGATCACGCCGATCGCACCGGGATCGATCAGGGGCTGGGACGCCAAGTAGTCATAGGCCGCAGTCACGTCGTCGAACCCGTTCTGCCGGGTGACCTCGTCTCGGCTCGCATCGCTCTCGGCATGGCCTCGAAGGTCGAAGGTGAAACAGATGCAGCCCAGTCGAGCGAGATCCTCGGCCAGGCCAAGATCCTCTTCCTGATCGCCGCCCCAGCCGTGGACAAACAGAAATCCCGGCACGGGGGCTTCCGGCGTCAGAAGCGTGCCGGTCAGCTTCTGTCCGTCGACAGACAGTCGGACTTGCCCTTCCTCGACGGTGTCAGGTTCAGTCACGCTGTCCTCGTCACATATTTCGTCATCGGCCCGACCTTGGGGTCCTCACCCCGGAAATAGACGACATCCTCCGGTCCGACATCGGCGAGGCCATACACCTCGACCGTGGCGGTTTCGACGGAAGTCAGCGCCGGCGACGCCGCGAAGGCCTCGAGGGCGGCGATTTCCGCGCCCGTCGCGCCGCCGACCCGCCACGACTGCTCCAGAACGCCTACTCGCCTTCGCCCTCGCGCATCCTTGCCGGCGAGGACATCGTAGTTCCGGCGGGTCAGAACCAAGTCCGGATAGGCGCGCTGGGCGGCGTCGTCGAACACGGCGGCGCAACGCACCGCTTCCACCGCCTCGGGGGTCAGTCCGAGGTGAGTCAATCGATCAAGATCGCCCCTGACGCACCGCAGTCGTGAACCGCCGTACACCTCGCGTCCCTTGTGATCCGTCGTTTCCCGCTGATCGCCGACATAGCTGATGCGCAGTCCGCCGACCGACAGGGTTCCAACGCTGTAGGTTTCCACGCCGAGCAGGTTTTCCTCAAGGACGACGCCGAAGGCGGCGATTTGCGCTTCGTCCTGATCGGCGATGACGGCGACGAGCGCCTCAGGCGTTTCGACGACCGTCTGGCCCAGCCCTGCCTTGGCCAGAACATCCTTGACGCGGACAGGCCCGGTCTCGAGGAGGCGCCGACCAGCTTCGATCGCGTCGGCGACGGAGAAGGCGGTGTAGCCTTCCAGAGCCGCATCGCCAAGACGGTCGGCCATGGTGTTGGACCAGCCGGCCGGGCAGGTCGCGGACCGATCGATCAGGCCGTGGGTGATCGCCTTGGTGGCGATGAAGCGGTGTGGAACGCGGCCGCCTAACAGATTGCCAGCGGTGAAGACCGTGCGCGAGGTCATGTCTTCACCGATCAGGGTGTCGCGAGGCACCAGCAAGACATCGGGTCCGACGTCTTCCGCGTCTTCAACCACGTCAATGATCGGGAGCCGCAGAAGGCGCGCCAGGCGAGACACCAACATCGCTCTGGACGCCTGATCGTGCAGATTGCCCGGATTGTGCCCGTCCGGATCGAACAGCGCGATGCCAGCAAGGGCGGCCGCGTTGGTGAACGAAGGCATCGGGGCGACGCCCAATGGATTGACGATGGTCATGGCGATCAACGCTCCCTGCAGAGGGTCAACCCCAAGAGCGAGCAACGGTTCAGCACGCCAACCCTTCTTTTTGCGGGCCCCCGAAGTGTCGTTGTCGGGAAGACAGGCCGACGCCGGACGAGGCAGAAATCAGGATTGAAAACGTCCTATGCCAGCGCGGCTTTACCACTGTAGAGGTGCGTTATCGCGCACAGGAACGGTGAGCCAGGGGGCGTCGTTGCCTATCCATGAGCGACCTGACAGCCAATATCGTGGGTACAGCGGCGGCGGTCTGCTCGATTACGAGCTTTGCGCCCCAAGCCCTCAAGATTTGGAAAGAGCGCGACGCGTCTTCGGTCAGCCTTAAAACATATTCGCTTACCGTTACCTGTTTCATCCTCTGGGTGGTCTATGGCGTCATGACCCAGGCCTGGCCGGTCACGGTGTCAAACAGTTTTGCTCTGGTCATGGCGGCGTGCGTCCTGATCATGAAGTGGCGATTTCGCGATGGCGATCCTGACGAGCATTAGGTCGCATCGACCGGCTACCGCCTATCCCTCGCCTTGCCCGTGCTTGTCAGACGTGGCCTGGTCAAACCGGTATTGCTGAGGAGAGCCATGCAGACGTGCTAGTTGTCCGACCAACAAGCGGCAGCAATGGACGATCGGTCAGCAATTCCTAGACAGCGCGGACCGCTCGAGATTGACCCCGGTCGAAAGGCGTCAGCCGAAGAGCCCGTGCAGCCACCAGCTGAGATCGCCGGTCTGAGGCTGTTCGCCATCGCCGCGTCGAAAGACCCAGAAGCGGTGCCCAGCCTCGTCTTCAAGCTGGAAATAGTCGCGCACCGCATCGCGTTCGCCGTCGCGTCGCCACCATTCGCCGAAGATCCGCTCAGGACCGTCAGCGCGCCTGACACGGTGGCGGACGCCGCGCCAACTGAAGGCGACTGGCGGCTGGTCGGGCAGGAGCGCGACGGCCTCTATGGCTTCGGGCTTAGCGAGCAGGCGGGAGGGGCGCGGCCAACGGCGGGTCCATGTCTCCGATACCGGCGGAGCAGTCGGCGACAGTTTGCGGATTGAGCGTTCGGGCACGTCGCTCTGCGCGGGGGCCATCCGGTACAGGTTTTGCGGGCCGAGACGATTGGCGAGCAGATCAACAAGATCGCCGATGTCGGGCGTCGCCGGGCCGCACAGATCGCCGGAACTCGGCGACCAGTCCAGCGGCAGGACGACCGGCGCCGCCAGGACCATGGCCTCCACGCCGAGGCCAGGATCGATGGTTTCAATCTTGTCGCAGAGCAGACGGGTGAGCCGCGCGACATCACGGACGGGGCGCGCCAGTCCGACGCGGATGGCCTCGGTCCGGTTGTCGATCCGTTCAAAACTTAGGTCGAGTCGCGACGCCCCAAGCCCTTGAGCTTCGAGCGCCTCGCTCAGGGCTTCGACCAGTTTCAGCGTGTAGCGGGCCAGGGTCTCGGGCGCGCCGATCGGCTCGGCGAAGACCCGCCGGACCTGGATCAGCTCCGGAGCGTCGATCGGGGTGATCGGTTCCTGGGCGCGGCCGTAGGCCTGATCCAGGCGACGGATCAGCTCCGGTCCGAAACGCAGGGCCAGAGGCGCGCGAGGTTTGGCCTCCAGTTCGCCTATGGTGTCGATCCCCAGACGTCCCAGGCCTTCGACCATGTCGGCGGCCAGGCGCAAGGCGCGCAAGGGCAGGCGACGGATGGCAGGCCCCCCGCGCGCGACGACGATCGTCGGTTCGGCGAGGTTGCGGGCCAGGGCATGGGCGGCGCCCCACGTGTCGGCGAGGGCGGCGTGGGCGCCCAGGCCGACAGCGGCGGTCTGGGCGATCAGATCCTCGAGCAGGCCCTCATCGCCGCCGTAGCGATGACCGGCCCCGGTGACGTCGAGCACAAGGCCGTCCGGCGGGTCGGCGGCCACGATCGGCGCATAGCGGCGCAGCGCCCAGAGGGCGAGTTGGTCCAGGGCGGCCGCATCCCCAGCGGGGTCGAAGGGATGGACGACAAGATTGGCGACCAGGGCCCGGGCCTGGGTCGCTGCCATGCCGGGATGCAGACGATGGGCGCGGGCGGCGGGGTCGGCGGCCAGCACCACGCGTTTGCGGCCCTGGCGCCCGACCAGGACAAGCGGCGTGTCAGGCGACGGCGTGTCGGGTCCAAGCCGGCGTCTCAGCCGATCGGTCGGCAAGGTGGGGAGGTAGAGCGAGACGACCCGTCTCATCGCAGGCTTCCAGTTCGAAATCCGCGCAGGCTCCGGCGCGGCAACGGATCAGCTCGACAAACCAGCGCGGGCGGCCGACGCCGGGCACGGGCAGGGGGGCGGAGGGCAGGGCGGTGACCCGCCAGCGGGTGGCGGCGGCAGTCGGTTGGCCGAAGTCCGCCGCCTCGGCCTGACGACGCCATCGTCGGACTGCCAGTCCGAGCGAGCCCGTGTCCTCGGCGACGAGCTGCAGGCGCCTCGACGCCGTCATGGACAGGCGGGCGACTTCGCCCACGACGGCGCCGAAGCCGCCGTGACGAAGGCCGTCCTCGAATGCGGCCAGCAATCCGGCCTCGTCGCCGGCCTCCACATAGATGACCCGGTTCGAGGACAGCCCCGCCTGCTCCAGCGCCGGCGCGAACAGATCCGGGCGGGTCACGCACCAGAGGACCGGCCCTTGTGTGCGCGCCGCGACGCCGGCCGCAAACAGAGCGGCGACGGCGCCGTCAATGGCCCCGTCGCCGCCGCCGGCCACCTCATGCAGTGCGCCGAGCGCCAGTCCTCCGGCGGGCAGCCGGCGATCGAGCGCGGCAAGGCCGAACGGCAGCACTCCGCCGGGCGGACGTCGATCCGCCTCTATGCGCGCGATCTCCGTGCGAAGCGCCTGAAAGGATGAAGAGGCGGCGGACATGATCTCCTGAAACCGAATGCGAGCTGAATGTTCTGTATTTGTTCTTATTCGAGCGTGTGAGAGTCAAGGCGGATCGCAACAGCGCTGTGGATCGCCCTGTGGGTGGCGCCCATCCGGCCCGCTGCGCGTTAGCTCGACGATGACGCGGCCTTCCCGACACCCCACGACGCCAGACGGCCGCTATTTCGTGGTGCGAGGCCGGCTGTGGCGGTGCTCCAATCCTGCTCTTTCGGCGGAGGCGAGGGACGAGTTGGTACATGATCTGATGTCGGCGCGCCGGGCGGTGCGGACGGCCCTGACGGCTGAGGATATGGACGCTCTAGCCGGAGCGCGGGGCAGCGTCGATAAGGCCAAGGTCGGATTGGGGGAGCGGGGCCCGGTGTGGTGGACCGACGGCTCGCCAGATCTCAATCGGCACATGGCGCGAAACACCCCCTATGCAGACTGGTTCGCCAATCTGGGCGAGACGAGCAAGTGACGACAGCTCTCGACCGTTTCGTCCTTGCTCAAGACCCCGTGTTCGAAACGGCGATGGCCGAGCTCGTGGCGGGTCGCAAGACAAGCCACTGGATGTGGTTCGTCTTCCCCCAGGCTCGGTCGTTGGGACGGTCTTCGACGGCTGCCTTCTATGGGATCGGATCGCTCGCGGAGGCGCAAACCTATCTGCTGCATCCCGTTCTAGGGGCGCGTCTCATCCGCGCCGCCCAGAGCGCGACCACGGCGCGGGCGACTTCATTGCATCAGCTGTTCGGATCGCCCGACGATCTCAAATTCCGATCATCGATGACGCTATTCGCCGCCGTGGCGGCCGATCCGACCGTGTTCGACGCAGCGCTCGCACGCTGGGGCCTTTCGCCTGATCCGTTGACCGCAGACCTTGTGTCGACCGCGAGGACAGGACCGGATCGTCTTTAAATAATTGCCAGAGTTTTTACGCGGTTCAGGCGTCGATAACTGACAGAGCGCCGTCGGGCAGCGGGCGCTGAAGCGCCTTGGCCGTCTCCCACGGCGCCGTCATCCAGGCCTCGATCTCGTCGGGCTGTGTCAGGATCACCGGCATGGCCTTGGGGTGAACCGCGCCGACCTCCGCGTTGGGTTCGGTCGTCAGGAAGGCGAAGACGTCGATCGTCTCCATGCCGGTCTTGACCTTGCGCACGCTTGTGTGGGCCTGAAGGTGAATGCCGGCGAAGAAGGCGAGGGGCTCGGGATCGTCCCCGGCGAGCTTGAACCAGACGGGTCGGTATTTGCCGGCGGCGTCCCGACCTGGTTCGCTAAAGGCCGTGAAGGGGACCAGACAGCGCGACGCTGGCGACAGATGCGGGCGCCAATGGCTGGAGCTGGTGTTGCGGACGTTGGTCGTGCCGCTGTCGGGCTCGAACTCCAGAATTTTCTGAAAGTCCACCTCGCCGCCCTTGGCGCGCAGCTTGTCGGCGCGCTTCGTCGCATTGTCGAAGATCATCCTTTTGGACGACGGCATGCCCCAGCGCGCGGATGCAAGGATGCACTCTGCGCCCTCCCAGCGCACGATCGGCGCCGGATAGTCGGGATAGATATCGCCCGGCGCGAGGTTACCGACGGTCGACCGCATCGCGTTCGCCGCATCCATTATGGCTTGGGGGCCAGAGCGCTGGCGATACAGATTGCACATCAGGCCCTAGCCTTTTTCAGATCGGCAGCGAGGGATTTACGATCCGCCTCATAGGTCGCATCCGCCTCCTGACGCGCCTGGCTTAGCGCGGCCTGTTGTTGTTCGAAATCAGCCATTACCGCCCGATGACGTTCGTCCAGATCGGCCAGCGCCGCCTGAAGCTTTTCGATTTTGGCGGCCCTCGCCTTGGACGGTCCCTGAGGTCTCGTGGGTTTAGCCTTGCCAATCTTGCCGACATCGATCGCGAGGCCGCGTTCGACGACCTCGCCAGGAGAGGCCAGCGCGGCCTCGAAATCCGGTCCGCCGGAAAGCTGGCTGGCCAGGCCGGTTGCGAACAGATCCTGCTTTGAGCCCCAGGCCTCCAACGCCTTGGGTCGCGAGGTTGTGGCGACGGTGAAGGCATGAAAGCCGTCGGACCAGGTGAAGACCTTCAGCTTGGCCGCCATGTCAGTCGATCAGTCCGCGACGCTGCATGTCTATGATTATCGGATCGGTCAGCGAAGCGATGACCTCCATGTCAAAGGCGTCCTCCGCTTCCGTCTCATCGGCAAATGAGCGTGGTTGGTTCTGCCGCAGTGTCGAAAGTCGCCAAGATGACTGGACCACCTGCTGCCGGGCCAGATGCTCGATGCGTTGAAGGCGAACGCCTGCCCGTGATCTGATGAGGGTCTTGCGTGTCGCCATCAGGTAGTCCTCCCAACCGAACCCTGACACGCAGGTCGGCGAATGTGGAGTCGCGACCGTGCATGGGACCAGTCTGAGTAAGCGCACGACTTGCACGGCACCAGATGGGTCTGCCGTCCCCGCCCGCGACATTTGTTCCACCCATGGCCACGCTTGAAAATCTTCCATCGTTCATGAGCGCCTAAAGGCGAGCGAAGCCTAGCGTTCACACAAATCAAATCGTTGGCAAAACGATTCCACCCTAAAGGGGCCGATAGGAAAATCATCCTGTGAAGGATGATGCACACATTACGCACGCCTGCGTTGGGTCCAAGTCGCTGTATTTTAACATGAAAAACCGGGCGCAAAATGGGTCATAAGTGACCCACAACATCGCTATGTCTATTTACCGTGTCTAATCAGTCATCTAAATGGGTTGCCGACGATCCACCCCTACTGGAGAAAATCAGTGGTTACGCGACGCCCGCGCATACAAGCCTACATCGAATATGACGTTTACCGTCGGGCGGAAAATCAAGCCAAGCGGCTGGGAAAGACAATGAGCGAGCACGTGTCGGACGCGTTGGTCGCTTACTCACCTGACATGACGGAGTGGTCTGCCAAGCAGGCCGGCTATCAGACAATGATGATTTTGAGCCTCACCCTGGCGATGGCGAAAAGAACGATGAGCGAAAGCGACATTCGGCAGGCAAGAGAAGTTGCGGGCCAAGCTGCCGAGATCGTGTTCGGTCGGTTGGGAGAACGTCCATTCCATCCCAGATCGGAAATCCCAGAAGATAATCGTATGGCGGCCCTTTTTGAGGCTTTCAGGTTTGACTGACCTCGACGAAGCCCGACCGCTTCGCGAAAGGGCAGGGAGCCGCACCGAATAGCTGATCGGGCTGGCGTGTTCCGGCGGCGCATTCTCTTTCATTGCCATCGGATCCGCTTCTGGTTGAGCCGGTGTGTGTCATTGGCTGGCCGTGGCTGTGGTGGTGTGTTCTCGAGGCAATAGGCCAGCACGGCCTGGGGTACGCGGGTATTCGGCGAATCGGGCTCAGGACCGAAGTCGTCCTGCTTCATGCGCCAGTAGCCGGGGCTGTGCTGCCAGGATCTGACGCGATGGAACCATTGCACCTCAGCAGGGGGCCGGCTTCTCAAGAACAGATCGTCGGCCGATGGCAGGTAGGCTTCCCAGCCTCGCTTCTCGGTGAGCCAAGTATGGGCCGCCCCCATGAACCGCCCGTCTTGGTCCTTGGCGTCAGGGGAGGCCGCCACGAAAGCACCGACGGCGATCCGGAGCGACAGAGCAGGGGTTCCCTCGCTCACGATGCTGGCCACGGCTTCGCGGATCTTGGACTTGTTTGATCTGCTCGCCGAGCCCTTCGGCATCATCGCGAAAATGCGGTCGGCTTCGCTCTCCTCGTCACGAGAAAGCGCAGCGCTTCTTTCAAAGAGTTCTCTCAAAGGGTTAGGCGGAACTGGAGTTCCGGTCTCTCTGGAACTGGAGTTCCGGTCTTGAGGGGTAAGGGCGGAACTGTGGTTCCGGTCATGACTGGAACTGGAGTTCCGGTCTTTTAGGATCGGTCGGTACCTATCGGGCCGATGGAAACCTCCCGTCTGGATATCGAGATGCCCTTGGGTGTGGAGGATCTTGAGCAGCTTTCTGATATGACGATCGGACACACCGGCCATCTCGCCGAGGGTGGCTTGGCTGGGCCAGGCATCGCCGGTTTCGCGGTTCAGGTGGCGCGCGATGCCGAACGCGACCGCGAAAACTGTGGCGCTCAGCTCACCATCGTCCTGCACCTGCTCCAGCCACGCGAGCTTGTTGGCGGTGAAACGGTCAGACATGAGCAAGTCGCACCGTGAACGCTTGCGGAACAGAGTGTGGGGGATTTTGTGACGCGGTCCCTCCGGATTGTGTCGCACAGACCCTGTTTGTTCCGGTTCGTTGGCTCTTGCCGCAACGATGAAACGCCCCTAGAAGGCCCGTCCTACCTCGATGCGGATGTGGCGGAATTGGTAGACGCACTGGATTTAGGTTCCAGCGCCGAGAGGCGTGGAGGTTCGAGTCCTCTCATCCGCACCAAGAAAAAAAAGGCCCCGGATTGCTCCGGGGCCTTTCTTTATTCCTGGCCTATCGCCCTTGGGGCTACTTGAGGCCGATAGATGGGCCTGCCGCGATCGGTGCGACAGGCCTCGCATTTCGTCTTAGCGGATCGGCGGCACGGGCGGCGGCGGAACGTCGCCGTCGGTTTCGTGAACCTCGACCAGACCGCGACCCAGGTGGCTCTTGCGATAGCCATAGGCGAAGTAGATCAGCAGGCCGATGCCGCCCCAGATCGGCAGCACCATCTTGGCGTCGTGCGGCAGGTTCCAGAACAGGAAGGCGCAGCCGAACGCCGACAGGGGCGCGAACACCCAGATCAGCGGCGTACGGAACGGACGCTTGCGGTTCGGATCCTTGACCCGCAGCACCAGCACCGCGATCGACACCATGAAGAAGGCGAACAGGGTGCCCGAGTTCGAGATGTCGGCCAGCTGACCGACCGGGAACAGGGCGCCGGCGATGGCGACCGCGATGCCGGTGGCGGCGGTCACGATATAGGGCGTCTTCCACTTGGGGTGGATCTTGGTCAGGCCTTCCGGCAGCAGGCCGTCGCGCGCCATCACGAAGAAGATGCGGGTCTGACCGAAGATCATCATCAGGATGACCGAAGGCAGGGCCAAGAGAGCGGCGGTGCCCAGGGCGTTGCCGATCTGGGGGTGACCGACGACGCGCAGAACGTGGGCCAGGGCCTCATTGGAGCAGACGAGCATTTCGGCGTTGGCAGGCAGGGCGCAGGCGGCGACGAAGGCGGGCGAGCCCGGCTGGACCGCTTCACCGGCGGCGCCCAGAACCGGCTGCGCGCCGATGGCGCCGGCGGCGCCGAGCGCGACCAGCAGATAGAAGACCGTACAGATGGCCAAAGAGCCGATCAGGCCGATGGGGACGTTGCGCTGCGGGTTCTTGGTTTCTTCGGCCGCCGTCGAAACGGCGTCGAAGCCGACATAGGCGAAGAAGATCGAGGCCGCGGCGCCGACGATGCCCATCCCCGAATATTGGCCGAACAGGCCATTGGGAGCGAACGGCGACAGGTTGGCCGATTTGACGACGGGCAGGGTGATGACGATGAAGACCGTCAGGGCGACGACCTTGATCGCGACCAGGATTGCATTGACCCGGGCCGATTCCGTGGTGCCGACCATCAGCAGGGCCGTCACCAGCAGGGCCACGACGATGGCGGGGATGTTGACGATCCCGGCCGAGAAGTCGGGCGTGGGGATGAAGCCGTTCATCGACCAGGTCGGCCCGGCGGATAGGAGGTCGGGGAAATCGAATCCCAGCCCCTGTTCTATCAGCCCCAGCACATAACCCGACCAACCGACCGACACGGCGGAGGCCGCCACGGCGTACTCCAGGATCAGCGCCCAACCGACCGTCCAGGCCAGCAGTTCGCCCATAACGGCATAGGTGTAGGTGTAGGCCGAGCCCGAAACCGGGGCCATCGACGCCAGTTCGGAGTAGCAGAGCGCTGCGACCGCGCAGACGGCGCCGGCAATGACGAAGCTGATCATCATGCCCGGTCCGGCCTTTTGGGCGGCCGAAGCGGTCAGGACGAAGATTCCGGTGCCGATGATGGCCCCGATCCCCAGAAGCGTCAGTTGAATAGGACCAAGCGACCGGTGAAGCGACTTCTTCTCGGCCGTGGCAAGGATCGCGTCGAGCGACTTAACGCGCCACATAAAATACCCCCACGTTTTGATGCAGCCCCTCGGCTGCTTGGGGCGGACGCTAGCGACGGATGAGGCGGCGCGCAACGCGCATGACGGGGTGGTTAAGGCGCGACGACGCTTTCGTGATCACACGTCGGCAGGCTAGAGGCGACGCATGCTGCCCATCCACGCCGTGCTTGAACCGCTGAAAGTCGCCCTGAGCGCGGGCAATACGGCCGTGTTGGCGGCGCCGCCGGGTGCGGGCAAGACCACGGTCGTGCCGCTGGCTCTGCTGAATCAGCCCTGGCTGGAGGGCAAGGTGCTGGTGCTGGAACCGCGACGCCTGGCCGCACGGGCGGCGGCCGAGCGGATGGCGACGACCCTGGGCGAACAGCCGGGCGGGACGGTGGGGTATCGCACCCGGCTGCAGAGCCGCATCGGGCCGAATACGCGGATTGAGGTGATTACCGAGGGCGTCTTCACGCGAATGATTCTGGACGATCCGGGGCTGGACGGCGTGGGCGCGGTCTTATTCGACGAATTTCATGAACGCAGCCTGGACGCCGATCTCGGGCTGGCGTTGGCGAGAGACACGCAAAAGCTGCTGCGTGACGATCTGCGGCTGCTGGTCATGTCCGCGACGCTGGATGTGGTCGGGGTCTCGCGCCTGCTGGACGGCGCACCGGTCATCGAGGCGTTGGGTCGGGCCTGGCCGGTGGAGACCCGGTATCTGGGACGAAACCCGTCCGAGCGGTTCGAAGAGGCCGTGGCGCGCGCCTGTATGACCGCGCTGGGGGACGAGACGGGGTCGGTGCTGGTCTTCCTGCCGGGGCAGAGCGAGATCCATCGTGTCGCGCGGCTGGTAAACGACCGGCTGCGGCTACCGAACATCGATGTCGTGCCCCTGTATGGCGGACTGGACCGGGCCGAACAGGACCGGGCTATCGAACCGGCGGCTGTGGGGCGGCGCAAGCTGGTGCTGGCGACCTCGGTTGCGGAAACCAGTCTGACCATCGAAGGCGTGCGGGTCGTGATAGACGGCGGCCTGTCGCGCGTGCCGCGGTTCGAACCCTCCAGCGGCCTGACCCGGCTGGCGACGGTCAAGGTCAGCCGATCCTCCGCGGAACAGAGGCGCGGCCGGGCCGGGCGCACCGAGCCGGGCGTCTGCTACCGCCTGTGGGATGAGGAACAGACGCGCGGGTTGGTCCCGCATCAACGGCCGGAAATACAGGAGGCGGACCTGACCGGGCTGGCCCTGGACCTGGCCCGGTGGGGCGCACGCTCGGCGGAGGGGCTGGCCCTGCTTGACCCGCCGCCAGCTGGGGCCATGGCCGAGGCGCGCAAGGTGCTGACACGGTTGGGGGCGCTGGGTGCCGATGGCGGACTGTCGAAACACGGGCTGCGCCTGACGAAGATCCCGCTGTCGCCGCGGCTGGCCCATATGGTGGCTGTGGCGTCCGACGCCGGCAATGCGGTGACGGGCGCACGGATCGCGGCCGTATTGAGCGAGCCGGGTCTGGGTGGATCGAGCGTCGATCTGGCGGATCGCCTGATTGGGCTGGAGCGCGATCGGACGCAGAGAGCGCGCGATTCGATCAAGCTGGCGGAGCGCTGGGCGCGGGCGGCGGGCGGCGGGTCCGGTCGGACGATCGATCCGGGCCTGCTGCTGGCGGAAGCTTTCCCGGAGCGGATCGCCAAGGCGCGGGGCAAGGCCGGCGAACTGTTGCTGGCCAGCGGGCGAGGTGCGGTGCTGGAGGCGACGGATCATCTGGCGCGCGAACCTTGGCTGGCGGTGGCGGAACTGGGCGGCGGCGACGCACGCGATCGTGTGCGACTGGCGGCGGCACTGGATGCGAACCGGATCGAGGCCGATCTGGCGCGGCTAGTCGCGGTCGAGGATCGGCTGGTGCGCGAGCCGTCGGGGCGGTCTGTGATCCGCCGGTCGCGGCGCATCGGGGCCATCGTGCTGGATGAAAAGATCGTCGGTGCGCCGGATGCGAAGACGCTGGCCGCCGCGCTCAGGGCCCAGGTCGAGGCGGACGGGCTTGGTGCGCTGAAATGGGGCGAGCAGGCGTCGGGCCTGCGCGCACGGCTGGCCTTTCTGCACGAGCGCGATCCGGCTTGGCCTGACGTATCGGACGGCGCCCTGCTGACGGCGCGCGAGGACTGGCTGTGGCCCTTGCTGGAAGGGGCCAAGTCGCTGGAGGGGATAGCTGACTGCCGTCTGGCCGAAGCCCTGCGCAGCCTGATCCAGTGGGATCTGCGACGCCGTCTGGACGAGCTGGCGCCCCCGCGTCTGGTCACGCCCCTGGGCTCGGCGGCCATCGACTATGCCGCCGAGGGCGGGCCGCGCGTGGATATTCGGGTGCAGGAACTGTTCGGCGTGACGACGCATCCGACCGTCGGCGGCATGCCGTTGACCCTCGCCCTGTTGTCGCCGGCGCGACGGCCGGTGCAAGTCACCAAGGACTTGCCGCGCTTCTGGTCTGGCTCATGGGCGGCGGTGCGTACGGAGATGCGCGGCCGCTATCCCCGCCATCCTTGGCCGGAAAACCCGGCCGAGGCGCAAGCGACGAATCGGGTCAAGCCGCGCGGCACCTGATCGCCTTGACGCGGCGGGCGGGAAACGGGCATCGCTGGGACAACCGGGAGAAGAAGATGTCCGATGTCCTGCCGAAGAACTCCACCGGCCGCGTGCTGTTCGCCAGCCTGATCGGCACGACGATCGAGTTCTTCGACTTCTACATCTACGCCACGGCGGCCGTCCTGGTGTTCCCGACGCTGTTCTTCCCCGGCGAAGATCCGGGGACGGCGCTGCTGTCCTCGTTCGCGACCTTCTCCATCGCCTTCTTCGCGCGGCCCATCGGCGCCTTGGCCTTCGGGCATTTCGGAGACCGGGTGGGACGCAAGGCGACGCTGGTCGCGGCCCTGATGACCATGGGGCTGTCGACCGTGGCCATCGGCCTGTTGCCGACGCACCAGCAGGTCGGCCTGCTGGCGCCGATGCTGCTGGCCCTGTGCCGGTTCGGTCAGGGGTTGGGTTTGGGCGGCGAGTGGGGCGGGGCGGTGCTGCTGGCGACCGAAAATGCGCCGCCCGGAAAGAAGGCCTGGTTCGGCATGTTCCCCCAGTTGGGCGCGCCCATTGGCTTCATCCTGTCGACGACATCCTTCATCGTGCTGACCTCGACCATGAGCGAGAGTGCTTTCGAGGGCTGGGGCTGGCGTATTCCCTTCCTGGCCAGCGCCATACTGGTGTTCGGCGGCCTGTGGGTGCGGTTGAAGATCAGCGAAACGCCCGAGTTCCAGAAGGCCGTGGATCGCGACGAACGGGTCAAGGCGCCGGCCGTCACCCTGTTCGCCCATCACAAGGCGGCGCTGGTTCTGGGGACGTTCAGCGGTGTGACGACCTTCACCCTGTTCTATCTGATGACCGTCTTTGCACTCGGCTGGGCGACGACGGGAATGGGGCTGGCGCGGGCTGACGTGCTGCCCATCCAGTTGATCGGCGTGCTGTTCTTCGCCGCCTTCATCCCGGTGACGGCCTTGCTGGCGGATCGATACGGGCAGGTCAGGGTGCTGATCGCCTCGTCGGTTGGGATCGGCCTGTTCGGCTTTCTGTTCGCGCCACTGTTCGGAGGCGGCCTCAGCGGCCTTCTGATCTTCTTTGCGCTCGGGTTTGCCCTGATGGGCTGCACCTATGGCCCCATCGGCGCGGCCATGGCGCGGCCGTTCCCGACACCGGTGCGCTACACCGGCGCGTCGATGGCCTTCAATCTGGCGGGCATCCTGGGCGCATCGCTTGCGCCTTACATTGCGCTGAAGCTGGCCGAGCGATTCGGGCCGGGAGCCGTCGGCGGCTATCTGGCGATTTCGGCCCTGATCACCATCGTGGCCCTGTGGGGCATGGGCCGCGTGGCGCCGGAGGAGAAGCGCTAGGCTTCGTCCGTCGCGGCATAGACCATGATGCCGGTGGCGATGGCCAGGTTCAGGCTGTCGGCCCGGCCGCGCATCGGAATCTTGACGTTGACGTCGCAGGCGGCGGCCAGGGCGTCGGTCAGGCCGGCCTGTTCATTGCCCATCAGGATCAGCGACGGCTGTTTCATCACCGCCGAGCGGTGACTAACCTTGGCGTCCAGACGGGTGCCGACGACGCTGCCGGGCCAGGTCTTGCGCCAGGTCAGGAAAGCCTCAGGCGTCGTCCTGGTGATCGAGACGGCGAAGACCGAGCCCATGGTCGCGCGCACGGCCTCAACTGAATAGGGATCGACGCAATCGCCGATCAGAATGACTCCGCCGCAACCGGCCGCGTCCGCCGTGCGGATGATGGTGCCCAGATTGCCCGGATCGCGCACCTGCTCCAACGCGACCCAGCAGGGCGCCGAGGCGGGGTTGAGGCTGTCGAGAGGCGCATAGGCCTGTTCGAACACGCCGAGCACAGTCTGCGGATTGTCCCGGCGGCTGATCTTTTCAAGGATGGCGTGGGTGACGACGATGATATCGCCGCCAGCCTTGAGAGTGGCGGCCTTGGCGCGGTCAAGCAACGGATGAGGACGGGCGTCATCGCCGATCAGCAGCATGCGGGGCGCACGGCCCTGGTCCAGCGCCTCGCCGATGAATTTCAGACCTTCGGCCAGGAAGGTGCCGGTCAGGTCGCGTTCCTTGCGCATATGCAGGGCGCGGACGCCCTTGACCGTGTCGTTGGTCAGGGAGGTGATGACGCGTTCGGTCATCGGCTCCACCGTGTGAAGAAGGACAGGCCGATGGCGCGGGCGCCAGGGCCGTCTTCGGACAGGGCCAGTTCACCCCAGTCGATCCGGCCGCCCCGATTCTGGGTCGCCTCGACCATCAGATGCGCCAGCGACAGGCCGGACACGCGGGCCGCATAGGCGTTCAGCAGCAGGAAGTCGGCATCGTCCGCCAGCAAGGCGGCGCAGTCCTTGAGCAGACCCGGCATGTCCTCAAACAGGCGCCAGATTTCCCCCGTGGGGCCGCGCCCGTATTTGGGCGGATCCAGAATGACGCCATCGTATTTTGAGCCGCGACGAACTTCGCGCGCGACATATTTGCGGGCGTCCTCGACAATCCACCGGATCGGATGCTGGGCCAGGCCCGACTGCTCGGCGTTCTCGCGGGCATAGGCGACCGACTTCTTGGACGCGTCGACGTGGGTGACTTCGGCGCCTGCGGCGGCCGCGGCCAGACTGGCGACGCCGGTATAGCCGAACAGGTTCAGGATCTTCGGCGCGCGGCCGGCTGAACGTGTGAAGTCCCGCACCCGTCCGTCCAGCCATTCCCAGTTGGCCGCCTGTTCAGGGAAGAAGGCGAGGTGGCGGAATGGGGTGAAGCGGCCGGTGAACTTCACATCGCGCCATCTCAAAGGGAAGGCGTCGATGGGGCCGTGCTTGTCGAACCGCCAGCGACCGCTGTCTTCCTCTTCCTGCTGCGGATCGAACGTCGCTGTCGCGTTTTCGAAGGCTTTCGGATCGCGGGGTGACCAGAAACACTGCGGCTCGGGCCGAACGACGGTGTAGCGGCCGTACCGCTCCAGCTTCTTGCCGTCGCCGCTGTCCAGCAGGGCATAGTCGGACCAGCCGGAGGTCACGAGGGTTTCGGGAGTTTTGGAAAGGACGGGCGCCATCGTCGGGCTGATAGGCGCTCAGGCCGCCTCGCGTCCAGCGTCCAGCGCCACGACAGTCAATTCCGGCATCTGATCGTCGCGATCGTGCGGGGTCTTGTCCCAGACGTGCGGTTCGACCGCCAGCCGCCAGGCCGCATGGACGAAGGCGAGGCTGAGCAACGCCCAATAGGCTGGCGCAATTAGCACATCGCCCAGTCTATAATCGAGCCCGGCGCGTCGTGCTCCAACCGCACAGCTCATCCAGGCAGCGATGACGCCTAGCGCCAGCACCCCCAGCGAGCCACTAGGCAGGGGCGGCAGGGTGCCGGACAGGACCCAGACGGCGATGGCTAGAACCAGCCAGGCCAGCGTCGGGGCATGGGCGGCCGCCGACAGGATCGCCGCGCCCAAGGTCATGACCAGCGACAAGCTTCCGCGACGGCCCAGGGCGTTGGGACGCCGCGTATGCACGCCCCAGGTCTGCATATAGCCCTTCAGCCATCGGGTGCGCTGGGGCAGCCATCGGTCCATCGCGCCCGGCGGCGTCTCCCACGTCGGACTGTCGATGGCGCCGAGCCTCCAGCCCATCGACCACAGCCGAAAGCCCAGGTCCGCGTCCTCGGTGACATTGTGCGCGTCCCAGCCGCCAGCTCCACGCAGAGCCGTCATGCGGATATGATTGCTGGTGCCGCCCAGCGGAAAGGGCAGGCCCAGCCGCGCCATGCCCGGCAAGGTCACTTCGAACAGGGCCGCATACTCAAAGGCGAACTGCCGATCTAAAAACCACGAGCCAGTCTTGCCGGATGCTCGGATACGCAGCGGCGCTTGAAGACAACCCAGCCGGGGCTGGGCGACGAAGCGGGCCGCCGCCTGACGGAGTTGTTGCGGATGCGGTCGATCCTCTGCGTCATAAATGGTGACCAGATCGCCTCGCGCGTGGCCCAGGGCGTAGTTCAAAGCGCGCGGCTTGGTCTGGGGACTGCCCGGCGGCGCGATCAGGATTTTCAGCCACGGCGGTTTAGGCGTCGCCTGGGCTGCGGCCAGTGTGACGTCATCATGCGCCTCCAACACGATGAAGGCCTCCAACCTGTGCGCCGGATAGTCGATCCGGCTGAGGTTGGCGATCAACTGCGAGGCCACAGCCGCCTCATCATAAAGCGCCGCCAGAATGGTATAGCGCGGCCATTCGATCGGACGCGGGACCGGCGCGGGGCGTCGCAGGCTGGCGACGCCGATAACGGTCTTCCACAGCGCGCACACGACGAAGGCGGCTTGGAACAACACCAAGGCGACGTCGAAAGCGGTTTCCGGCCAGCGGATCAGCGCCACAACGGAGGTCAGGGTAAGCAGGATCAAGGTCGTGATCTGGAAACCGCTCCACGTGCGTCGTGAGGCGCCGTTTCTGCGGGGCCTGATCCCCGGATGCGCCCAATCCTTCACCGCATCCGCCTCCAAAGCGCCACAACCCCTAATCGCTATTTGAAACAACCGTGTTCTGCAAGTCGGTTGGCGTCCGGGACGGATTGTCGCTATTCAGGGCGCCTCACCCGGAGCAGCGGCTTGTCTGAACTTTCGAACGCCTCGCGCACGACCCGAAAGCCCAAGGGCGAAGGCCATTCGCGTAGGGGCGAAATCCTGGCCGCGGCCGAGCGCATCTTCGTCGAGCACGGCTATGAAGGCGCGACGATTCGCAAGATCGCGGACGAGGTCGGGCTGTCGTCGACGGCGCTCTATATGCATTTCCCGGACAAGGGTGCGATCCTGCAGGAAATCTGCCGTGACGCCTTCGCCCGGTTGATTGCATCAAACGCCGCCGTCGCCGATGAGGCCGCGCCGCCCGAGCAGCGGCTGCGGCGGATGATCGAGGGCTACATCGACTTTGGTTTCGCCCATCCCAACGCCTATCGCCTGATCTATCTGACAAGACCTGTCGAGGCGCGAGAGGGCGCCCAGGACGCGGCGCGCGAGCTCGGCTCCAGCCTGTTCACGACATTGGAAGCGACCGTCAGCGACGCCGTGACGGCCGGACGCATGAAAGGCGATCCCGCCACGATCGCCCAGGCGATCTGGGCTGCGGCGCATGGGATCGTGTCTCTCACGATCACCAAACCCTACTTCCCGTGGTCCGATCGGCAGGCGCTGGTTCGCACGACTTTGGACGCCCTGTTCGCCGGTCTGATCGAAGGATGAAGCGTATCTGCGTCGCCTTGGCGGCTCTGGCGTTCAGCAGCAGCGTGGCTGAGGCGCGGCCCTTGCGGATCATGGCGCTGGATCAATGCGCGGATCAATATGTGCTGGCCTTGGCGCCGGACGCGGACCTCGCGCTGTCGCCCCGCGCCGACGATCCGGACGCCTGGCTGCGTCAGCAGGCTGTCGGTCACAAGCGTTTGCGTCCGACACTTGAGGCCGCCGTGGGTTTTCAGCCTGACGTCGTGGTGCGCTACTGGGGCGGCGAGCCGCGCCTGCTGTCCGCGCTGACGCAGCGCGGCGTCAAGGTGGTCACAATCGATGATGCGGTTGATCTGGAGGGCGTACGACGGAATATCCGGACTGTGGCGCGGGATCTGGGACACGCTGAGCGCGGACAGGCGTTAGAGCGACAGATGGACGGGAAGTTGGCCAAAGCGGCGCCGGTGAAGCGCGCGGCTGAGGCGCCGGGGGCAGTCTATCTGACCTCGGGGGGCTTCACCGCGGGCCCAGGCACGCTGATGGATGCAATGATGCGGGCGGCCGGATTTAGAAATCTGTCGGCCGCGCCCGGTTTTGGCGCACTCAGCGTCGAGCGGATCGCGATGAATCCGCCGGTGCGATTTGTGCTCGGCTTTTTCGATCAGCTGCGCGCCGACCTGCGCGGACCGGGGCGGCATCCGGTTGTCGCGCGGGCGGCCGAGGGCCGAACGGCGGCGCGCCTGCCCGCCGCGACCTTGACCTGCCCCGCATGGTTCGCCGCCGAAGCGGTTGAGATGATGGCCAAGGGGCGACCGTGAACAGAACGGTTCGGCTGTGCCTGGTTCTGACCGGTTTGATCGTCGCGGCGCTGGCTCTGGCGGTGCTGGCAGGCGAGACGGCGTTCAGCGTCGATCAGTATGCGGCTGCCTTCGGCGATCCGACATCCGGTCCGGCCGAGGTGCTGTGGCAGGTGCGAGCGCCGCGCGCGGTCTGCGCCCTAGTCGTCGGCGCGGCCCTGGGGTTGGCAGGCGCGGTGATGCAGGGGCTGTTGCGCAATCCGCTAGCCGATCCCGGCGTACTGGGCGTGTCGGCGACGGCGGCCTTGGGTGCGGCGCTGGCCATCGTCCTCGGCGCTGCGGCCGTGCCGGGACTGGTCGAGCTTTCGGCCCTGGCGGGCGCAGCGCTGGCGGGCGGACTGCTGATCGCGGCGTCCAGGGCCATGCGGGCCCCGGAGGCACTGATCCTGTTCGGCGTGGCCCTGTCCAGTTTCGCAGGCGCGGCGACAGCCTTGATCTTCAACCTGTCGCCGTCGCCGATCGCCTCGGCCGAGGTGATGTCGTGGCTTTTGGGATCGGTGCAGAACCGAAGCTGGGTCGATGTGGCCTGGGTGACGCCTGCGGTGATCGTCGCGGCGGTGTTCGCCGCTCTGTCGGGATCGGGCCTGCGGATGCTGACCCTGGGCGACGAGGGGGCGGCGACGTCGGGATTGAACATGGGGCGAATTCGATTGTTCGCCCTGATCGCGGCGGCGGTGGCGACCGGGGCGGCGGTCGCGGTGGCGGGTGTCATCGGCTTCGTGGGGCTGGCCGCGCCGCATCTGGTGCGGGCGGCGGTGCGGAGCGATGCGAAGCGTATCCTGGCGCCCTCAGCGCTGGCGGGCGGGTTGATGCTGATCGTGGCGGACCTGCTGGCGCGGCTGACGCCGACGGATCAGGAGCTGAAGCTGGGCGTGTTCACGGCCCTGATCGGTGCGCCCCTGTTCGCCTTGATCGCCTGGCGCGCAGCGCGGGAGTGGCGACTGTGAGCCTGTTGTCGCTGGAGAAGGTTCAGGCCCGGCTGGGCAAGGCTGTCGTTCTGGATGGGGTCGATCTGTCGGTTTCGGCCGGCGAGGTCGTCGCCCTGTGCGGCCCGAATGGGGCGGGCAAGAGCAGCGCTATTCGTGCGGCCGTGGGCCTGTTGGCGACCACCGGCGGTCAGGTCAGGCTGGGCGAGAAGCCCATCGCAGACCTGTCCCATCGTCAGCGGGCGGAACGGGCGGCCTATCTGCCGCAAGAGCGGCGGATCGCCTGGAACCTGCCGGCGGTCGAGGTGGCGGCCCTGGGCGCGCCCTTCCTGTCGGGCGCCGAAGCCTTGGCGCGGGCCGGGGCGGCGCTGGACGAGGTGGGCGCCGGTCATCTGGCGGATCGAGGCGTTGCCGAAATGTCGGGGGGCGAGCGGGCGCGTGTCCTGCTCGCCAGGGCTCTGGTGGTCGATGCGCCGCTGCTGCTGGCCGACGAGCCGATCGCGGGGCTCGACCCGGATGCGCAGCGGCTGGTGCTGGAACGGCTGAGGGCGCGCGCTGACGGCGGGGCAGGGGTGCTGGTCAGCCTGCACGACCTGACCCTGGCCGGGACCGTGGCGGATCGCGTCGTGGTGCTGGACCAAGGTCGGGTGGTCGCCGACGCCGCGCCGATGGAGGCGCTTGCACCCGCCGTCCTGCGCGAGGTGTTCGGGCTGGACGGCGGTTGGATCGAGGGGCCGAACGGGCCGCTGTTGGCGGCCCGCCGGGCTCAGTAGGCGACGTAGGGCCGCGCGCCGGTCGCCGAACCGCGCGAAATGTCGGCCGACGGCGTCAGCGGCGCCGTTCCGCCGTTCAGCCGCGCCTTGTAGACGGCCATGTTCTCCATCACCCGCATCATATAGTTGCGCGTCTCGGTGAAGGGCGCGCATTCGATGAAGTCGATCGTCTTGACCGCATCGCCGCGCGGGTCGCCGCAGCGGGCGATCCACTGGCTGGGGCGCGCGGGTCCGGCGTTGTAGCCCACAGTCGCCAGCAGCATGGAGCCGTTGTTGGCCGCCATCAGCTCGCCCAGGTGATAGCTGCCCAGCGTCATGTTGTAGTCGGGATCCCAGAGTTGGTCGGCCGAATAGCCCATGCCCAGGCGGCGCGCGACGCCCGAGGCGGTGGACGGCAGGAACTGCATCATGCCGCGCGCATCGGCGCCGGAACGGGCGCGGGGGTCGAAGCTGGATTCCTGGCGGGTGATGGCCTGGGTGAACTCCAGCGGCGCGGCGCCGGCGACCTGGGGCGGGATGCGGATGGGGTACATGCGCTCGGGCATGACGAAGCCGCGCTGGCTGGCGGCGCGACCGACCATCATGGCGGTGAAGCCTTCGCCATAGCCGCGCGAAAGATCCATCAGCAGGGCCAGGTCGTTGATGGTCGGCAGGTCGTTATCGAGCTGATAGGCGAAGACGCGCAGCAGGCTGGTCTCGCCGGTCTCGCCCAGGATGCGCGTGGCGCGGACGATCTCGTTGCCTTCGAAGCGGGCGATGTCCGACTGTGACGGGACGGGTTCGCCCGGCAACTGAAGCGTGGTCATGCCCGCCTTCTCGGCCGCCAGCTGACCGTAGAAGGTCTGCCAGTGCTGGGCGCCGTTGCGATAGTAGGCGAGGGCGGCGTCGCGTTCGCCGCGCGCCTCTGCGGCCCGGCCCAGCCAGTAGAAGGCGCGGCCTTGGGTGATCGGCGTGGAGGAGGCGGTACGCAGGGCCTCGAAGTGGCGGGCGGCGACCTCGGGCTGGTTCAACTTGGTCAGGGCGACCCAGCCGGCGAAGAACTCGGCATCCACCATCCGGTCGCCCGAGGTGAAGCCGTGACCGTTCATGGCGTCATAGGCGGCGCGCCAGTTGCCTTGCTGCAAGGCGTCGAGGAAATAGTTGCGACGCTCGCTCCACAGGGTGTTGTCGCCAACCGTATGGGCGGGTGCGGGCGGCAGATTGGCCAGCAGGGCGAAACCCTCGGACTGGCGGTTCTGCGACCGCAGGAGGCGCACGCGTTCCAGAACGACGGCAGGATCGGCCGCCTGCGCGGGCGTCAGATTGGCGATGACGGCGTCGGGGCTGTAGGCCGAGCGCAGGGTCATGACCGTGTTGGCGATGGCGGCGCGATCAGGCGAGACCAGATTGACCATGCTGCGCGTCGCCGGGCCGTGCGGACCGAGCAACAGCATGTTCAGCCGCGCCTCGTGATCGGCGGACGTCAGCCAGGAGCCCCAACGGCCGAGAATGCGCGACTGGGGCGCGTCGTCGAACGAGCGGGTGCGCCACCAGTCGCGGACCAGGGCGCGGGCCTCGTCCTGGCGACCGCGTTGCTCCAGGGCCGAGGCATAGGCGATGGCGCCTTCCACGGTGGTGGGCTTGCCGTCGGACATCAGCGACAGGGCCGCATCGGCGCCCATGCCGGACCGGTCCAGCACCTTCTCGGCGGCGGCGCGCCGTGATTCGCCGCGTGGCCAGCCGGCGAGATCGCTCTGACCGCGCGCCAGATCCGCATAGGACAGTTGCTCGCCCGAGGTGTCGATCAGCGCCCATTCGACCAGTTTGCGCGCCGAGGCGTCGCGGATCTGGGACATGGCGGACTGGGCGCCGAAGACGTCGCGGGCGCGGGCGGCGGCGAGGCCTTGGCGAAACAGCGCCGTGTCCTGATCATTCAGCACGCGGCCCTGATAGGTGGCGGAATAGCCGGGCACGGACGAAGACGCCGAGGCGTAGGGAACAGGCTGGGTTGGCAGGGCGTCCTGCGGGTTCGGCGCAAGGACGGCGAGGGCCGCCGCCAGACTGGTCGCTATCATGATCTGTCCTGTTCTCATTCAATCCGGTTGCGGCGGAGCCGCTGGCGACCTAACGTCCCGCGCTCATTGCAAAGGCGATGAACATCCATCCATCGTCCCTCCCCACGCAGGCCAAGTTTAGTCCCATGACCGCCCCCTTGTTCAAGGGCGTGATCACCGCCCTGATCACACCACTTCGTGACGGAAACGTGGACGAAGCCGCATTCGCCAGATTGCTGGAGCGCCAGATCGCCGCAGGGGTCCACGGCGTCGTGCCGATGGGCACGACGGGCGAGGGCGCCAGCATGGACCTGGACGAGCACAAGCATGTGATCGAACTGTGCGTGCGGCTGACGGCCGGGCGCGTCAGCGTCATCGCCGGCACGGGCTCGCCCTACACCAAGGAAGCCATCGACCTGACCCGCCACGCCAAGACGGTGGGCGCGGATGGGGCGCTGATCGTGACGCCTTATTACATCCGCCCGTCGCAGGCGGGCATGGCGGCGCATTTCGAGGCCGTAGCCGACGCCGTTCAGTTGCCGATCGTGCTCTACAATGTGCCGGGACGCACCGGGGCCGATCTGGCCAATGAGACGGTGGAGCGCCTGGCGGCCCATCCGAACATCGTGGGCATCAAGGACGCCACCGGCGACATGAGCCGGGTCAGCTGGATGCGGACCAATATCGGCGGCCAGTTCGACCTGATCTCTGGCGATGATCCCAGCTATCTGGGCTATCACGCCCATGGCGGGGTCGGACTGATCTCGGTGGCGTCCAATGTCGCGCCGGAAGCCATGGTCGCCCTGCACAATGCGATGACGGCGGGCGACTACGCCACCGCTCGCGACTGGCAGGACCGGCTGATCGGCCTGTGCAAGGCGCTGTTCCTCGACAACTCGCCGGCGCCGGCCAAATACGCCCTGGCCCGGCTGGGCCTGTGCAGCGAAGAGGCTCGGTTGCCGCTGTCGCCGACCTCGGATGCGGTCAAGCCGATCATCGACCGCGCCATGGCGGATGCGGGCGTCGGTTGATGGCGCCACAACCCCAGTCCAAATCCAAGGTCATCGCCGAGAACCGCCGTGCAAGGTTCGACTATTTCCTTGAAGAGAATATCGAGGCGGGCATTCAGTTGCTGGGCACCGAGATCAAGGCCCTGCGCGACGGCCGGGCCAATATCGCCGAAAGCTATGCGGCGGTGGAGGGACGCGAGATCGTTCTGATCAACGCCGACATCCCGCCTTACAAACAGGCCAACCGCTTCAACCACGAGCCACGCCGGCCCCGTAAGCTGCTGCTGCACAGAAAGCAGATCGACAAGCTGATGGGGGCGGTCCAGCGCGACGGTCAGACCATCATTCCGCTGAAGCTCTACCTGAACGATGCAGGCAAGGCGAAGCTGGAGATCGCGCTGGCCAAGGGCAAGAAGCTGCACGACAAGCGCGAGGCTTCGGCCGAACGCGACTGGCAGCGCGACAAGGCCCGCCTGATGCGCGACAAGGGCTGAGGCTCAGGCCTCGATCAGGGTTCGGGCGCGCGCGAAGATGTCCTCGAACATCTGCGGCGTCAGGCGACCGGTGTTCGTGTTCAACCGGGAGCAGTGATAGCTGTTCAGAATGACGTATCCGCCGGCTTCGCCCTGCGCCCTGTGACCCGCCGGCATCGCTGACGCAGGCCGCCCGAAGGCTTTCAGGATATTGCGGCGCGAGACGTCGCCCAGGGTCACGATCACCTTCAGATTCGGCAGCAGTTTGAGCCGGTCGATCAGGAAGGGACGGCAGGTCGTCTCCTCGATCGGCAGAGGCTTGTTCCCGGGCGGGGCGCATCGGACCGCATTGGTGATCATGCAGTCCGTCAGCGTCAGGTCATCGTCGCCGTTGGGATCGTAATGGCCGTGCGCAAAGCCGGCCTTCTTTAGGGTGTCGTACAGCAGCCAGCCGGCGTGATCGCCGGTGAAGGGACGTCCCGTCCGGTTGGCGCCGGTACGGCCGGGCGCGAGGCCGGCGATTAGCAGACGCGCGTTCGGATCGCCGAACGAGGCGGCCGGCCCGTTCCACCAGTCTGGATTCTGACGCGCATTCTCCTGACGATAGGCGACCAGGCGCGGGCACAATGGGCAGTCGCGGGGCGGTTCGGGCGTCAGGGTCATTGGGCGGCCTTCGGGCGGCCGAAGTCGGCCATCAGATCGTTCAGGTCCAGGAAGGCGTCGGCCTGACGACGCAGTTCGTCAGCGATATGCGGCGGCTGGGTCTTCTGGGTCGAGATGACAGTCACCCGCACGCCCCTGGCCTGGATCGCCTGAACCACCCGCCGGAAGTCGCCATCGCCGGAGAACAGCACCGCATGGTCGATGTGCGGAGCCAGCTCCAGCATGTCCACCGCGATCTCGATGTCCATATTGCCCTTGATCCGGCTGTGGCCGCTATTGTCCGTGAACCGCTTCACCGGCTTGGTGACGACCGAGAAGCCGTTGTAGTCGAGCCAGTCGACCAGCGGCTTCACCGGCGAGAATTCTTCGCCCTCGACCACGGCCGTATAGTAGTATGCGCGGGTCAGGATGGACCTCTCGCGGAACCAGTCCAGCATCCGCCGGAAGTCCATGTCGTGCTGCAGGGCGCGGGCGGCGGAGTAGAGGTTCGAGCCGTCGATAAAGATCGCCAACCGGTCGGTGGGATGAAACATGGTCGAAGCCGTCGAAAGAGATGAAAAATCGGATCGCGCGGTCGCCGTCGGAATCGATGACGGGTTCGACCTGAATGATGCAGTCATCGTGGCCCTGGGCTGCAATGACAAGGGGGCATGGTCGTCCTGCACCGAAGCGCTGGAGGCGGCGATCGCGCGTTTTCGCAGCGAAGGGATTGATGTCGTCGCACGCTCGTCGTGGTGGTCGTCTCAGGCCTGGCCCGATCCGCACGATCCAGCCTTTCTGAATGGCGTGGTCATCGTCCGCACTGAACACGATCCCCATGCCCTGATGGCGGCGCTCGGCCGGATCGAGGACGCGTTCGGCCGCGAGCGGTCGGTTCGCAATGCGCCGCGGACGCTAGATCTGGACCTGATCGCCTACGGACGATCGAGCGGTGATCTTCGGGGATTGATCCTGCCCCATCCCCGCGCGGCCGAGCGGCGGTTCGTCATGGGCCCCATCGCCGAGATCGCGCCGGCATGGACGCATCCGCATGGCGGGGCCGCGAGCGATCTGGCCGCTTGCGCCCCCGTCGGCGTCGACGCCCGCCCGACCTGACGCCCAACTTCCGCCCCTGTGGCGTTGCAAAAAGCCGTCCTCATCTGTATTTGACGCGGTTCTCCCCCGCGTTCGAGGAATTTCATGGCCCGCGTCACCGTCGAAGACTGCATCGAGAAGGTTCCGAACCGCTTTGGTCTGGTGCTGATGGCTGGCCACCGCGCCCGCAGCATCGCCAACGGCGCCGCCCTGACGATCGACCGCGACAACGACAAGAACCCTGTCGTCGCCCTGCGCGAGATCGCCGACGACACTGTCGTGCCGGACGAACTGCGCGAGACCATCATCACCACGCTGCAACGCGTCGATGAGCGAACGGAAGCCGAGGATGAGGCCGAAACGGTCGCTCTGCTGGCCTCGCCGCAGCACATGAACATGGCCGAGGCGGAACTGATCCGCGCCCTGCAAAGCGACCGCGACGGCGGTCAGGAGGAGCGGTACTGACGCCCGAGGGAGCCCCTGGCGTCACTATCCTGCCGGCGCGGACCGAGACGGTTCCGCCGGCGCCCCAAGCTGCAAACAAAAACGACCCTCAGACGGCGCTCGTCGATCCGGCGCCGCAGCCCAAGCGTGCGCCGATCCTGCGTCAGTTCGAGCTGATCGAGGCCGTCAAGGCCTATGATCCTACCGCCGACGAAGCGCTTCTCAACCGCGCCTACGTCTATGCGATGAAAATGCACGGTTCGCAGTTGCGAGCCTCGGGCGATCCCTATTTCGCCCACCCGATCCAAGTCGCGGGGATCCTGACCGACTATAAGCTCGACACCGCCACCATCGTCACCGCGCTGTTGCATGACGTGGTCGAGGACACCTCCGCGACGCGCGACGATATCGCCGGCATGTTCGGCGAAGAGGTCGCAGTCCTGGTCGAGGGCGTGACCAAGCTGTCGCGGCTGGAGCTTCAGGCGGAACACACGCGTCAGGCCGAGAATCTGCGCAAGTTCATCCTGGCCATCAGCCGTGACGTGCGGGTCCTGCTGGTCAAGCTGGCCGACCGCTTGCACAATATGCGAACGCTCCAGTTCGTGAAGCCGGAGAAGCGCGAGCGGATCAGCCGCGAGACGCTGGAAGTCTATGCGCCCCTGGGCCGGTCAATCGGAATCCACTCGATCGCGTCCGAGCTGGAAGAACTGGCCTTCACCCATCTGAACCCAACGGCCAAGACCGCCATCGAGCGGCGGCTGGAGGCGTTGAAGCTGGAGCACGGTCGCGCCATCGACGGTGTAGCGAGCGAGGTTGAGCGCGTCCTGTCCGAGGCGGGCCTGAAGGCCAATGTCTATGGCCGGCAAAAGACGCCCTATTCGATCTGGCGCAAACTTCAGCGCAAGTCCGTCGGCTTTTCGTCCCTGTCGGACATTTATGGCTTCCGCGTCATCGTTGAGGCGGAGGACGACTGCTATCGCGCGCTGGGTGTGATCCACCGCGAATGGCCGATGGTGCCCGAGCGGTTCAAGGACTTCATCTCGACGCCCAAGTCGAACAACTATCGCTCGCTGCACACGACCGTCGTCGGCCCCCGGGGTCTGCGGATCGAGATGCAGATCCGCACCGAGGACATGGACCGGATCGCCGAGGACGGCGTCGCCGCCCACTGGCGCTACAAGAACCATTCCTACGGCTTCGACCGCGAGGCGATGGAGCAGGGCGGCGGGCGCGACCCGCTTCAGAACCTGCGCCACCTGGTTCAGGTGATCGAGCACGGCGAGGGCGGCGAGGACTGGGTCGAGCACGCCAAACTTGAAATGTATCTGGACCAAGTCTTCGTCTTCACGCCGAAGGGGCAACTGGTGACCCTGCCGCGCGGGGGAATGCCTCTGGACTTCGCCTATGCCGTCCACACCGAGGTCGGAGACACGGCCGTAGGGGTCAAGGTCAATGGCGAGTTGAAGCCCATGCGGACGCCGCTCCAAAACGGCGACGTGGTCGAGATCATTCGGGGCTCCAAGCGCGAAGTGCCTGCCGACTGGCGCAGCCTGACGGTGACGGGCCGCGCGCGCTCGGCCATTCGCCGCCATATCCGCACCTCCGAGCGCGAAGAGTTCATCAAGCTGGGCCGCGTCGCGCTGGATCAGACCCTGGGCCGGGTCGACAAGACCCTGACCGACGTGTCGCTGAAGCCGGTTCTGGAGCTGCTGGCGGTCGCGAGCGACGACGATCTGTTCGAAGGCCTGGGTCGCGGGCGGTTGTCGCCGACGACGGCGGCCGAAATCCTGTTCCCCGCGCTGAAGGGACGGCTGAAGGCCGGGCCGGAGAAGCAGCGCATCGAGGGCGACAAGGCGCGGCTGTTCGTGCGCGGCGGGGGGCTGACGCCCGGCGTGTCGGTTCATTTCGGCCAATGCTGCACGCCCGTGCCGGGCGACCGGATCGTGGGCATTCTGGAGCCGGAGTCAGGCCTGACGGTGCACACCATCGATTGCCAGACCCTGGCCGCCTTCGCCGATGACGATTCGGTCTGGCACGACCTGCAATGGACGCCTCAGGCTGAGACGGACGCGGTCGCCGCCGCCCGCATTCGCGCGACGATTCGCAATGCGCCGGGCGTGCTGGGTCAGGTCACGACCCTGATCGGGGAGGCCGGCGGCAACATCATCAACCTGTCGATGGCGCACCGTCAGCAGGACTTCTTCGACGTGGACGTGGATGTCGAGGTCGAAGACGCCAAGCATGCGACCATGATCATGGCGGCGCTGAGGGCCAATCCGTCGGTCGATTCCGTCGAGCGCGCGCGCGGCGAATGAGCGACCCGATAAAGCCGAACGCGGCGCAGATGGCCTCGCCGTCCTATCGCATGGCGGCGATGGATCAGGACTTCCTGCTGGGCGATTCGATGCGCGGCGTGCGGTTCCTGATGGAATACGCCAAGCCTGAGGAGGCGTTGAGGGCCTGGGGCGTGCGCTCGACCCTCGTCGTCTTCGGCAGCGCGCGCATCCGCGAAGGGCACCGTTGGTATGAAGAGGCCCGCGCCTTTGGTCGATTGGCGTCCGAGCGCGGCGGAGCGCTGCGCGGTCGAGTTGGCGAACCCCGCGACAATGTCATCACCACCGGCGGCGGCCCGGGCATCATGGAAGCCGCCAACCGCGGGGCCGTGGACGCGGGAGCGCCGTCCGTCGGTTTCAACATCACCCTGCCGCATGAGCAGGAGCCGAACGCCTATTCGACGCCGGAGCTGACGTTCCGCTTCCACTATTTTGCGATGCGGAAGATGCATCTGGCGATGCGCGCCAATGCGCTGGTGGTGTTTCCCGGCGGCTTCGGCACCTTTGACGAAATGTTCGAAATGCTGACCCTGCGCCAGACGAAGAAGGCGCCGCCGGTTCCGGTCGTTCTGGTGGACAAGGCCTACTGGACCTCGGTCATCGGTTTCGACGCCTTGGTCGAGCACGGAATGATCGCCGCGTCCGACCTGGACCTGATCGGTTTCGCCGAGGACGCGGAGGGCGTCTGGGCTGAACTGCTCTCGCGCGGGCTTCGGCCGAACGAAAACATCGAATGAAGCGTCGCCGCAGGGTTCATCCGCGCGCGATCCGGGTCTAGAACCCTGTCATGAACACTGAAGACGTCCTCAACGAGTTTCGCGACGCCGGCGCCCTGCGCGAAGGCCATTTCGTCCTGTCGTCGGGTCTGCACAGCCCGGTCTTCCTGCAGAAAAACCTGGTCTTCATGGACGGCGCGCGATGCGAGCGTTTGTGCAAGGCGCTGGCGGACAAGATCACGACCACGGTTGGCCCAGTCGATGTCGCCATCTCGCCGGCTGTGGGCGGCATCATCCCCGGTTACGAGACGGCCAAACATCTGAAGGTCCGTTCGATGTATGTCGAGCGCGAGGGCGGGGATTTCAAACTGCGTCGCGGCTTCTCGGTCGAGCCGGGCGAAAAGGTCGTCATGGTCGAAGACATCGTCACGACAGGCCTGTCGTCACGCGAATGCATCGCCGCGATCCAGGCCGCCGGGGGTGAGGTGATCGCCGCCGCCTGTATCGTCGACCGGTCGGGCGGCAAGGCGGATGTGGGTGTGCCGCTGATCGCCTTGGCGTCGCTGGACGTGCCCGCTTACCCAGCCGACGCTCTTCCGCCGGAATTGGCCGCGCTTCCGGTGGAAGATCCCGGCAGCCGCAGATTGTCGAAGTAGAGCCATGCGCGAACGGGTCAGGCTGGGCGTCAACATCGACCACGTCGCCACGGTGCGAAATGCGCGGGGAGGGACGCATCCCGATCCTGCGCGTGCGGCCGAGGCGGCGCTGGCGGCCGGAGCAGACGGAATCACCGCTCACCTGCGCGAAGACCGCCGCCACATCACCGACGCCGACATCGACGTGCTGAGCGCCCTATGCGCGCGAGCCGGCAAGCCGCTGAACCTGGAAATGGCGGTGACGGATGAGATGCTGACGATCGCTCTGCGCCACCAGCCGCACGCCGCCTGTCTGGTGCCCGAGCGGCGCGAGGAGGTTACGACCGAAGGCGGTCTGGCGGTCGCCGGTCACGAAGGCCGGATCGCGCCTTTGGTGAAGGCGCTGGCGGACGCCGGCATCCGGGTCTCGCTCTTCATCGAACCGACCGAAGCGCAGGTCGAGGCCGCCGCTGCCGTCGGCGCCCAGGTGATCGAGTTCCATACCGGCCGCTACTGCCACCTTATCGATCCCGGCGAGCGGGAGGTCGAGTTCGAACGCCTTGCCGCGGCCGCCGCCCAGGCCGACATCCTGGGGCTGGAAGTCCACGCGGGCCACGGGCTGGATTACGACACGGCTCCGCGCATGCTGGCGATCCCGGAAATCCGCGAGCTGAACATCGGCCATTTCCTGATCGGCGACTCGATCTTCATCGGCTTGGATGGCGCGATCCGACGGATGCGGGCCGCGATGGATGCGGCCAAATGATCATCGGCGTCGGCGCGGATCTGTCGGACATCCGTCGCATCCAGGCGTCTCTTGATAGGTTTGGAGATCGCTTCAAGACCCGCTGCTTCACCGAACTGGAACGCACCCGCTCGGATCGTAAGCCGGACCCGGCCTGGAGCTACGCCAAACGGTTCGCCGCCAAGGAGGCCTGCGCCAAGGCCTTGGGCACCGGCATGCGCGCCGATGTCTATTGGCGCGACATGGGGGTGGTGAACCTGCGTTCGGGTCAGCCGACGATGGCGCTGACCGGGCATGCGGCTGAGCATCTGGCGCGTCTGACGCCGCCCGGACACGAGGTGAAAATCCACCTGACGCTGAGCGACGAACATCCCTATGCGCTCGCCTTCGTGGTGATCGAAGCCTTGCCGCAGTCGTAATCAGGTTATAGGCGTGCGCGATGACCGCGCGGACGCGGCGAGGATGCCTGATCGCATGAGCGAAGACCAAAAGCCCGACGACGCCAATCGCGACGCCACGCCCGAAGAACGATTTGCGGCCTCGGAAGCTGACGCTCCGATCAAGTCGGTGCAGGAGCCCACGACGGCGAACCAGAAGGTCTACGCCAAGACGCCCAAGGGCGGCGACAAGGCAACCTCGGCGGCCAGCGAGACCGGCGAAATCTTCAAGACCATCGTCTTCGCCCTGCTGATCGCGATGGTGCTGCGGATATTCCTGTTCCAGCCCTTCACCATTCCGTCGGCGTCGATGGAGCCGAATCTGTATGAAGGCGACTATATCGTCGTCTCGAAGTGGTCTTATGGCTTCTCCAAACACTCGATTCCGTTCAGCCCGCCGCTGTTCGACGGGCGGATCATGGGCTCGGCGCCCAAGCGCGGCGACATCGTCGTGTTCAAACTGCCGCGCGACACCAAGACCGACTTCATCAAGCGCGTGATCGGCCTGCCCGGCGACCGCATCCAGATGATCGCCAACAAGCTGTATATCAACGACAAGCCGGTGCAGGATGTCGTGGTCAGCGAGCAGGAGATCAACGACATCTTCGGCCCGCGCCCGGTGACGGAGGTCCGCGAGACCCTGCCGGAAGGCAAGAGCTTCATGACCCAGGACTTCGGTCCCGGAAACGACCTGGACGACACCCCCGTCTATGAGGTCCCGGCCGGTCACTACTTCATGATGGGCGACAACCGCGACAACTCGATCGACAGCCGTGTCGAACAGTCCAGCGGCGTGGGCATGGTCCCGGCCGAGAACCTGGTCGGCAAGGCGCAGATCATCCTGTTCTCGTGGAAGCCCGGTTCGTCGCTGTGGAACCCGGTCAGCTGGTTCAACGTGCGGCTCGACCGGTTCTTCAACGTTCTGCACTGATGGCCAATCTGAGAGCCGAAGCGGTCGCGGCGCTGGAAACGCGCCTGGGATACAGGTTCAACGACAAGGCCCTGCTGGAGCGCGCCCTGACACACGCCAGCGTGGGCGAGGGGGCGCCGGTCGGCATCCACGGTCCACGCGACAACGAGCGGCTGGAGTTTCTGGGCGACCGGGTGCTGGGTTTGCTGGTCGCCGAGCGCCTGTCGGCTCAGTTTCCGACGGCGGACGAGGGCAAGCTGTCGTCCAGCCTGCACGCCCTGGTCGACAAGGGCGCCTGCGCCCGCGTCGGTGAGGCGCTGGGCGTGGGGCCCGCGCTGCGGCTATCGCCCGGCGAGACCAAGACCGGCGGGCGCCGCAAGGCCGGCGTCATCGCCGATGCGGTCGAGGCCGTATTGGCGGCGGTCTATCTGGACGGCGGGCTGGATGCCGCCAAGGCCGTGTTCGAACGGGCCTGGTCCGACGAACTGTCGGCGCCGCCATCCCGCACCGTGACCAATCCGAAATCGGCGCTTCAGGAATGGGCGCAAGGGTTGGGGCGGCCGCTGCCGACCTATCGCGTCGCCGATCGGACGGGTTCGGACCATGCGCCGACATTCACCGTCGAAGTGTCCGTGCAGGACGTGCAGCCCTTGACCGCGCAAGGGCGTTCGCGTCAGGAGGCGGAGAAGGCGGCCGCAACGGCTCTCCTCAAACGTGAAGGCGTCATTTGACCGATATCGAAAACCAGCGCGCAGGCTTTGCCGCCATCATCGGCGCACCCAACGCCGGCAAGTCCACGCTGGTGAACCGGCTGACCGGATCCAAGGTCTCGATCGTCACGCAAAAGGTGCAGACGACGCGCTTTCCCGTGCGCGGCATCGCCATGGAAGGCGACGCCCAGATCGTGCTGGTGGACACGCCCGGCATCTTCACGCCGCGTCGTCGCCTGGACCGAGCCATGGTCGCTTCAGCCTGGGGCGGAGCAGAAGATGCGGACATCGTCGTTCACCTGATCGACGCCCAGTCGCACATCAACGCCGAAGGCCGAGAGGGCACGGCGGCCGATCGTCGCTCGGCCGAGGACACCGAGACCATCATCGCCAACCTGCAGGCCACCGGGACCAAGGTTGTTCTGGCGCTGAACAAGATCGACGGCATGCGCCGCGACACCCTGCTGGCGCTGTCGCAGAAGCTGTTCGAAAGCGGAGTTTACTCCGAGGTCTATATGATCTCGGCGGCCAATGGCGACGGCGTCGAGGACCTGAAGCAACGTCTGGCCCTGTCCATGCCCAAGGGGCCGTGGCTGTATCCCGAGGATCAGGCGGCCGACGTGCCGGTCCGGGTTCTCGCGGCCGAGATCACGCGCGAGAAAGTCTATCTGCGCGTCCATGAGGAGCTGCCCTATTCGGCGGCGGTGGAGACGACCAGTTTCGAGGATCGCGCCGACGGCTCGGCCCGGATCGAGCAGACCATCTATGTCGAGCGCGAGAGCCAACGGCCCATCGTCCTGGGCAAGGGCGGCCAGACGCTGAAATGGATCGGCCAGAAGGCGCGCGAGGAGCTGAACGAAATCCTCGGCCGTCAGGTGCACCTGTTCCTGACCGTTAAGGTCGATCCGAAATGGCAGGACAGCCGCGCCCTCTATGCCCAGTTCGGTCTGGATTTCGACGTCTGAGTTCCTGTGTTTGATGTGCCGCGTACCGCCGGGGGGCATCCTCGGCTCGTTCTGGGCGTCCTTGGGGCGCTGATCCTCGGCGGCGCGGTCTGGGGCGGCATCACCACGGCCGTGGCGCCCAAGACCGATGTGGAACTGGCGACCGAGCGTGCCGATGCGCCGCCGCGACCACCCGTGGTCGTGGTTCAGGACTTGCCGCAGCTCGCGGCGCGCCTGGATCGCGAGGCGGCGGCAGGCCGCTTCATGGGCGCGGTTCTGGTGGCCAAGGGCGACAAGGTCCTGTTCCGCCAGGTCTATGGCAAGGCCAACTACGAGCAGGACCAGCCGCTGGCGCTGGGTTCGCGCTTCCGCCTGGCCTCGATCTCCAAACAGTTCACGGCGACGGCGATCCTGAAGCTTCAAGACGACGGCAAGCTGAACGTCTCCGATCCGGTCTGCAAATGGATCCAGCCCTGTCCGCAGGCCTGGGCGCCGATCCGTATCAGCCACCTGCTGTCGCATACCTCGGGCATTCCCGACCTGATGGCGCGGCCCGGTTGGGGCATGCGCCGCACGACGCCGGCGACGCTGGACGAACTGACCGAGGATTCGAAACGCTTCGGTCTTCAGTTCGAGCCGGGCGCCAAGGTTCAGTACGACAACGCTGGCTTCAATCTGGCCGCCGCCATCGTCGAAACGGCCAGCGGCAAGCCCTTCCAGACCTATATGCGCGAAACCTTCTTCAAGCCCCTCGGCATGAAGGATAGCGGGCTTGATCTCGATGGCGGCGATCACGGCGTCATCATGGGCTACGCCAACTTCCCCGGCGGTCTGGCGGCCCAGCCGAACGCCAACACCTCCATCGTGGCGGGCGCCGGCGCGGTCTATTCGACGCTGGACGATCTGCTGGTCTGGCAAAGGGCGTTGCACCGCGGCGGCCTGCTGACCCCCGCCAGCTATCAACAGATGCTGGCCGATCACGCGCCGGCCGACACAAAACCGAACGAACGCAGCCATCCGCGTCGGGACTGGGGTTTCGGCATCTTCGCCAATCGCCTGGGCGATCAGGTGCGACCCAGCTTCCAGGACCGCCAGATCTATCATACCGGCAGCTGGGGCGGGTTCCGCAACCTGATGCTCTATCAGCCGGACGCCGACGTGACGGTGATCGTCCTGTCCAACAACTATCACCTGCGTGACCAGGTCTTCCTGATCAGCCAGCAGGCGATGGCCGAGGCCTTGGGTCACGAGTTTCCGACGACGCTGGCGCGCTGAGACATCCGACGGTTTTCCGGCGAGGAGAACAGGAGTAGAACAGAATTATGATCGCTCTTCTTGCCGCTCTCGTCTTCTCCGCTTCGTCCACGCAGGCTGCGGGCGATCCCGTCCTCGAGGCGGGCGCTGTTCTCGACCGAATGCACGCGGCGGCCTCGCATGCGGACAGCGACGCCTATTTCGATCTATTCACGCCCGACGCCCGGTTCATCGGCACGGATGCGAGCGAGCGCTGGTCTCTGGCTCAGTTTCGCGCCTACGCCACGCCCTATTTCTCGCAAGGGAAAGGCTGGACCTATCACCCGCATGACCGGGTGGCGACCCTGGCGCCGGGCGATTGCCGCTGCATCGTCTGGTTCGATGAGCTGCTAAACAACGACGCCTACGGACTGACGCGAGGCTCAGGCGTGCTGCGCCTGACCGACGACGGATGGAAGATAGAGCAATATGTGCTCAGTTTCACCGTGCCGAACGACAAGGCCAAGAGCGTGGTCGGGCTGATCGCCGAAGGTCCGGCGGACTGATGGACTTTCACGAAGAGGCGTTCGTCCTGTCGGCGCGCAGCCACGGCGATACGGGCGCCGTGGTCGATCTGCTGACCGAGAACCACGGCAGGCGCTCTGCTTATGTAGCCGGCGGCGCGTCACGCAAGATGAAGCCGTTCCTGCAGGCGGGCGCGCGGGTCATGGCCGATTACCGCGCCCGCACCTCGGATCACCTCGGCGCCGTGCGGCTGGAGCCGGTAGGCGAGGGGCCCAGCGCCCTCTTCGACGACGCCCTGGCCCTGACCGGACTGGCGGCGGCGGCAGGCGTGACACAAGGGGCGTTGCCCGAGCGTGAGCCGCATCCCGGCGTCTTTCTTGCGTTCGAGGCGCTGATGGCGGCGTTCGAGATGCCGGCGGTCTGGCCTGCGATCTTCGTGCGGTTCGAAACAGGGCTGCTGGAAGACCTGGGCTTCGGCTTGGACCTGTCGAAATGCGCCGCGACCGGCACGGTCGACGACTTGATCTACGTCAGTCCTCGCACCGGCCGGGCGGTCAGCCGCGACGCCGGCGCACCCTATGCTGACAAGATGCTGACCCTGCCGCCCTTCATGCTGGGCGCCCAATCCGGTCTGATCGAGGGCGACGTCCGGGCCGGGTTCGACCTGACGGGTCATTTCCTGGAGCAGTTCGTCTTCCACCCGCAGAACAAGCCCCTGCCACCCGCGCGCGTGTGGATGCTGGACAAGCTGGGCGACGCCGGCCGCATCTAGCCGAAGGTGAAGGCGAAGACCTGAACGCCGGGATCCAGGAACTCGATCTCGAACGTCCGTTCGCGCACCGCGCCCGTCTGCCGGACCAGTTGGTACAGTCGCTCGCCGTCGACCCGGCCGAGGCCCTGGGCGTTGATGTCGCTGCCGGCGTTCGCGCTCGGCGCCGCGCCATCGATCCGGACACGGAAGCGGACTGGTGCGCCCGGCTTGCTGGGCCCCATGACCAGATGGAGATCACGCGCCTTGAAGCGGAAGGCGATACGGCCCTCGGCCGTCTGCAGGTCGGCATGCTCACGCGTCACGCGCCACCGGCCCGATAGGCTCCATCCGTTCAGTTCCAGCGGCGCGGCGACATAGTCCTTGATCACGTCGTTGGCCAGGCCGCCGGGAGAGCGGAAGTTCTCGGCGCGGCCATAGCCGACGTACGTCTCCGGCGATTCGACCCGGGCCATGTCGGCGGCGGCCTCTGCGCCCTCAGCCTGGACTGTGACGACGTTGCTGGCGACGTTCGCGGCGCCCGCTTCCTTCAGAAGTTGCTGGATCACGCGTTCGGAGCCCGCATAGTCGCCTTCGCCGAAGTGGTGATGACGGATCTGTCCTTTGGCGTCGATGAAGTAGTGGGCGGGCCAGTACTGGTTCTTGAACGCCCGCCAGATGGCGAACTCATTGTCCATGGCGACCGGATAGGTGATGCCAAGGCGCTGGATGTTCTGGCGGACGTTGGCCTCGGATTTCTCGAAGGCGAACTCGGGCGTGTGCACGCCGATCACCACCAGACCCTGATCCTTATACTTCTCGGCCCAGGCGCGGACGTAGGGGATGGAGCGAATGCAGTTGATGCAGGAGTAGGTCCAGAAATCGACGACAACCACCTTGCCCCTTAGTTGTTCGGTCGTGAGCGGCGGGGTGTTGATCCAGGTCGTCGCCCCGGTCAGCGGCGGCATCACCCCTTCGACCGGCAGATTGGCCAGATCGGCCGGGGCCTGGTTCGTCGGCATGCCGCGCCCGATCCCGCCCAGCAGCGCCTGTTCGATCCGGCCCGTGCTGGCGGCCGAAATCCGGGTCAACAGTCCCGTGTCCGCACCCAGACCGATTATGACCACGCCGATCAGCACCAGCACGCCCAGGCCGCGCCTCACCCATTCGCCGACGCCCAGCGCGCCCTTCATAGCCTTGAACACGCGACCGCCGACCAACAGGGCCAGACCCAGCGATGTCGCTGCGCCCGCTGCATAAGCCAGCAGCAAAACCGTCGTTCCGACGCCTGCGCCCTGAAGCGCTGCGCCCGTCAGGATCACGCCCAGAATGGGTCCGGCGCATGGCGCCCAGAGCAGTCCTGTTGCGACGCCGAGCAGCAGGGACGAGCGCACGTCGCCCTGATCGCCCCCCTGACGCTCGGCGCGATCGGTCAGCCAGGACCCCGCCGCCACGAACGGCCGCATCAGGCGATCGCCCACGGCCGGAAACAGTAGGCTGACGCCCAGCACCGCCATCACAGCGAGGGCGATCCAGCGCCCGACCTCATTGGCCCGAACCGCCCAGCCGCCGCCCAACGCCGCCAGCGTCGCCACGCCCGCAAAGGTCACGGCCATCCCGACCAACAACGGCAAACCGTTGCGGATGAACGGCCGATCCGCCCGTGCGAAAACGAAGGGCAGAACCGGCAGGATGCAGGGACTGACGATGGTCAGAACGCCGGCGAGATAGGACAGCAGGAACAGGATCATGGCGCGGCCTGACGAGGGTGTGTCTCTGACATACGCACGGCGGAGCGGTTTGGTGACTCCGCAACACGCTTATCCCCCAATCTGCGGCGGCACGGGCTAGACTTCCCGCTTCCGATCCCCGATTCGCAGAGCCATGACGATCCACGCCCCGCCGCCGGAAGGCGGCCGTATCATCGACGAGCCGATGGAGACGGCGCTCAGCCGCCGCTATCTTGCCTACGCGCTATCGACCATTACGAACCGCGCGCTGCCGGATGTGCGTGACGGGTTCAAACCCGTGCACAGGCGCATCCTGTACGCCATGCACCAGATGCGGCTGAACCCCCAGGCGGCGGCGCGCAAATGCGCCAAGGTCGTCGGCGAGGTGATGGGCGGATACCACCCCCACGGCGACGCCTCGATCTATGAGGCCCTGGTGCGCCTGGCCCAGGATTTCGCCCAACGTTATCCGCTGGTCGACGGTCAGGGGAACTTCGGCAATATCGACGGCGATAGCGCCGCGGCCATGCGCTACACCGAGTGCAAGCTGACGCCGGCCGCGGTCCTGCTGCTGGACGGCATCGATCAGGACGCCGTCGATTTCCGGCCCACTTATGACGATCAGGACGAAGAGCCGATCGTCCTGCCGGCCGGCTTCCCGAATCTGCTGGCCAATGGATCGTCCGGCATCGCGGTCGGCATGGCCACTTCGATCCCGCCGCACAATGTCGGCGAACTGATCGACGCCTGCCAGCTGCTGCTGGAGCGGCCGGACGCGACGACCGAAGACCTGGTCCAGCATGTGCCGGGTCCCGACTTCCCGACAGGGGGCGTTGCGGTCGAAGGCCATGCTTCCATCCTGGACGCCTATGAAACGGGCAGGGGCGGTGTGCGACTGCGCGCGCGCTGGGAGACCGAGGATCTGGGGCGCGGCGTTTGGCGGATCATCGTCACCGAAATGCCCTATCAGGTGCAAAAGTCGCGACTGATCGAGGCGCTGGCGGACCTGATCGAGCACAAGAAGGCGCCTCTGCTGGGCGATGTGCGCGACGAATCGGCCGAAGACATCCGCCTGATCCTGGAACCCAAGAACCGCACCATCGAGCCTGAAATGCTGATGGAAAGCCTGTTCAAGTTGTCCGATCTGGAGGTCCGCTTCCCGATCAACATGAACGTGCTGGACGCCAGCGGCACGCCGCGCGTCATGGGTCTGAGAGACTGCCTGCGCGCCTTCCTGGATCACCGCCGCGAGGTGCTGAACCGTCGTTCGCAATGGCGGATCGAGCGGGTCGAAAAGCGTCTGCATCTGTTGGAAGGCCTGCGCATCGTCTTCCTCAATCTGGACGAGGTGATCCGCATCGTCCGCGAGGAGGAGCAGCCCAAGGCGGTGCTGATTGCGCGCTTCGGCCTGACCGAAGCCCAGTCCGACTATATTCTCGACACCCGTCTGCGTCAGTTGGCGCGGATCGAGGAAATGGCGATCGAAAAGGAATTCAATGCGCTGTCGGAAGAACTTGCGCACCTGCAGGCGCTGACGTCGTCGGAAGGCAAGCAGTGGAAGGCGATCTCCAAGGAACTGGAGGCCGTGCGCAAGGCGCTGATCTCGCCGCGCCGGACGACGATCGCCGAGGCGGTGGATACGTCCGCCTTTGTCGCGCCCGAGGCGTTCATTCCGCGCGAGGCGATCACCGTCATACTGTCGGAACGCGGCTGGATCCGCGCCGCCAAGGGCAAGGTCGAGGATCCGTCGGAGCTGAAGTTCAAGGAAGGCGACCAACTCGCTTACCTCGTCCCGGCCTATACGACCGACAAGCTGCTGGTGGCGGCGTCGGATGGACGCATCTTCACCATCGGCGCGGACAAGCTGGCGTCCGGACGCGGCCATGGCGAGCCGCTGCGCCTGATGATCGATCTGGACGAAAAGGCCGAGATCATCAACGTCCTGGCGCATCAGCCGGGCGGCAAGCTGCTGATCGCGTCCAAGGCCGGATACGGCTTCATCGCACCGGAAGACGACACGCTGGCGCAGAAGCGCGGCGGCAAACAGGTGCTGAACGGCGAAATGCTGGCAGTCCTGCGGGTGACCGGCGATCACGTCGCGACCATTGGCGAGAACATTAAGGCGCTGATCTTCGCTCTTACTGAACTGCCCGAAATGGGTCGTGGCAAGGGCGTGAAACTGCAAAGCTTCAAACAGGGCGGCCTCGCCGATGTCTCCGTTTTCAGCGCCGAGAACGGGCCGGAATGGGCCGACGGCGGCGGACGTCGTCGCAACTGGCCTGACTGGAAAGACTGGCTTGGCAAGCGCGCCGGCGCGGGTCGCCAAGGACCGCGAGGCCTGCGGAAGTTCAGATAGGCGGCCGAAGGTCGTCTATTGCCGCAAGCGCGACCATCCCAGCTTGCCGAGGGTTTCCATCGGGCGGAAGTCGGCTTTGTAGTCCATCTTGGCCGAGCCCTGGACCCAATAGCCGAGATAGACGAACGGCAGGCCAACGATGGCGGCCTGGCGCACGTGATCCAGGATGGCGAACCGGCCCAGGCTGCGCCGCTCCATCGTCGGATCATAGAAGCTGTAGACCATCGACAGCCCGTCTTTCAGCAAGTCCGTCAGGGTCACGGCGACCAGATCGCCCGGCCCGCCGTCGCTGGAGGGCAGGCGGTATTCGATCAGATGGGTGCGCACGGCCGTATCCTCGACCATGGCGACGTAATCCAGCCAGCCCATGTCGCTCATGCCGCCGGTCGGATGGCGCGTGGTCAGGTAGCGGCGCAGAAGCTGGAACTGTTCGGTCGTCGCCTCCGCTTCGACCAGGTCGCGCGACAGGTCGGCGTTGCGGGCCAGCACCTTGCGCTGCGAACGGCTGAAGGCGAACTCCGGCACAGGCAGCCGCACCGAGACGCAGGCATCACACGCCTCGCAGGCCGGGCGGTAGGCGATGTTCTGGCTGCGACGAAAACCGGCCAGCGTCAATTCGTCATTGACGTGCGCGCCGTCCGAGAAGGGCAGGTTGGCGAAGACCTTGCGCTCCGTCTTGCCCGGCAGGTAGGGGCAGGGCGCGACCGAGGTCATGAAGAAGCGCAGTTGTCGGGTCGGTACGTGCTGGGTCACGGCCTCAGGTCCGCATCCGATCTTGCCAATATTGCGACGACACAACGCTCATCGCGCGATTTGGCGTCATCCGTGCTTCGGCTGCAAGCCTGTTCGCGTTGCAGCCGAGCAGCGTCACAGCGAGGTGTCCGACGGCAGGACCGGCGCCTCGCGCAACAGGACGATGGCGATGCGGCGGTTGCCGGCCAAGGTCGGATCGTCCGGATAGAGCGGGTCGGACCCCGCCTTGCCCGCCACCGAATAGACCCGGTCGGGATCGACGCCCGAACCTTGCAGCACCAGACGCGAACCGTTGGCGCGCTCGGACGACAGGGTCCAGTCCGCAGGGGCGCTGGCGCGGCTGGAACCGGGCGCGGCGCTGGTGTGTCCGGTTATGGAGATGCGGTTCGGCAACTGGTTGATCACCTTGGCCACGGCGCGCAGCAGCACCTGGGCGCGGGCGTTGGGGCGCGCAGAATTGTTGTCGAACATCGACCGGCCTTCCTGATCGACCAACTGGATGCGCAGCCCCTCGGGCGTCTGGTCCACGATCAGCTGTTTCGACAGTTCGGCCAGTTCCGGCATCGACTGCATGGCTTGGCGCAGCGATTCGGCGGCGCTGGCGAACTCGGCGGCCTCGCGCTTCTGGATCTCGGCCTGGAGAGCCGAGTCGCTGGCGGACGACAGGCTGGAGCCCGTCTGATCGGTCGCGGGCGCCTCGGGCGCCAGTTCTTCCAGCACCGACTGCGAGCCGGCGCTCTTGACGCCATCGTCGCCCAGCGATGTGCCGCCCAGAATGCCGCCGGAACCCGACGTCGTCTCGGACACGCTGGCGGGCGCGAAATATTCGGCAATGCCGCGCTTCTGCTCGGGGTCGGTGGTGTTGATCAGCCACATCAGCAGGAAGAAGGCCATCATGGCGGTCACGAAGTCCGCATAGGCCACCTTCCACGCACCGCCGTGGTGGCCTCCGCCGGAGACCTTCTTGACCTTCTTGATGAGGATCGGACGATCGCTCACGGACATGGACGCGCACCCCGACGAATGGTGTCCCATTGTGGGCTGGCCAAGGTTAACCGGGCGTTGACCTTGAACCCCGGCGCGGCGGGGCCTAGTCCGACGGCAGGATCAAGGAGCCTGTCATGAAGATCGCATTCGCCGGCCTGGGTGTCATGGGCGCCCCGATGGCCCGTCATCTGGTCGAGGCGGGCCACGACGTGACCGGCTTCAATCGTACTGTGGCAAAGGCCGAGGCCTGGGCGGCGGCGACGGGCGGCAAGGCGGCGGCGACGGTGGCTGAGGCGGCCCGGGGCGTCGACCTGTTCATCCTGTGCGTCGGTAATGACAACGACGTGCGGGCCGTGGTGACCGAGGCCTTGCCGCATCTGTCGGAGGCCGCCGTGATCGTCGATCACACCACGACCTCGGCCAAGGTGGCGCGCGAAATGGCTGACCTGGCGAACGGGCAGGGGCGGTCGTTCATCGACGCGCCGGTGTCGGGCGGTCAGGCGGGCGCCGAGAATGGACAACTCAGCGTAATGGCCGGCGCGGATGCCGCCGCCCTGGCGAAGGTTGAGCCCGTGTTGAAGGCCTATTCCAAGGCGATCAAACATATGGGACCGGCCGGGTCAGGCCAGCTGACGAAGATGGTCAACCAGATCGCCATCGCCGGCGTCGTCCAGGGTCTGGCCGAGGCCGTCCACTTCGCTCAGGTCGCGGGACTGGACACCGACGCCGCCTATGAGGCCGTGTCGAAGGGCGCGGCGCAAAGCTGGCAGATGGACAATCGCTGGAAGACGGCGGCCAAGGGCGAGTTCGACTTCGGCTTCGCCGTGGATTGGATGCGAAAGGACTTGGGTCTGGTGCTGGACGAGGCGCGCACGAACGGCGCGCGCCTGTCTCTGACGGCCCTGGTCGATCAGTTCTACGCCGAGGTTCAGGCCATGGGCGGAAACCGCTGGGACACGTCCAGCCTGGCGGCGCGACTGCAACCCCGCGACTGACGCCTAGAGCCGGCGGTGCATGATGTGCAGGCCGACCAGGCCGTGCGTCGGGTGATCGAACGCCTTGGGGATCGTGCCCACGATCTCGAAACCCAGCTTCTTCCAAAGCGCCACGGCGACAGTATTTGTCTCGACCACGGCGTTGAACTGCATGGATCGGAAGCCCGCATCCCGCGCAAAAGCCAGCGCGGCTTCGGCCAGACTGCGGGCCACGCCGCGCCCGCGCGCCTCGGGCGCGACCATGAAGCTGCCGTTGGCGACGTGGGCCCCGTTGCCCTGCTGGTTCGGAATGATCTTGGCGGCGCCCAGCACCTGGCCGTTCTCGACCGCAACCAAGGTTCCGCCGGGCGGCGGCGGGGTCCACATGGCGCGCGCCTGCGCATCGTCCATGTCTAACGGATAGGTATAGGTCTCGCCCGCGCGGGTGACGGTCTCGATGATCGGCCAAAGGGCCGGCCAGTCGGCCTTCGTGATCGGCCGAATCTCCACGCCCATCAGCCCAGCAGTCGTGCGGCCTGCGGTGCGAAATAGGTCAGCACGCCCGCGCAACCCGCGCGCTTGAACCCGTGCAGGGTTTCAAGGATCGCACGGTCCAGGTCCAGCCAGCCATTGGCGATGGACGCCTGCATCATCGAATATTCGCCCGACACCTGATAGGCGAAGGTGGGTACGCGGAAGGTCTCGGACACGCGCCGGACGATATCCAGATACGGCATGCCCGGCTTGACCATCACCGCATCGGCGCCTTCCGACAGGTCCATCGCCACCTCCTTCAGCGCCTCGTCGGAGTTGGCGTAATCCATCTGATAGGTCTTCTTGTCGCCCTTCAGCATCGCCGAGGAGCCCACCGCGTCGCGATAGGGGCCATAAAAGGCCGAGGCGAACTTGGCGGCGTAGGACAGGATCAGCGTGTCCTGAAATCCGTTGGCCTCCAGCGCCTCACGCACCGCCTGGATGCGGCCATCCATCATGTCTGACGGGGCCACGACATCGGCGCCGGCGTGGGCGTGGATGAAGGCCTGTTCGGCCAGGCGGTCCAGGCTAGCGTCGTTGGCGATGCGGTCGCCCTCCATCACCCCGTCGTGGCCGTGGTCGGTGTAGCAGTCCAGGGCGACGTCGGTCATGACGCCGATCTCGGGCGCGGCGTCCTTGATGGCCTTGATGCAGTCGGGAATCAGGCCGTCGGGGTCGGTTGCGCCGGTGCCGACCGCGTCCTTGATCGCGCCGTCGACATTGGGGAACAAAGCCACCATCGGAATGCCGAGGTCGCGCGCCTCGACCGCCGCCGCAGCAGCCGCCTTGGGCGAAAGCCGAAACACGCCGGGCATGGAGGCGACCGGGACGCGATCCTCAGCGCCGTCATGGACGATCAACGGCCAGATCAGATCGGCCGGCGTCAGGGTCGTTTCCGCCACCAGCCGCCGCACCCACGGGCTGGACCGCAGGCGGCGCGGACGGGCGAGCGGGAAGGGGGCGGGCTGGTAGGGAAGCATGGCGAGACCTTGGAAAGCTGGCGTCGGACTAGCGCCGCAGCGGCCGGGGCGCAAATCGCGCGCGCAAGACGGCTTGCGCGGATCAGCGAAATGCGAGCCTATCGCCGCAAAGTTCAGGAGATGACGATGATCAAGCGATTGGCGACCGGCGCGGCGGTTCAGGCTCTGGCGGCGGGCCTTTCGGCCTGTATCATCGTGTCTTCCGACGGCGGGGAACGGACTGTCGTTACTCCGGCGATCACTGCTGATGAAGCGGCAAATGCAGCATTTGCGGAAGCGGACAGAGTTGTCGGTCAGTCCCAACTATATCGTGACGCCGTCGCCGATCCGAAGCGACCGGCCGAAGAAGTGGCCCGCGATCCGCTGCGCCATCCGGCCGAGATTCTCGCCTTCGCCCAACTTGAGCCGGGCGACAAGGTCGCCGACATTCGCCCAGGCGCCGGCTATTTCACACGCCTGTTCTCCGACGTGATCGGGCCGAACGGCCGAGTCTACGCCTTCGTGCCGAACCGGACGATGGCGCGCGAGAACGCCGGCGCGGACGCCCTGGCCGCCGCCTATCCGAACGTGACGCGGGTCAACGGCCTGCTGGACGCCATGACCTTCGACCAGCCGCTGGACATGATCTTCATGAGCCAGGAATACCACGACTTCCACATCCCCGGTTTCAACACTGACGTGGCCAAGATGAACGCGGCGGCGTTCGCGGCGCTGAAGCCCGGCGGCCGCTACATTCTGATCGACCATGAAGCCGCGCCCGGCACGGGCATCTCGGCGGTCCAGACCCTGCACCGCATCGAAGGCGACTATCTGAAGCGCGAGGTCGAGGCGGCCGGCTTTGTCTTCGAGGGCGAGAGCCAGGCCGTCGCCAATCCCGCAGACGACCACAGCCTGAACGTCTTCGACGAGAAGATCCGCGGCAAGACGGACCAGTTCGTCTATCGCTTCCGCAAGCCGGGCTGATCGATCTCGATACTGAGAACCGTTATCAATTAAGGGTTTGGGGCGTTTTGTCCATGCGGCGGACATGGACAAGCCCGCTTCGGGAGAGCAAACAACGCAAAGACATCGCCATAAGCGAAAGAACGCGTAGTTTGTTCGACTATAAGGCCGCCTTTAATAGCTCGGTGGAGCAGGTTCGCAGCGAAGGACGCTATCGCGTCTTCGCCGATCTGAAGCGCGTGCGCGGTCAGTTTCCGAAGGCTGTGCGTCGCCGCGAGGATGGCTCCGAACAGGACGTCGTCATCTGGTGCTCCAACGACTATCTCGGCATGGGCCAGCACCCCGTCGTGCTGGACGCCATGCATAGTGAGATCGATGCGGTGGGCGCCGGCGCCGGCGGCACGCGCAACATCTCCGGCACGACCCGCTCCGCCGTCGATCTCGAAGCGGAACTGGCACACTGGCACCAGAAGGAAGCGGCCCTGCTGTTCACCTCGGGCTATGTCGGCAACGAGGCGACGCTATCGACCCTGCAGAAGATCCTGCCGGGCCTAATCACCTTCTCCGATTCGCTGAACCATGCCTCGATGATCGCCGGCATCCGCCACGGCGGCGGCGAGCGTCACGTCTTCATGCATAACGATCTGGCGCATCTGGAGGCCCTGCTGGCGGCGGCGCCCGCCGATGCGCCCAAGCTGATCGCGTTTGAGAGCGTCTATTCGATGGACGGCGACATCGCCGATCTGGCCGGCACTATTGCGCTCGCCAAGAAATACGGCGCCCTGACCTATCTGGACGAGGTCCATGCGGTCGGCCTGTATGGTGAAACCGGCGCGGGCGTCGCCGAGCGCGACGGCGTGCTGGACCAGATCGACATCATCGAATGCACCCTGGGCAAGGCGATCGGCGTGATGGGCGGCTATATCGCCGCCGACGCCATGATCATCGATGCTGTGCGCAGCTGGGCCTCGGGCTTCATCTTCACCACATCGCTGCCGCCGGCCCTGACTGCCGGCGCCTTGGCTTCCGTGCGTCACCTGAAGGCGCACCCCGAACTACGCGTCCAGCATCAGGAGCGGGCCGCGACCCTGAAGGCCCGTTTCGCCGCCGCCGGTATCCCGGTGATGGAAAGCGAGAGCCATATCGTGCCGGTGCACGTCGGTGATCCGGTCCACTGCAAGATGATCTCGGACATGCTGCTGGACGAGTACGGCGTCTATGTTCAGCCGATCAACTATCCGACTGTGCCCAAGGGGACCGAGCGCCTGCGTTTCACGCCGTCGCCGAACCACACCGACGCCATGATGGATCATCTGGTCCAGGCGATGGACAAGCTGTTCGCCCACTGCAACGTGGCGCGCCGACCCGTCGCCGCATGACGACGGGCGACGACCTCGGAGAGGTCATCGTCGAATTCACCCGAAACGGCCCCTACCTCAAATGCTCGGCCATCCATGTCGCGACGGGCCGGGAGGTCAGCGCCATGGGGCCGGTCAATGAACCCAAGTCCGTCGAACGGGTCGCGATCGCCAAGCTGAGGCGGGCTCTGGGCAAAGGCTGACCACAAGATGTTGTGGTCGGGCCCGGCTGGGGATAGATAGGCCAGCTTCTGATTTCGGGGATTCCAGCGTGACGGCCTTCACCCACGACGCCTATTTCACCAAGACGCTCGCTGACGCCGACCCGGATGTCTTCAAGGGCATTCAGGGCGAGCTGGGCCGTCAGCGCGAACAGATCGAGCTGATCGCGTCCGAGAATATCGTGTCTCAGGCGGTGCTGGACGCGCAGGGTTCGGTCCTGACCAACAAATACGCCGAAGGCTATCCCGGTCGGCGCTATTACGGCGGCTGCGAGTTCGTCGACATGACCGAGGATCTGGCGCGCGAGCGGGCCAAGCAACTGTTCGGCGCGGCCTTCGCCAATGTCCAGCCCCACTCGGGCGCCCAGGCGAACCAGGCGGTCTTCTTCACCCTGCTGCAGCCCGGCGACACTTTCCTGGGCATGGATCTGGCGTGCGGCGGACACCTGACGCACGGTTCGCCGGCGAACCAATCGGGCAAGTGGTTCCGCCCCGTGACCTACAAGGTGCGCGAAGACACTCACCTGATCGACTACGATCACGTCGCCGAAATGGCCGAGCGTGAGAAGCCCAAGCTGATCCTGGCCGGCGCCTCGGCCTACAGCCGCCACATCGACTTCAAGCGCTTCCGCCAGATCGCCGACAGCGTCGGCGCCTATCTGATGGTGGACATGGCGCACTACGCCGGCCTGATCGCCGGCGGCGCCTATCCGGACCCGATCCCGCACGCCCACGTCGTCACCACGACCACGCACAAGACCCTGCGCGGCCCGCGCGGCGGCATGATCCTGTCCAACGACGTCGATCTGGGCAAGAAGATCAACTCCGCCGTCTTCCCCGGCCTGCAAGGCGGCCCGCTGGAACACGTCATCGCGGCCAAGGCCGTGGCCTTCGGCGAGGCGCTGAAGCCCGAGTTCAAGGGCTATGCCCAACAGGTGGTCAAGAACGCCCAGGCCCTGTCCGGCGTCCTCATCGAGCGCGGCCTGGCCATCGTCTCGGGCGGCACCGACAGCCACCTGGCCCTGGTCGACCTGCGGCCCAAGGGCGTGACCGGCAAGGCGACCGAGCACGAGCTCGAAAAGGCGCTGATGACCTGCAACAAAAACGGCGTGCCGTTCGACACCGCTCCGTTCACCGTCACCTCGGGCGTCCGCCTGGGCACCCCGGCCGGCACCACGCGCGGCTTCGGCGAGGAAGAGTTCAAGCAGATCGGTCACTGGATCGCCGACGTCGTCTCGTCGATGAACGGCGGCGACGAAGCCGATCCGGCCGTGGTCGCAGGCGTCGCGGCCCAGGTGCGAGAATTGACGCACCGCTTCCCGATCTACGGATAACCGCCTGATGAAGTGCCCTTTTTGCGGTCATCAGGACACTCAAGTGAAGGACAGCCGGCCGTCGGACGACGGCTCGGCCATTCGACGCCGCCGGTCCTGCCCGAACTGCAACGGGCGCTTCACGACGTTCGAGCGCGTGCAACTGCGTGAACTGGTCATCCTGAAGCGTAACGGACGGCGCACGCCCTTTGACCGCGACAAGCTGGAACGCTCGCTGGGCGTGGCCCTGCGCAAACGCCCGGTCCAGGCCGATCAGGTCGAGCAGATGGTCAACCGGATCGTCCGCCAGCTGGAAAGCCTGGGCGAGACCGAAATCCCGTCCAGCACGGTCGGCGACTTCATCATGAAGGCGCTGAAGGGCGTGGATGAGGTAGCCTATGTCCGCTACGCCTCGGTCTACAAGGATTTCCGCCACACCGGCGACTTCGCCAAGTTCCTGGGCGACGAAGGGTTCGACGAACCGTCCGGCAAGGCCTGATGCGGGTCACGCTGAAACTGGCGACCTCCTTGGACGGGCGGATCGCCACGGCCTCGGGTGAAAGCCAGTGGATCACCGGCGAAGCGGCGCGGCTGGAGGGTCACCGCCTGCGCGCCGCCCACGACGCGATCCTGGTCGGTGTCGAGACGGTTCTGCACGACGATCCTGAACTGACCGCCCGCCTGCCGGGACGCAGCGTGGATCAGCCCTTGCGCGTCGTGCTGGACAGCCGGCTGCGCACGCCGCAGGCGGCGAAGGTCGCGGGCGAAAACACCCTTATCCTGACCGCCGCAGAACCGCGCAGTATCGGCGCCGCCAAGGTGGTGCAGGTCGCCGTCGAGGACGGTCGTCCCACCATCCCGGCCGTGCTGAAAGCCTTGGAAGCCGCCGGCGCAACCTCGCTTCTGATCGAAGGTGGCGGTCAGGTCGCGGCGTCTTTCCTGCGCGCCAATGCCGTCGATGTGCTGGAATGGTTCCGCGCCCCGGTCCTGCTGGGCGGGGAGGGGCGGCCCTGCGTCGCCGCCCTGGCTCTTGCAAAGCTGACCGACGCCCCCAAGTTCCGTCGCCTGGGCGCCGAGCCCGTCGGGGACGATCTGTGGGAACGCTACGCCCGTCTCTGACGCCGTCCAATTTAGACGATTAGACGAATTAGACGGTATTTTTCTCCCAAGGGGTCCAGAGTCCAAATGTTCACCGGCATCGTCACCGACATCGGCCGCGTCCGCGAGGTCCGCGAGACCGATCGCGACCGCCGTTACGAGATCGAGACCGCCTGGAACACCGCCGGCATCGACCTGGGCGCCTCCATCAGCCACGCGGGCTGCTGCCTGACGGTGACCGAGAAGGGCGCCGATTGGTTCGCCGTCGAGGTGTCGAACGAGACCCTGTCCAAGACCACCCTGGGCGCCTGGAAGACCGGCGACGGCGTCAATCTGGAGCGGGCCGCCAAGCTGGGCGATGAGATGGGCGGCCACGTCGTATCCGGCCACGTCGATGGTCTTGGGTGGGTGGTTTCGATCACGCCCGAAGGCGGATCGCACCGGATCGAGGTCGAGGCCCCCGCACCCCTGCATCGCTACATCGCCGCAAAGGGGTCGATCACGGTTGACGGCGTGTCTTTGACCGTAAACGCCGTCGAGGGGCAGGTCTTCTCGCTGAACATTATCCCCCACACCTGGGACATGACGACCCTGGGCCGCTTGAAAGTGGGCGATCCCGTCAATCTGGAGATCGACATGCTGGCGCGATACCTCGCGCGGTGGCAGGAGACCGCGTGATGCAAGCCCAGGCCGCGAACATGAACGACAGCCCCATCAGTCCTATCGAGGACATTCTGGAAGACGCCCGCAACGGCCGTCCCTACATCTTGGTGGACGCCGAGGATCGCGAGAACGAAGGGGACATCATCATCCCCGCGCAATTCGCGACGCCGGACCAGATCAACTTCATGATCCGCCAGGCGCGCGGCCTGGTGTGCCTGGCCCTGACTGCCGAGCGCGCGCAGCAGCTGCGTTTGCCGCCGATGGCCGCCGACAACCGCGAGAGCATGAAGACCGCCTTCACCGTTTCGATCGAGGCCAAGGACGGCGTCACCACCGGCATCTCGGCCGCCGACCGCTCGCGTACCATCCATGTCGCGACCGATGCGTCAAAGGGCATGGACGACATCGTCTCGCCGGGACACATCTTCCCGCTGGTCGCGCGCGACGGCGGCGTTCTGGTCCGCGCCGGCCACACTGAGGCGGCCGTGGACATCAGCCGCATGGCCGGCCTGACCCCCGCCGGGGTGATCTGCGAGATCATCAAGGACGACGGCGAGATGGCGCGGATGCCCGATCTGGTCGCCTTCGCCCAGCTGCATGGGCTGAAGATCGGCACCATCGCCGACCTGATCGCCTATCGTCGCCGCACCGAACGCTTCGTCGAACGGATCATGGATACGCCGTTCGAGAGCGTTCACGGCGGACCGTTCCGCCTGATGTTGTACAAGAACACCATTGAGGGCGCCGAGCATGTGGCCCTGGTCAAGGGGCGCATCGATCCGGCCAAACCGACCTTGGTGCGGATGCACCAGGTGGACTTCGCCTGCGACCTGCTGGGCCACGTCGAGGCGCGCCAGGACTATGTGCCCAGCGCCCTGAAACAGATTACGGAGCATGACGGCCCCGGCGTGGTCGTCTTCCTGCGCGATCCGTCGCTGAACTCGCTGGCCGAACGGCTGGCGGGCGCGGACAAGCCGGCGGCGATGGATCGATCGCTGCGCGCCTATGGCGTGGGGGCCCAGATCCTGCTGGACCTGGGCGTCAGAGACATGATCGTGATGAGTTCGACGCGACCCGAGCCGACGGCGCTGGAAGGCTACGGCCTGCGCATCGTCGGCTGGCGCGACATGGATGGAGAAACCAAGGCGTGACCGAAGCCCCCCGTATTCTGATCGTTGAGGCGCGCTTCTACGACGACCTGGCCGACTCCCTTCTGGAAGGGGCCAAGGAGACGCTGAAGGCGCGCGGTGCCGACTTCGACGTCATCACCGTGCCCGGCGCGCTGGAGGTGCCGCCGGCCATCGCCCTGGCCGAGGAGGCCGGCCGTTTCCCGACCGCGCCCCGCTATGACGGCTATGTGGCGCTGGGCACGGTGATCCGTGGCGAAACCTATCATTTCGAGATCGTCTCCGATCAGTCGGCGGCCGGCATCATGGCGCTGGGCGTCAAGGGCGTCATCATCGGCAACGGCATCCTGACGACCGAAGACGAAGACCAGGCCTGGTATCGGGCTCGTCTTTCGGAAGGGGATAAGGGCGGCGGCGCCGCCAAGGCGTGCCTGGACCTCATTGCATTGAAGAAGCGGTTGCGTCATGGCGTCGGCGCATGACTGAACCGAACAGCGTCAAAGCCGTCCTAGAACAACTCGCCGAAGCCGAAAAGCAGCGCGCCGAGCCCAATCTGAGCTCCAAACAGCGTCGCGCCCGCACCGTGTCGCGTCTCGCCGCCGTCCAGGCGCTCTATCAGATGGAACTTGCGGGCGAGGGCGTCGAGACGGTGATCACCGAATTCTCGAACTTCCGCTTCGACACCGACATCGAGGGCGAGGCCCTGGCCGAGGCCGACGAGGCCTATTTCGCCGACATCGTGCGCGGCGTGATCGAAAGCCAGCGCGACATCGACGCCGCCATCAAGGCGCGTCTGGCCTCCAACTGGAAGCTTGAGCGGATCGACGCCACCCTGCGCGCCCTGCTGCGGTCGGGCGCCTGGGAGCTGATCAAGCATCCCGAGACGCCGCGCGAGGTCGTGATCGACGAATATGTCGAACTGGCCAAGGCTTTCTTCGACGACGCTGAGGCGCGCTTCGTCAACGCGGCGCTGGACGGCGTATCCAGAGACACGCGCAAATAATGCCGGCGCTCGACGTCGCGGGCGAGTTCGAGACGATCGAGAGGCTGTTCAAGCCCCTGGCCCATCCCGAATGGGGCAGGGGGCTGGCCGACGATGTGGCGGTGCTGCCGTCACGCCCCGGCTGTGACCTCGTCTTGACCAAGGACGCCATCGTCGAGGGCGTGCATTTTCTGCCCGACGATCCGCTGGACACGGTCGCCAGGAAGCTGCTGCGAGTGAACTTGTCGGACCTTGCCGCCAAGGGCGCTGAGCCGTTCGGCTATCTGCTGGCCTGCTTCTGGTCGGAACGCTGCGGCTGGCCCGAGCGCGAGGCCTTTGCTTCCGGGCTGGCCGAGGATCAGGCGCGGTTCGGCGTTCATCTGCTCGGCGGGGACACGGTCAAGACTCCTGGCCCGCTGTCCTTCTCTCTGACGGCCCTGGGTTGGGCGCCGACGGGCAAAGTCGTTTCTCGCGCAGGCGCGCAGGTCGGCGACCTCGTCTTCGTCACCGGCGTGATCGGGGACGGGCTATTGGGGCTCAAGGCGGCGCAAGGACAACTGGCTCTGGCGCCTGAGCGGATAGAGGCTTTGGTCAGCCACTACCGGATGCCGACGCCACGGACCGACTTCGCCGACATCGTGCGCGAGTTCGCCACCGCATCCGTTGACGTGTCGGACGGCCTGGCTGCCGATCTGGCCCACGTCGCGCAAGCTAGCAGGGTCGGCGTGTCGCTCAATCTCAACGTCCTGCCCCTGTCCGCGGCGGCCCAGGCCTGGTTCGACGATCGGGTCGATCCGCAGCTGTCTTTGGAAGACCTGGCTAGCGGCGGTGATGACTATGAGATCGCCTTCACCGCACATCCGCGCCACGAGGACGCCCTGCGTCGCGAGGCCGAGCGCCGGCTGATTCGCCTGACCCGCGTCGGCGAAGTCACCGCTGGGCAGGGCCTGACGGTTCTTTACGACGGTCAGCCCGTGCCGATGGCCAGAAACGGCTGGACCCACGGCTGACGCGGCAAGGGAATCCTAACGCCCGTCCGGCAGGGTGTCGTTATGGACCGTAGAACCCTGATCGCCTCCGGAACCGCCGCCCTGACCGGCGCCGCCGCCAGTCGCGCCGCCGCCTCCGCCAGCGAAACCGAGTCTGCGCCTGCGGCCCTGAGCATCGCAGGCCTCGGCCTGCCTGTCATCGAGGGCGGGCGTTTGCGGAACTACGTGTTCGTCGCCCTCAGGCTTGAACTGGGCGCCGGCAAGACCGTCGAACAGATGAAGCCCAAGGAAGCCTTCTTCCGCGACGCCGTCGTCCGCGCGGCTCACAAGACGCCTTTCACCGTGCCCGGCGACTGGACACGGCTGGACGAGCGGGCCCTGTCCGCGTCGCTGGTGGCGGCGTCTGCGGCGATCTCGGGTCGCGGTTCCGTCCGACGCGTCGAGGTCGTCAGCCAGTCGCCGCGTCGCCGCACGGGCATGCAGACCGCTCGCTGAACGGGCTGACCGACCGCTGTTGCGTCACTCCGCCTGCCATGACAGGCTCCCTTGGCAAATCCCAAAGAACGCACTGACGCGTTCGCCGCGTGCGGGGGGACCGGAAGGCGGACAGAGGCGATAACGCCCGACCGCGCCAAGGCCTGCGCGCCTGTTTGCAAGGGCATGGAAACGCCAATGACGAACTCACTTACGCTGGTCTTCGCGGCCGGTGTGCTGGCGGTGCTGTATGGCGCCGCGCAGACCGCCGTGCTGATGAAGGCGAGCACTGGCAACGACAAGATGCGAGAGATCGCCGCCGCGATCCAGGAAGGCGCCTCGGCCTATCTGAAGCGGCAATATCTAACCATCGGCATCGTCGGGATCGTGATCCTGATCGCCGCCTACTTCCTTATCGGAATCTATGCCGCCATCGGATTTCTTATCGGGGCCGTCCTGTCCGGTGCAGCCGGCTATGCCGGGATGCTGATCTCGGTGCGGGCGAATGTCCGCACGGCGCAGGCCGCGTCCGAAAGTCTGTCCAAGGGGTTGAACCTGGCGTTCCGCTCGGGCGCCATCACCGGCATGTTCGTGGCGGGCGGCGCCCTGATCGGGGTGTCAGGCTACTACATCGTGCTGACCCAGCATCTGGGCTTGGCCTCGACAGGCCGCGAGGTGATCGACGGGCTGGTGGCGCTGGGCTTCGGCGCCTCCCTGATCTCGATCTTCGCGCGCCTGGGTGGCGGCATCTTCACCAAGGGCGCCGACGTGGGCGGCGACATGGTGGGCAAGGTCGAGGCGGGCATTCCCGAGGACGATCCTCGTAACGCCGCCACCATCGCCGACAATGTGGGCGACAACGTCGGCGACTGCGCCGGCATGGCGGCCGATCTGTTCGAGACCTATGCCGTGACGACCGTCGCGACCATGGTGCTGGCCGCGATCTTCTTCAGGGGGCAGCCCTATGTGGATCTGATGATGGTGCTGCCGCTAGCGATCTGCGCGGTGTGTATTGTCACCTCCATCATCGGCAGCTTCTTCGTGCGGCTGGGCAAGTCCAACAACATCATGGGCGCCCTCTATCAGGGGCTTATCGTCACCGGCGTCCTGTCCATCGGCGCGGTCTGGTGGGTGATCGATCAGATGGTGACGGGGCCGATCGTGACGGCCAGCGGTCTGGAGATCCAGCCGATGGCGCTGTTTTGGTCCGGCATGGTCGGTCTGGCGGTGACGGCGGCGATCGTGGTGGTGACCGAATACTACACCGGGTCCGGCTTCCGTCCGGTGCGATCGGTCGCCAACGCCTCGGTGTCCGGGCACGGCACCAACGTCATTCAGGGCCTGGCCGTCTCGCTAGAGGCGACGGCGCTGCCCGCGCTGACGATCATCGTCGGCATCGTGGCCAGCTTCCAGCTGGCCGGCCTGTTCGGCATCGCCATCGCCACGACGACCATGCTGGGCGTGGCGGGAATGATCGTGGCGCTCGACGCCTTTGGACCCGTGACCGACAACGCCGGCGGCATCGCCGAGATGGCCGGTCTGCCCAGCGACGTGCGGCATTCGACGGATGCGCTGGACGCCGTGGGCAACACCACCAAGGCCGTGACCAAGGGCTACGCCATCGGTTCGGCGGGCCTCGGCGCGCTGGTGCTGTTCGCCGCCTATACGTCGGACCTGCAGTATTTCTCGGCCAATCCGGCGGACTATCCGTTCTTCGCCGACATGGGTCCGATCGCCTTCGATCTGACCAATCCCTACGTCGTCGTCGGGCTGCTGTTCGGGGGACTGCTGCCGTTCCTGTTCGGCGGCATGTCGATGATGGCGGTGGGACGGGCCGCCGAATCGGTCGTCGCGGAGGTCCGACGCCAGTTCCGCGAGAACCCCGGCATCATGACCTATGAGGTGAAGCCGGAATACGGCCGGGCGGTCGACATCCTGACCAAGGCGGCGATCCGCGAGATGATCGTGCCGTCGCTGTTGCCGGTGCTGTCGCCGATCGTCCTGTTCGTCGCGGTGCTGGCCATTTCGGACAAGGCGAACGCCTTTGCCGCTCTCGGCGCCATGCTGATGGGCGTGATCGTCACCGGCCTGTTCGTCGCCATTTCGATGACATCAGGCGGCGGCGCCTGGGACAACGCCAAGAAGGTGATCGAGGAAGGCTTCACCGACAAGAACGGCGTCGTCCACGGCAAGGGCTCCGAAGCCCACAAGGCGGCCGTGACCGGCGATACGGTGGGCGATCCCTACAAGGACACGTCGGGTCCGGCGGTGAACCCGATGATCAAGATCACCAATATCGTCGCCCTGCTGCTGCTGGCGGTGCTGGCGAGCGGGACCATCGGCTAGGCGAAACCACAGCCATTTACGAAAACGCCCCGGAGAGCGATCTCCGGGGCGCCTGTGTTTTGGGGAAAGAGCCGCCTTAGTCGGGGCGGCGCTGGCCGGGCGTGTCGTCTTCAGTGCGGGGCAGTTGGCCACGACCGACGTTGCCCAGCAGTTGTTCCAGAACCGTCAGCTCACGACCGCGCGTCGGCGTCTCGTTGCGGTTCATGGCGATCTGCTCGCCGTCCGTCAGGCCGAGAGTGCGCACCGAAGCCACCTGATCGCCCTGCGGGACGAAGGTGATTTCGGTCACGGTGCGCGTCGAAACCTTGGGCAGGTTGTAGGTGTATTTCTCGGTCGTCTGGCTGATGTAGTACCAGACCTGATCCGGCTCGAACGTCGAGGTGGTCGAAGGCGAACCCAGCTTCGCGAGGACGGTTTCCTTGGTGTCCGTGCCGGCGACCACGTCTTGCGGCTTGGCGTCGATGGCCTGGAAGCCGTTGGAGCCGATGGTCGGGGCGCAGGCGGCGGACAGGCCGGCCAGAGAAACAGCGACAAAAAGCGGGACGAAACGGGACATGGTCGGGCGCCTGCGAGAGAACAAGGTCTTTGACCTAGACGGACCTGCGTCCTAGTTCAACGGCGCGGCGGAAAAGGGGCCGTTGGAACCCATGCTGAAAAACCTGTTCAAACCCCGGTCCGGCGTCCGTCTCGGCGACGATCTCTACGCCAAGGCCGTCAGCCAGGCCCGCAATCCGGCCTTCTACACGCACCTGGCGGTCGACGACCGCATCGACGCGCGATTCGAGCTCTACACGCTGCATGTGCTGTTGCTGGTGCTGCGGCTGCGCGATGAGAACACGGCTCAGGGCCAGGATGCGGCTCAGGCGGTGTTCGACGTCTATGTCTCGGCGCTGGATCACGTCCTGCGCGAAGAAGGCGTGGGCGACGTCGCCGTCGGCAAGAAGATGCGCAAGCTGGGCGAAGCCCTCTACGGCCGGATGAACGCCTATGAGCAGCCGTTGCGCGCCGGCGATGCGGCGGCTTTGGCGGAGGCGATGGCGAAGAATGTCTATGCGGATCCGCAAGCGCCCCATGCGGACACATTGGCGCGCTATGCGCTGACGACACGCGCGGCCTTGGCGGCGCAGGATTTCAACAAGGTGCTGGCGACGCCGGCCTGGGCGGAAGTTTGAACGAGATGAGCGCGACGCTCCCCTACAGCGAAACGGTGCGGGTCAATCAGATCGGCGCGGGCCTGAGCCGCCGGCTGGAGCCGGATGCAGACACTCGCAAGCGAATCGCCCGCAGCCTCGATCTTCAGGGGCTGGACGATTTCGCCGTCGATCTGGAAATCAAGCCGACGCCGTCAACCAGCGAATGGACGATGAAGGGCAGGGTGACCGCACATGCGGTGCAGACCTGCGGCCTGACGCTGGAGCCCTTGCCAGTCGATGTGGATCGCCGGTTCTCCATTCAGCTCGTCGAAGCCAAGCCCGAGGAAACCGACGAGATTGAGGTCACGCTGGATGAAGAAGACGCCGACGTGATCGAGGACGGCAAGATCGACCTGGGCCAGTATGCGGTCGAGCAATTGGTGCTGTCGCTTGATCCGTTCCCGCGCAAGCCGGGCGCGGAGTTCGTGCAACCTGAGGAGCCAACGGAGATTTCTCCGTTCGCGGCCCTGAGGGCGCTCAAATCCAAAGACGACCAAGGCTGAGGTTGACGTAGGGGCCGGGTGGTTGCATCCCCCGGCGTCGGCGCTATCGTCCAGCGCATCCTGCCAAGCGTCGCGCGACAAGACGACGCGGCCACAAGAGGTCCATTTGCCAGCCCCAGTTACGATCTCGCTTGACGCCATGGGCGGCGATCACGGGCCCTCCGTCGTCGTTCCCGGCATCCGCAGCTATATCCGCACCCATGACGGCGAGGGGGTTCGCTTCCTGCTGCATGGCGACGAGGCCAAGATCGCGCCGGAACTGGCGCGTTGCGGGCTGGCGGCGGACGTCTGCGAGATACGCCACACCGACAAGGTCGTGGCCATGGACGAAAAGCCGGCCCAGGCCATGCGCCGCGGCAAGGGCTCCAGCCTGTGGAACGCCATCGAGGCGGTGAAGACGGGTCAGGCCGGCGGCGTTGTCTCGGCCGGCAATACCGGCGCCCTGATGGCGATCTCGAAATTGATTCTGCGGATGTCTGCGCCCGGGCTTGAACGTCCGGCCATCGTCGCCAGCTGGCCCACCTTCAAGGGCCACACGGCGGTTCTGGACGTCGGCGCCAACATCGGCAGCGATGCGGAGCAGCTGATCGAGTTCGCCATCATGGGCGAAGCGTTCCAGTCCGCAGTGCGCGGCATCGCCCGCCCGACCATCGGCCTCCTAAACGTCGGGTCCGAGGACATGAAGGGCAACGAACAGGTCAAGGAGGCTCACGCCATCCTGCGCGACGGGCCGTTCGACCTGAACTATCACGGCTTCGTCGAGGGCGACGACATCGCCAAGGGCACGGTGGACGTGGTGGTGACAGACGGCTTCACCGGGAACATCGCGCTTAAGACCGCCGAAGGCACAGCGCGCTATATTTCGGCCCTGCTGAAAGAGGCCCTGACCTCCAACTTGCAATCCAAGCTGGGCGCCGTCATCGCCATGCCGGCGTTGAAGAAAATGCGCCAGAAGATCGACCCCAGCGCCATCAACGGCGGCCCCCTGTTAGGCCTGAACGGTATTGTGGTGAAGAGCCATGGCGGCGCGGACGCCAAGGGATTCGGTAACGCCATCCGCATCGCTGTCGATCTGGCCCGCAGCGACTATATGAGCAAGGTGGGGGACAACCTGGGCAAGCTGGATGCGGTGTTCGATCATGCCGCCAAGCCCGCCGCAGCCGTGGGAGAATCCCTGCAGTGACCGTCACCCGCAGCGCCGTGACAGGCGTCGGCTCTTACCTGCCGGACGAGATCGTCACCAACGCCGACCTGGCTAAGTTCATCGACACCTCCGACGAATGGATCCAGGAGCGCACCGGGATCAAGCAGCGTCACAAGGCGCGTGATGACCAGCCGACCAGCGATCTGGCGGTCGAGGCCGCCAAGAAGGCGCTTGCCGACGCGGGCAAGGCGGCGTCCGACGTCGACCTGATTATCGTGGCCACCACCACGCCGGACATGACCTTCCCGGCGGTCGCGTCGATCGTCCAGGCCAAGCTGGGCGCGGGCGTCGGCATCGCTTTCGACGTGCAGGCCGTCTGCTCCGGTTTCGTCTATGCGCTGAGCGTCGCTGACGGCTTCGTGGCGCGCGGTCTGTCGAAATGCGCTCTGGTGATCGGGGCCGAGGAGATGACGCGGCTGATGGACTGGACCGACCGGACCACCTGCGTCCTGTTCGGGGACGGGGCCGGCGCCGTGGTGCTGGAACCGCGCGAAGGGCAGGGGACATCGGACGACCAGGGTATGCTGGGCTTCGCCTTGCGCGCTGACGGATCCAAGACCGATCTGCTCTACGTCGATGGCGGCCCGGCGACGACGGGGACCGTTGGCCATCTGCGCATGGCCGGAAACCAGGTCTTCCGTCATGCCGTCGTGAACATCGCAGAAGGCATCACCGCCGCCTGCGCCGCCGCCAACATCGAGATCGCGGATGTCGACTGGTTCGTGCCGCACCAGGCTAACCAGCGAATCATCAAGGGCGTCGGCGACCGGCTGGGTCTGGATGAGAACAAGGTGATCTCCACCGTCGCCACCCACGCCAACACCTCGGCCGCCTCGATCCCGCTGGCGCTGGATGCTGCGATCCAGGATGGGCGGATCAAGAAGGGCGATATGGTGCTGCTTGAAGCCATGGGCGGCGGCCTGACCTGGGGCGCCTGCGCGCTTCGGCTCTAATCGACATCGAGGCATTGATTTTTCGGGGGCTTTGCGCCCCTATGGATGCGAGCGGATCGCAGCACAGCGGGGATACGATGGCAGGCCAACAGACCGTGACGCGCGCCGACTTGTGCGAAGCCGTGCATGAAGAGGTTGGCCTGTCGCGTCAGGAATGCTCCAGCCTGGTCGAGCGCACCCTGGAACTGATCGTCGAATCGCTGGAACGCGGCGAGACGGTGAAACTGTCAGGCTTCGGCGTTTTCCAGGTGCGTGAGAAGCGTGCACGGATGGGCCGCAATCCCAAGACGGGCGAACCGGCGGCGATCAATCCGCGCCGGGTCATCAGCTTCCGCGCCTCGCAAATCATGAAAAGCCGGGTTCACGACGCCGTCGTCGAGGCCTGATCGCGGTGGCCAAGAGCGCCGACGCCTTCCGAACCATTTCCGAAGCGGCCGACGAGGTCGGCGCGCCCCAGCATGTGCTGCGGTTCTGGGAGACGAAGTTCGATTTCGTCACGCCTGTGAAACGGGCCGGCGGTCGGCGCTTCTATCGGCCTCAGGACATCGCGGTGCTGAAGGCGGTCAAACGTCTGCTGCACGATGACGGACTGACGATTCGCGGCGTCCAGCGTCTGCACAAGGAGCAGGGGCTGAAAAAGCTGATCGGGGCGGAGGCCGCCGCATTGATCGACGACGGCGATGTCACGATCTCTGCGGCGACTTCCGATGTCGCGCGGGCCGAAACCTCGAAATTGCATCGGGTTCTGGCCGATCTCGAGCAGGCCAAAGCGCGTCTGGACGCCGTTCTTTCACGGTAGGTGGAAAAGTCGTTTTAGCGTTTGCGGACAGCGGTCCCCCCGTCTATAGGGAGCGCCTTCGGAGCGTGGCGCAGCCTGGTAGCGCACTTGACTGGGGGTCAAGGGGTCGCAGGTTCGAATCCTGTCGCTCCGACCATTCTTGAAAAAGAATGATGATGGTGGGGTCGTCCTTGCGGGCGGCCCCATCGCCGTATCTGGGGGGCAGGTTCGGCGCTCAGCCGCGCTCGGCCCATCGCAGCAACGGGATGAGAGGCAGGCCCCAGGCGGTCCCGCCGATGCCGAAGAACAGGAAGTCGATCCACTGCGACGGCGGCAGCATTCCGCGCAGGGCGATCAGGCCCCAGACCCAGAAAACGAGAAAGAGCAGCACGCCGATCGCGGCGACGAAGCGACGCAGACGGGGCGGCATCAGCGCTTGTTCCGGAACAGGAAGAAGGCGACCAGACAGATGCCCGATCCAACGAGCGCCCACGGCACCCAGACCCAGCTGTCCATCGTGCTGACCGCGAAGACCCGGACCGCCAGGAACCATCCACAGGCCAGGCCGATCCCGGACACCAGGCTTGTGCCGCCGAAGCCGCGCCGGCCTGTCAGAAGGTCCGCGATCCAGGCCAGCAGCAGGCCGCCTGCGACGGCGGCGGCGATATCGGCGTATTGCAACCCTGATCTCCTGCGGCGACAGCGCCGTTAACTCAATCCGACTCGATCTTGTCGCTTGGGGCGGGCATACCGCACCGGTCGCGTCTGGTCTTTGTTCGACGCGACACCATATCCGGGTCAGTGTCAGGCGTCGAATGAACCGTTTCGGAAATCCAGATCGTAACCGCGCCGTCGCCGTGTGGCTGTTCGCCACGGCCGCCGTCGTCTTCCTGATGGTGGTGATCGGCGGCATCACGCGGCTGACGGGCTCGGGCCTGTCGATCACGGAGTGGAAGCCCATCATGGGCGCCATTCCGCCTCTGAACGACGCGCAGTGGGCTGAGGCCTTCGAGAAATACAAGCAGATCCCGCAGTACGCGCAGGTCAATGCCGGCATGAGCCTGGGCGAGTTTCAGGGCATCTTCTGGTGGGAATGGCTGCACAGGCTGATCGGTCGTCTGGTCGGTATGGTATTCGCCCTGCCGCTGATCATCTTCCTGCTGTGCCGTCTGGCGCCGGCCCGGTCGGTATTTCATCAGTGGGCTATGCCCAACCGCCTGATCTGGCGTTGTGTCCTGCTCCTGGCCTTGGGCGGCCTTCAGGGTCTGATCGGTTGGTGGATGGTGTCCAGCGGCTTGTCGGAGCGGGTTAGCGTCGCGCCGGAGCGTCTGGCGACGCACCTGGGCCTGGCGTTCGTTCTGTTCGCCGCCCTGATCTGGACGGGGCTAGAGGCTTGGAACGGTGAGGATCACGGCCGGCCGCCGTCGGGTTGGGCGAGGGGCGCCGGCCTGCTGCTGGGCGCGGTGTTTCTGCAATGTCTGCTGGGCGCTCTGGTTGCGGGCGGTCATGCGGGACTGGTCTATACCGACTGGCCGCTGATGAACGGCGCCGTTCTGCCGCCTGCGGACTGGAGCCTGGGCGCGGCCGCCTTCCTGCATGATCAGGCGCTGACGCAGTTCAATCACCGACTGGTCGCCTATGCTCTGCTGATCGCCGTCAGCGTCTATGCCTTCCAGGCCTGGCGCTGGCGCGTGGCGGAGGGAATGGGGCTCGGCGCCTTCACGCTTGCGGGTGCGATCTGGTTCCAGGCTCTGCTGGGAATCGTGACCTTGGTGCACGCCGTTCCGGTGTGGCTGGGCGTGCTGCACCAGGCGGGCGCCGCGATCGTGCTGGCGACGGCCACCGTGAACCTTTGGTTGGTGCTGCGGGCTCAGCCGCGCATCTTCATGTCCGGACCGAGGACCATGGGCCTCTGATCGCCAGCGTCATGCCGGGGTACATGATGTTTACGAACAGCACCTCGACATCCGGCGAGAAGCAGGCGCCGGCGAACTCCGAGTTGCCGGTGAAGACGTTGCGGCCGATCGTATAGACCTTGCCCTCTGGCGTGACGCCTTTCAGGTGGTTGCGGACGTCCGAGGAATAGTTGTCCTCGCACAGGATCAGGTGTCCCCAGGGCGCGACGGTGATGTTGTCGGCCATGTTCATCATCTTTGGATCAGTGCTCTCGACGAACAGCTGAAGACGATCGGCGGCGCCGTTCATGCCGGGAACCAACCGCATGACCTGACCGCGGCGGATCGGCCCGCCAGAGGTCGCGGTGAAATACAGCTCGTCGTCGCCCCACCAGACGCCTTCGCCCCGCGCAACCCAGGCCGCGCCGGCTGCATGACCGCGCTTGGCCAGGTCGCCATTGGGAGACTCGACGTCGTCCAGATCGATCCATTCGATCTCCCTCCAGTCGCCGACAGCCCAGGTGCGACCGTCCTGATTGCGCGTGTCGGCCGAGGGCGCGCCTTTCCAGGCCATTGCCTGAAGCCGGCCGCCCTCGATCAACTTGCCGGGCGCATTGGGAATGAAGCGATAGAAAAGGCCGGCGTTGTCGTCTTCGGTCAGATAGACGACGCCGGTGCGGGGATCGACGCAGACGGCCTCGTGATCGAACCGGCCCATCGCCTTGAGAGGCTCGGGATCAATCAGGCCGGTCGCGGTCGCCGGCACTTCGAAGACCCACCCGTGGCTCTTGGTCACATCGGCGTCGGCCGGCGTCTCCAGCGTCTCCTCGCAGGTCAGCCAGCTGCCCCACGGCGTCGGGCCGCCGCAGCAGTTGGTCGAGGTGCCGGCCAGCGTCAGATGCCGGCTGACCATCTGGCGGGTCGCCAGATCATAGATGATGGTGGAACAGCCGCCGGGCAGGGGGCGGCCATTCTTGTAGGTGTCGTAGCCCCGGCTGGCGTCCAACAGGTCAAGCCGTTCCTCCCGCAGGCCGCCTGGACCCAGGTTGCGGTGCAGGCCGCTGGAGCCCTTCAGCTCATGATTGACGACCAGGGCCACGCGAGACCCTTCAAGCGGGAAACACGCCATGCCGTCGGGCTGTCCCGGAGCGAACAGGCCGTCGTCCATCGTGTCGCCGCTCTGGGCCACGACCTGATAGGAAAAGCCTTCGGGCAGATCGAGCAGTCGATTGGGATCGCGCAGCAGCGGGCCGTAGCCATGGACCTCGTTGACGTAGGTCTCTTCACCCGCCGTGTGAGCGGCGGCGTGATGCGCCAGTCCCGAGAAGGCGGCGGCTGCGCCCGTGGCGATCAGACCGCGACGATGAAGGATCATAAAGGGCTCCAAAGCTGTCGCCGTTGCGATGCCCGCCTATAATCATGGTTTGATGACGTTTTGTGTTACGACGTAACGCTGCTCACACCAATTACGCTGGGTATTTTAATACCGTATTTGAAAACGTGTGTTTGAACAATACGTTGTGGCAAATGCAGTGTTTTGGCGTGCGTTGACGCGACCAATCGTCTCCTGTATCAGCGCGCCTTCATTCGGTTCCCTCGGGGACCGGACCCGATTTTCGTCTCCAGGAACCCCCTCATGCTGAAGAGCACTACGGCTTCGTTGAAGCCGGCCGAGGTCGAGAAGAAGTGGATCCACATCGACGCCGAAGGCGTCGTGGTGGGCCGCCTTGCGACCTTCATCGCCAACCGTCTGCGCGGCAAGCACCGCGGCGACTACACCCCGCACGTCGATTGCGGCGACTATGTCGTCGTCACCAACGTCGACAAGGTGGTGTTCACGGGCAAGAAGAACACCGACAAGATCTACTATCGCCACACCGGTCACCCGGGCGGCGTCAAGTCGACCACGCCTGAGAAGGTTCTGGGCGGCCGCTTCCCCGAGCGCGTGCTTGAAAAGGCCGTCGAGCGCATGCTGCCCAAGGAAAGCCCCTTGGCCCGCAAGCAGATGACGCACCTGCGCCTGTTCGCCGGCGCCGCGCACGACCACGAAGCCCAGCAACCGGAAACGATCGACTTCAAGTCGGCGTCGCCCAAGAACACCCGGAGCGTCTGAGCATGACCGACGTGACCAACACCGAAACCGCAACCGGCTTCGACGCTCTGAAGGGCCTGAGCTCTTCGGTCGAGAACGACGCGCCCGTCTATGTCCAGAAGCTGGACGCACAGGGCCGCGCCTATTCGACCGGCAAACGCAAGAACGCCATCGCTCGCGTCTGGGTGAAGCCCGGCACCGGCAAGATCACCATCAACGGCAAGGACCAAGAGCAGTATTTCGCTCGTCCCGTGCTGCGCATGATGATCGCTCAGCCGCTGACCGTCTCGGACCGCGCCACGCAATATGACGTGATCTGCACCGTCGAAGGTTCGGGTCTGTCGGGCCAGGCCGGCGCCATCCGCCACGGCCTGTCGCACGCCCTGACGCACTTCGAACCGGAACTGCGCAAGGTCCTGAAGCCGCACGGCTTCCTGACCCGCGACAGCCGCGTCGTCGAGCGCAAGAAGTACGGCCGCGCCAAGGCTCGCCGCAGCTTCCAGTTCTCGAAGCGCTAATCGCGTTTACGCGGTTTGGATTTGGGGCGCTTCGGGGAGACCCGAAGCGCCCTTTTTCTTGCGCCTTTGCTCCTTAAGCGGAGAAGGGACGGGAGAGACAAATGACCCATACCATCTTCATCGACGGCGAGGCCGGCACCACGGGGCTGGAAATCCGCGAGCGGCTGGAAGCGCGCCCGGATCTAAATCTGCTGTTGCTGGGCGATAGACGTCGGGATGCGGATGCACGGCGCGAGGCTCTGAACGGCGCCGATGCGGTTATCCTGTGTCTGCCCGACGATGCCGCGCGGGAAGCCGTGTCCATGATCGCCAACCCGTCGGTTAAGGTGATCGACGCCTCGACCGCCTACCGGGTCGCGCCGGGCTGGGCCTATGGCTTTCCTGAAATGGATGCCGGGCAGCGTGCGCTGATCGCGCGCTCTCAGTTCGTGTCGAACCCCGGTTGCTATCCGACCGGTTTCATCGCTTTGGTGCGGCCGCTGGTGAAGGCGGGTCTGGTGCCCGCCAACTATCCGGTCACGGTCAATGCGGTGTCTGGCTATTCCGGCGGCGGCAAAGCCATGATCGCCGAGTTTGAAGCCGCCCCAAAAGATGGCGGGGCCGCCGCGACCGCCTACCGGGCCTATGGTCTGACGCTGAGGCACAAGCATGTGCCCGAAATGACCAAACACACAAGTCTGAGCCGAGACGTGCTGTTCACGCCGGCGGTCGGAAACTATCGCCAGGGCATGCTGGTCGAGGTTCCGCTGCATCTGGCGGCCCTGCCGGAAACCCCCTCTGTCGAACGGCTGCACGGCGCCCTGGTCGAGGCCTATGACGGCCAGCGGTTCGTCGAGGTCGCCGACCTGGAGGAGACCGAAGCCATGACCGGAATCGAGCCCGAAGGCCTGAACGGCACCAATCGCCTGCGCTTGCATGTCTTCGGCGATCGCAATGGCGAGCAGGCGCGGCTGGTCGCTTTGCTCGACAATCTGGGCAAGGGCGCGTCGGGCGCGGCGGTGCAGAACCTGAACATCATGCTGGGCCTGGATGAGGCGACCGGTCTGATCTGAGGTCTGAAACCATTCGGCGGCGTTCGTCGTATCAGGGACATGACCCAGTCCCTGATCCTGCATCGCCGGGGCCTTCTGATGGGCGCCGGCGCGCTCGCCCTGTCCGCCTGCTCGCCTGAGACATCCGAAGCCGGGGAGGGGCAGTACGCAGCCTCGCCCTATCGTCGGGTGTCCGATGCGGATTGGCGACGACGCTTGGGCGACGCCTCCTGGCGCGTCATGCGGCACGAGGGGACGGAGCGTCCCTATTCCAGCCCGCTGAACGATCAGCACGCTCGCGGGACCTTCGTCTGCAAGGGCTGCGATCTGCCGCTCTTCCGATCGCAGTGGAAGTTCGATTCCCACACCGGTTGGCCCAGCTTCTATGACGTCATCGCCGCCAATATCGGCAAGAAGCGTGACCTGGCCATCGGCATTCCACGCACCGAATACCATTGCGCACGCTGCCTGGGACACCAGGGGCATGTCTTCGACGACGGTCCGCGCCCGACGGGGCTGCGCTACTGCAACAACGGCGTGGCGCTGAAGTTCGTCTCGGTCTAGGCGCGACGCGCGCGCACGGCTGAATCGACGGTTAGGCCGAAGATGACCGAGGCGATGATCACCAGCAGCCCATAGTCGTGACCGGCGAAGAATACGGGCGCGCAGGCCATGGCGATTACGATCAGTGGAAACAGTCCGGCCCACACCGCCGTGCCCGGCGTGCTGACGTGGATCAGCGGCTGAGCGACCGGTCGCTTCATCGCGCGCGCCATCCGTTCGTTAAGCAGGACGAAAGCGGCCGCGCAGATGACGGCCGAGATCACGTATTTGACCGTGTTGCCCGGTTCTCCGAACAGGCTGGCCGTCATGATCAGCAGGATCAAGGCGACGCCTGTGCTGAGGGCGAGCAAGGCGTTGGGTTCGAGACGGTTCAAGACTTCACTTTCACATAGCTGCCCGGCGCCGTCTCGATGGGCTTGAGCGGGCCCTTGGCGGGGTCGCGGGCGGGGATTTGCTTACCGGATCGCGCGCCGAGCCAGGCCGACCAATGCTCCCACCAGCTGCCAGGATGTTCGATGGCTCCCGCCTGCCATTCAGCCAAGGTCGCGGGCAGGGCAGGGTTGGTCCAGTGCTGATACTTCTTTGCGGCCGGGGCGTTGATGACGCCGGCGATGTGACCTGACCCGGCTAGGGTGAAGGTCACATCCTTGCCGCCGAACAGTTTGGCGGACCGATAGACCGAGTTCATCGGCGCGATGTGATCCTCTCGGCTGGCCTGAAAATAGAGCGGGATCTCGACCTTCGACAGGTCAGCCGTCAGGCCGCCGATCTCGAACTGCCCCTTGGCCAGGGCATTGGCCCCATACATCTGACGCAGATAGTCCAGATGCAGCGCCTTGGGCATGCGGGTCTGGTCGGCGTTCCAGAACAGCAGGTCGAAGGCGGGCGGATCCTTGCCCAGCAGATAGTTGCTGATGAAGAAGGACCAGATCAGGTCGCTGGACCGCAGGGCGTTGAACGTTTCGGCCATGGCTGCGCCCGGCAGGACGCCGCCCGCCGCATCCATCTGACGCTCGATCTCGGCGATCCAGTGTTCGTCGGTGAATAGCAGCAGGTCGCCGGCCTCGGCGAAGTCATGTTGAGCGGCGAAGAAGGTGGCGGCGGCGATGCGCTTGTCGCCCTTGGCCGCCATATGCGCCAGACCAGAGCCAAGCAGGGTGCCGCCGATGCAATATCCCACGGAGTTCAGTTGCTTGGTTCCCGCCTGCTCCAGCGTCTTCTCGACCGCGCGGTAGATGCCCTTTTCCAGATAGTCGTCGAAGCCGAAGCCGGCCTTGTCCTTATCTGGATTGACCCAGGAACAGACGAAGACCGTGAAGCCCTGAGCCGACAGCCAGCGGATCAGCGAGTTCGCCGGCTGTAGGTCCATGATGTAGAATTTGTTGATCCAGGGCGGGAAAATCAGCAGGGGGATTTCGTGCTGCGTCTCGGTCGTCGGCGCGTACTGGATCAGCTCGAACAACTCATCGCGCCAGACGACCTGGCCCGGCGCCGTGGCGACATTCTCGCCGACGATGAACTTGCCATAGTCGGCCTGGCTGATGCGCAGCGATCCGCCGCCACGTTCAAGATCCGCGGCGAAGTTCTGCATGCCCTTCACCAGCGATTCGCCGCTTGTCTCCGCCAAGGCCTTCAGCGCGACGGGGTTGGAGGCCAAAAAGTTGGACGGCGAGAAGGCGTCGGTCAGCAGGCGGGTGAAGAATTGGGCGCGACGTTTCAGCGTCGGGTCGACGTCCTCGACCCCGGCGATCAGGCCGTTCATCCAATCCGAAGTCAGCAGATAGGATCGCCGCATCATGTCGAACATCGGGTTTTCGGACCAGGCCGGATCCTTGAATCGCTTGTCGACCGGAGCGGGATCGGGCGCCTCGCCGGCCGCCTGACGCGCCGTCGATGACCAGAGCTGCATATAGCGCCCAAACAGGTCGGCCTGGGCCTGAATCATCTTGTCGGGCTGGGCGGCCAGGCTGGTCATGACTGACGTCATGGCTGGCGCGACGTTGAAGGGATCGGCGGAAAGGGCGGCCGGCCGATCGGCCTGGGTCAGCGCCGCCTCGGCGATCGCGCTCTGAGCCATCATGGCAGCCTTGGCCAGATTCATCGACAGGGTTTCAATCAACTCGGCCTGATTGGGCGTCGCTGCGGTCGGTTCAGGAGTCGGCTGTGCATGGGTTTCAGAGGCGGCTTGCCGCGTTTCGGCAGGTTTCGACCTAGACTGGCGAGGCGGGCGGGGCTTGGCGGACGTCGGACGTCCGGCCTTGCGTGCGGGGCGATCGGGGGCGTCTGTCGGCGTTCTGGGAGTGTTGGCCATGATCGTCCTTCGCGCGTCCTGCGCCAGAGGGCGGTTCATCCGCCCTTCCGCGCACCGCGATGATGGCATAAGACCATCAAGGAAATGAACGCGTCGCACTCGAAAAAGATGATCCTGATCGCTGCAGCCGCGATCGCGACGCCATTGAGCGGCTGTATTGGCGCATCCGCCTCCAAGACGGAGGCTGTCTCGCCGCTGGCGCCGCGTATCCAGGAACTGGTCGACGCCAATCGGCGCTATCCGCGCTGGGAAGACTTTCCGGCAGCGCCGACCGATCTGCCGCCGGTCACTCAGGTCGCGTCGAATGTGCAGCGTCTCCAAGGCGACAGCGCGACGCTGACCAGCGAGATCGCACGCATCGACTGGACGCTCGGCGACGCCGAGGCGCTCGCCGCCGAAACACGCGCGGCCGTGAACGCCGTTCCGGTGTCGCCCGACGCCGTCCGAACCCAGGCGGATATCGAGGCCTTTGCTCAAAGCCTGCGTGACAGGGCCAAGGCTCCGCCGCCGCTCGACCGCCGCCCGACGCGATGACCGGTCGCGCGGGATGCAGAATCCCGCGATAATGCGCTGATGGCAGACGACGGCGGCGCAAAGACACTGAACGCATTTCTCGGCGTGTCTCGGTCCCTGTCCGGGCGCGCCTGGCGGCAACGTCCGGCCGATGCCGCCACGACGCGCGCGCACATGCAGACCCTGAACCTGGAAGAACCGCTGGCCCGGGCATTGGCCTCGCGGGGTGTACGCGCAGACCAGGGACAAGATTTCCTCACTCCGACCCTGCGCGCTCTGTTTCCCGACCCCTCCAGCTTCATGGATATGGACGTAGCGGCCGACGCGATTTTGAACGCGCTTCAGGCCAAGGCGAACATTCATGTGTTCGCCGACTATGACGTGGATGGCGCCTCAAGCGCGGCGCTGCTGGTGCGTTGGTTCCGGGCGATGGGCCATACGCTTTCGATCTATGTTCCGGACCGGATGACCGAAGGTTACGGTCCCAGCGCCAAGGCCTTCGATACGCTGAAGGCGTCGGGTGCGGACTTGGTCATTACGGTGGATTGCGGGGCGGCGGCGAACGAAGCCCTTGCCCATGCGGCCGCCATCGCCCTGAACGTCGTCGTTATCGATCACCACCTGATGCGCAGCGAGCCGCCGACGGCGCTGGCAGTGGTCAATCCTAACCGACCGGGCTGCAACTCGGGTCAGGGAAATCTGGCGGCAGCGGGCGTCGTGTTCGTGCTTCTGGCGGCGCTGAACAGGGAGGGGCGGCGTCGGGGCCTGTTCGCCGAGAGGATCGAGCCGGATATTCGTCAGTGGCTGGATCTGGCGGCCCTGGGCGCCATCTGCGACGTGACCGGCCTCACGGGCTTCAATCGCGCCCTGACCGGCCTTGGTCTGAAGGTCATGAGCGACTGGCGCAATCCGGGACTGCGCGCGCTGCTGGCGGCGGCCGGCGCGGAACCGGGACCGGCCAAGAGCAATCATGCCGGTTTCATCCTGGGACCGCGCATCAATGCGGGAGGACGCATCGGTCGCTCCGACCTCGGGGCAAGGCTGCTGTCGACGGATGATCCGGCCGAGGCCGAGGCCCTGGCGATCGAGCTTGATGCGCTGAACGTGTCACGGCGCGATGTCGAGCGAGCCGTCACCGACGCCGCCGTTCGTCGAGTCGAGGCGACCGGCGCCCATGCCGACGAGAGCGCCGTCGTCGTGGTCGCGGGCGAGGACTGGCATCCGGGCGTCGTCGGGATCGTCGCCGGCCGTTTGCGCGAGCGCTGGCGCAAGCCGGTGATCGTCATTGGCGTCGATCCCGTCACCGGTCTCGGGAAGGGCTCGGGCCGGTCACAGCCAGGCATGAACCTGGGACGCGCGATCCAGGCGGCCTGGGAGAGCGGGATCCTGCTCGCTGGCGGCGGTCATGCCATGGCGGCAGGCCTGACGATGGACGGTGCGCGCGTGCCCGAGCTGACGGCCTTCCTGAACGAGAGACTCGCTACCGAAAGGGTCGAAGCTGTCGCACAGGACGTGCTGGAGATCGACGTCCTGATCGACCCCGCGGCGGCGACGCGCGATCTGTTCGAATCGTTCGAGCGTCTGGCCCCATTCGGCCCTGCCAACCCGGAACCCAGCTTCGCCCTGAGCGGGGTTCAAGCCCGCGAACCCGTCGCCATGAATGGCGGTCATGTGCGGTGCCGGCTGGTCGGTCCAGATGGCGCGTCGGTCAAGGCCATCGCCTGGCGCTGCGCCGATCTGCCAACGGGCCAAGCCTTGCTGTCGGGGCAGGGCGGGCTGAGCATCGTGGGCCGGCTGAAGGCTGACGACTGGAATGGGCGCAAGGGCGTGCAGTTCGAGATCGAGGATGTCGCCGATCCTCGAATGATCTGACGGCGGCTCCAAAAAACTGAAAATCCACGCTTGCACCGCTCCGAGGGCGCGGCTATATCGCCGGCTCTCCCGCGCAGCGGTCCCTTCGTCTATCGGTTAGGACGTCAGGTTTTCAACCTGAAAAGAGGGGTTCGACTCCCCTAGGGACTGCCACGCGGGCAGTATTATGGTTGAGCCTTTGAGGCTCCCGGCAAGCAGCATAGCCCAGATAGCACGAGAGACTGGCGGTCATTCGCCAGCGCCTGCGATGCGCGTCTGCACTCTCCCAAACGCAAGCTTCTGCATAGGCGCGCATTTTCCGCTTTTCAAAATTTCGCGGAACGGTGTTAAATATAAAACGAGTCCGCTGGAGGCGCGGGCGGGGGTTTTTAAGTGTCTGACTTTAGAGAGACGGAAACGGCGCAGACCGTTCGCGTCACTGGGCGCGTGAAGTGGTTCGACGCCGTCAAGGGCTACGGTTTCATCGTCCCTGACGATCCGACCCTGACCGAAACGAGAGATGTCCTGCTGCATATCAGCAGCCTGCGGGATCTCGGCCGTGATGCGGCCGACGAAGGTGCGACCATCACCTGCGACTGCGTCAAACGCGCCAAGGGTTGGCAGACGATCGAGATCCATGACCTGGGCGAGGGCGAAGCGACGCCCGCCGTGCGTCGACCCGTGACTTCGCCGCCACCGCGCCCGGTCGCCGAAAGTGACGAACAGCTGGAGACCGCCCTGGTCAAGTGGTTCAATCGGACCAAGGGCTACGGATTCGTCGTGCGTGATCGTGAGCCGGGCGATATCTTCGTCCACATCGAAACCCTGCGTCGCTGCGGCCTGGATGATCTGATTCCTGGCGATGCGGTGCGGGTGCGATTCGCCAACGGGCCCAAAGGTCTGGTGGTTGCAGACATCAGAACGGGCGACTGATCGAGCGCCCAGGAGAGGCGTATGATCAAGGCGACGAGACGTTTTGCAATGGCGGGCCTTGTTATGCTCGCTCTCGCCGGATGCGCGGCCAAGGCGCCGGTCGGCCCCAATGGCGAGCCGCTGCAGAAGCTGGCCGTCGTGACCACGTCAGGCGAGCATCAGTTCTGGGTCGAGATCGCTGACGAAGAGCCCGAACGTCAACGGGGACTGATGTTTCGTCCGCCGCTCGAAGCCGACCGCGGCATGCTGTTCCAGTGGCCGGGCGAAGCGCCGCGCGAGCAAAGCTTCTGGATGCGCAACACGCCGAGCTCCCTGGATATTCTGTATATCGATCCACAAGGCCGGATCGTCTCGATCGCTTCGCACGCCACGCCCTTCTCCGAGGCGCCGATACCGTCCAACGGCGCCGCCAACGGCGTCTTGGAACTGCGGGCAGGGCGGGCGGCCGAAATCAACGCCAAGCCGGGCGACAAAGTTTTACATCCTTATTTCAAGCCTTGATTGCAGATCGCGTCACGAAGTGCCAATAGAGCGCTCCGTTCGGTCCGGGGTGTAGCGCAGCCTGGTAGCGCATCTGGTTTGGGACCAGAGGGTCGGAGGTTCGAATCCTCTCGCCCCGACCAACGGAAGGCCGCTGGATCATATGTCCAGCGCGCGTTATGGCAGGGTCACAGACCCCGCCGTTACTGAGGATTTCGCCATGTTGGCTCGCATCTACCGCCCGGCCAAAACTGCGATGCAGTCGGGCAAGGCCAAGAGCCGCGACTGGCGGCTGGAATTCGAACCCGCTTCGGCGCGCACCATCGATCCGCTGATGGGCTGGACCAGCTCCACCGACATGAACGGCCAGGTCCGTCTGAGTTTCGAATCGAAGGAAGAGGCGATCGAATATGCCGAGCGTCACGGCATCGCCTTCCGTCTGCACGAGCCGAACGATCCGCCGGTGATCATCAAGGCCTATGCCGACAATTTCGCCACCAACCGCAAACAGTCCTGGACGCACTGACGTCTTGCCAGAGCGCCCATAGCTCAACCGGATAGAGCACCCGCCTTCTAAGCGGGATGTTGCAGGTTCGAGTCCTGCTGGGCGCGCCATCTCCGGCGCCTTCGAGGGGCTGATCCATGACCGACCATCTTACCTCGTCCGATCAAGCCGTCCGTGTCGCCGCGCTCTACCGGTTCGCGCCGGTGGCCAACCCCGAAGCCGTATGCAAGACGCTTCAGGCGGTCTGCGACGCTGGGCAGGTGAGGGGAACCCTGCTCGTCGCGCCGGAGGGTCTGAACGGCACCATCGCCGGATCGGAGGCGGCCATCGCAGCGGTGCTTTCCACGATCCACGCCATGCCAGGCTTCGAGACGCTGGAGCTCAAATACGCCTGGACAGACGCCGTGCCTTTCCACCGGATGAAGGTTCGCGTCAAACGCGAGATCGTCACCATGGGACAGCCGGATCTGGACCCTCCCAATCAGGCGGGCGTCTACGTTACGCCCACGGACTGGAACGCGCTGATCGCCGATCCCGAGACCTTGGTGATCGATACGCGCAACGACTACGAAGGCGAGATCGGCGCGTTCGAACGGGCCGTCCAACCCAACACCCGCAGCTTTCGCGATTTTCCCGACTGGTTCCGGAGCGAAGGTCGCGCGCTGATTGAGCAGACCGGCGCCAAGCGCGTGGCCATGTACTGCACCGGCGGCATTCGCTGTGAGAAATCGACGGCCTTCCTGAAGGCTGAGGGTGTGGAGAACGTCCACCATCTGGAGGGCGGCATCCTTCGCTATCTTGAGACGGTGGATGAGGATCAGAGCCTATGGCATGGAGCGTGTTTCGTCTTTGACGAACGCGTCTCGGTCGGGCACGGCCTAAGCCAAGGTCCTCATACCTTGTGCCGGGCATGTCGTCTGCCAGTGGACGAGGCGGGTCGTGCTTCGCCTCACTATGTCGAAGGCGTATGCTGCGAGCGCTGTCACAACGCCCGCGACGAGGTCCAGCGTCGGCGATATGTCGAGCGTCACAGGCAGATGGAAATCGCCCGCGAACGCGGCGAGACGCATCTGGGATCAGCCCAGAAGGACTGAGATCGCCTCATCGACGGGGCGGGCGAGGGAAGAAGGCGCTTGTGCGGGCGGCATAGGCCTCGAACGCCTTGGGTCGCGATTGTCGCATATGCTCTTCCAGCAAGGGTACGCCGGACACCTGGGTCAGAAGCCAGTACATATAGGCTGGTCCGGTCAGCGCCAGCCAACCCCAGGGCCATTCACGGCTCAGATTGATGGCGAACACAGGCCAAGCGCACCAACTCACCCATTCGAAGAAATAGTTCGGGTGGCGTGACCAGGCCCAAAGACCGACATCGCAGATTCCACCCTTGTTGGCCGGGTTGCGTTTGAAGGCCGCCAGCTGGCGATCCGAAACGGCTTCTCCAACCAGGGCTGCGACAAAGATCAGTGTCGCTACGGCATCCTGACGCGTCAGGCCGGGCGCCGGGTTGCGCGCCGCCGCCATCACGCTGAGCGCCAGGAATGCCGCGGCTCCGGCTTGCAACATAAGGAAGCCGAACATCTTGACCTGAAAACCTGCGCCCCAGTCCTCTCGCAGACGCGCGTAGCGAGCGTCCTCGCGCTCCTCGTGGGCGGCGCGAACAGCGATGTGGGACCCCAGCCTCAAGCCCCAAAGGCCGATCAGCAGCGCTGCGAGATACTGGCGCAATGACGGAGCGGCGCCGTCGATCGGGAAGAGCGCGACGCCGACGCCAGCTGCACCTAAGCCAAGCGACCAGAAGGCGTCCGCCCAACCGCCCTGGCCCGTTCGTTTCTGAACCAGCCAGGCCGTAGACATGACGCCAACGAGAAATAGTGCGGCGACACCCCAAATGGTCGCGAGAGCCGTCACAGGCGAACGAAGGGCTGGATCAGCTTGCCGACCCACCCATCCAGCTGAATCTGACCGTCGAGCGCGACGACGCACAGGCACGGCTCGTCCGACACCACACGGGGTTGGTGCAGCACATCCGGGTCCGCCTCTTCGAAATCGCCCACGTTGAAACGCTCGGTTTCGGTCGCGTAAGCGCCGGAGATGACGCAGGTCAGCTCGACGCCGCCATGCGTGTGTTTTGGCGTCTCTCGACCGGATTCGATCTTCAGAAGAATGACACGACAATCACCATCCCGGGGCGCATGGACATCGCGCACGCGCATGCCGGGCCCGACCCAGCGCCATGGGCCCAGCGCATACCGCCGCAGCGGCTCGGGCAGCTCGGGCATGTCGTTCAGGGGCGCGCTGTGATTGGCTTTGCCGGCATCCGTCTCGATCCGCGCCATCGCCAAGGCGAGCGCATCATTCGACAAGGGGGAGGGGGGAGTCTCGTCCAGGAACTCGCCGCCGACCGACTGCAGGTCGCGCACCCAGGCGTCATTGGCCGGCCGCATCGCCAGATGCGCCGCCATCACAACAGCCTCGGGCGGGCTGAGCGTGCCGGCCGCATAGGCCAGCAAACGTTCTTCGGAGGGATTGCGCTGAGGTTTCATCGCGCAGCGTCCTCGGACGGCGCGAGGATCAAACGAAGCTTGGTCATGGCGTTACGAATACGGGATTTGACGGTGCCGAGCGGCAGGCCGAGATGTTTGGCGATCTCTGAATGAGAGTTGTCCATGAAGAAGGCCAGACGCAGGACCTCGACATGGTCGGCGCTGAGCCGCGCCAAGGCGTCACGGACGCGGTCCGCGTCTTGCGACATCGACAGCAGTTCATCGGGCCGGCGGACGTCGTCCCCCGCCAGCTCGATTTCGGGCGTCGGCAGGGGTCGCGCGTCACGACGAAGCATGTCCAGCCGACGGTTGCGAGCAATGGTGAAAATCCACGTGGCGGCGCGCGCCTTAGAGGAATCAAATAGATCAGCCTTGCGCCAGACGGTCAGCATGGCGTCCTGCGCGAAGTCTTCGGCCGCTCCGGGCGTCGCGCCCGACTTGATCAGCCAGGCCTTCAGCCGCGGTGCGAAATAGGCGAAGAGCGCAGCGAAGGCGTCACGATCGCGCCTCAGTGCGATCTGTTCGATCAGCCGATCGTGCAGCAGCGGATCAGGCAAGCTGTCGAGCGCCTTCACGCGGTTGGACCGACATGGCGTTGATGCGAAGGATAACGGCTCGGCATGCATGAACACTAATACGCTCAGCGGAAATGTCTGGATCAATCGCGATCCGAACATGACGGCGACCCGTAATCCGTTCATGCCTTAGCGACTGCGCTGCGGCGTATCTTTCGGAGTTTTCATGCCTCTGTCGTCCGCGACGCCCTCTGCCGAACGTCAAAAGATCGCTGTGGTCGGATCTGGCGTCGCCGCGCTGTCTTCGGCTTGGCTTCTGTCGAAACGCCATGACGTGACGCTTTACGAAAAGGGCGACCGCCTGGGCGGGCATTCGAATACGGTGATGGCCAGCGTGCCTTCCGGCGACATTGCGGTCGACACTGGCTTCATCTGCTTCAATGACGCGACCTATCCCAATCTGATCGCCCTGTTCGAGCATTTGGGGATCCCGACACGCGCGACGGATATGTCGTTCGCTGTCTCACTGGATGACGGACAGTTCGAATATGCCGCGCCAGGCTTGTTTGCTCAGCGTCGCAATGCCCTGCGTCCTCGCTTCTGGTCGATGCTGAGCGAAATCCTGCGCTTTTATCGCGACGCGCCAAAGGATTTGGCTGCAATGTCCGATTCCTCGCTGACGCTCGGTGACTATCTAAAGCGGGAAGGCTTCAGCGAGGCGTTCCGCGACGATCACCTGTTGCCTATGGCCGCCGCGATCTGGTCATCGCCGGCGCACACGCTGATGGACTATCCGGCCGAGTCCTTCATCCGTTTCTGCGGTAATCACGGCCTGCTGAAACTGGTGGGGCGGCCGCTGTGGCGCACCGTCGAGGGTGGCAGCCGCGTCTATGTCGAACATCTTTCTCGTGCCATCCAGGACATTCGGCTGGACCACAGCGTCACGTCCGTGCGGCGTAGCGACCATGGCGTCTTCGTTCACGACAGCCAAGGCGGGGTCGAGTGCTACGACCAGGTCGTGATCGGGTCCCATGCGGACCAGGCTCTGGCGATGCTGGCCGAACCAACGGCGCGCGAGAAGGCGCTGCTCGGCGCCTTCCGGTACAGCCGAAATCTGACCGTCCTGCATACCGACGCCGACCTGATGCCGCATCGTCGTCGCGCCTGGGCCAGCTGGAACTATATCGGCGCGGACGACGGCCTCTGCGTCACCTATTGGATGAACCGCTTGCAAGGTCTGCCGGGCAACGACCTTTTCGTGACGCTCAACCCGCCACGTCCGCCGCGGGCCGACACGATTTTACGCAGCGAACTGTACGAGCACCCCATCTTCGATCCCGCCGCCATAGAGGCTCAAAAGCAGTTGTGGAGCCTGCAAGGGCAGGGGGGCGTCTGGTTCTGCGGGGCCCACTTCGGCGCGGGCTTCCACGAGGATGGCCTGCAATCCGGCCTCGCCGTCGCCGAACAACTCGGCGGCGTGCGTCGCCCTTGGTCCGTCGCGAACGAAAGCGGGCGCATTCATTTGACGACGCCTATGGGCGCGCAGCTGGAACGTGCCGCGTGACACTCAGCTCGGCCCTTTATCGCGGCCGGGTCATGCACCGACGCCTTCGCCCCAAGATCCATAAGCTGAACTATCGCGTCTTCTGGCTCCTGCTCGACCTGTCGGAAATCGATGATGTGGACGCGCGCCTGCGCCTGTTTTCGCGCAATCGATTCAATCTGTTGTCCTTTCATGACAAGGATTACGGAGACGGTTCTGGCGCGCTGCGTCCTCAGGTGGATGCGTGGATGGCTCAAGCCGGCATCGACTTAAAGGGCGGAACTGTCCGCCTGTTAACCATGCCACGCGTCCTCGGATACGTTTTCAACCCGATCAGCATCTACTATTGCCATTGGCCCGACGGACGGTTGGCCGCCATGGTGTACGAGGTGACCAGCACCTTCGGCATCCGCCACGCCTATGTCATTCCGATCCCGATCGAAGATCAGGCCGCAGGCGTCATTCGTCAGGGCGCGGCCAAGGCGCTCTATGTGTCGCCATTTATGGGCATGGAGATGGATTACCAGTTCCGTGGTCATACGCCGGGCGATCGCCTCGACATGACGATCGATGGGCTAGATGCCGAAGGCGTGCTGATCACGGCCGCTATGGCGGCAAAGCGGGAACGCCTGGAGGATCGCAATATCGCCGCCGCGACAGCAGCGATCCCGCTGATGACGTTCAAGGTGGTCGCGGCGATCCATTGGGAGGCGCTGAAGCTGTGGGTCAAAGGCGTCGGTCTGACACGGCAGCCCAAACCGGCGGGCACGCCAGTGACCATTCAACGCCAAGCTAAAGACAGCCGTTTGCAGCACTGAACAGCGCGATCACGTTATCGCCTAAGATATATTATATGAAGAAAACACCAGTTCATTCTGTTGCATAGCTGGAGCTCGACGGAGCTCAAAGCGCCGATGCGCAGCTTTCAAAGTGCGCAGCAGTGGCGCTTTGGGCGGTCCGCAGTGCGATCTTTGTAATTGATCAAACTTTGCTGCGCATGAGATGCCCGGTCGACCATGACATGCGACCGCTGATGCCTTTTTAAAATTCCCGCCTCTCTTACAGGACCCTACTGCGCCGACCGGGCCGGCTTCCCACGGTACTGCTCCAACATCTGGATTGACGTACTGAAGGGCCATCTCGCGCCATCGACGCGCTACATGTATGCGAGCGCGGCCGACAGCCTTTACCAGCACGCTGAAAGCATGGTCCCGCCCATCGACCTCGATGCCGCGCTGTTGGCCCCCGACCTTCTCAAGGTCGAAGCAGTTCTTTCGGCGAGCCTCTTGGCGCGGCAGGCAGACCAAGATGTCAGGCGGTGGAAACTGGCCTGTAACTTCGTGTTCTCCATTCTGCAGAACATCGTCGGATCTGACACCGCAGACATGACGCAACGCCTGCGCTTCATGCGCCAAAGATTTGCCCAGCTAAGCGTCCGTGTCAGGAGACCTTCTGCTAGAGCCCGAGCCATCCCTGCGCTCGCCCTAGAGGACAACCACCCATAGCGGACGCGCGCCGACCATCAATCAGGCGTCGCGCGGGCGCCGCATCCTTCGCCTTTAGCGGGTCATCGAGATTTTCAGCGCCGCGCGAACCGCGGTGTCCAGCATCGGATCGCGCCCCTGGCGGAGGTCGTCATACGTCGGGACTACGACGATGTCCGGCGACACGCCTCGACCTTCGAGCACGACCCCTCGCGCGGTGCGAAATTCGTTCTCTCCAACGAGAAGTTGACCTCCGTCAGGCAGGGCGAAGGCGACCGCATCGACCACGCGACCACCAGACGTCTGTCCTACGATCCGCCCGCGTCCCTGTTCCTTGATTGTCGCCGAAAGCACCTCCGACATACTCGCTGATAGGCTGGACTGGACAACAGCCAGAGGGCCGTCCCAGTTGACGCGACCCGGGCGGGATTTGTCCGGATGCTGGCCAAGGACCGTGCGCACGTACCCAATGACGATGGATTCGCCGAAGAAACTGCCGATGATCCTGGCGCCGGCCCGGGTCTCTCCTCCGCCATTGCCGCGGATATCCAGGACCACCGCTCGCGGCCTATCAGTCTCCGCCTCTGCAAGCCGGTTCTCGAGCCAGTCGGCGGTCGGCGCATCAAAGGACATGAAGCGGAGCACGAGCACCCCATCCGCCGTTCGCGTCGCCGTGCCCACTTCGCGGGGCATCAACTGCGCCTCAAGGGTGCGGGTGTGCACATGGCCGGCGGCGTCATCAAACTTGAACACGTAGGTCTTGCCTTCGCGGTCACCCCGACTGTCTCTTCCGTCCCAAGGACGACCGTCGACACTCAGAATTCTCCAACCAGGCTGCACGCCGGCGGCCTGCGCCGCGCCGCCCGCGCGCACTCGGGCTATGAAAGATTGCGCCTCGCCGGTCGCCTTCGACCTCACCACGTTGTCCGAAAACCCGAACGTCGGCGCAGTTTGCAGCCGCCAGCGTTTGTTCAGAAGATTGTCGGTCGGACGGATGGCGCGTGTATGCCCGTCTCCCAGAAGGCTCAACGTGGTGTTCAGCGCCTCATAGAACCCCGCCTCGTCCGGCTGTGCGACCGCGTTTGCGCGGCGGGCTGCGGCCTCGGCTCTAAAATCAACGCCATTGAAGGTTCCGTCGTAGAAGGTGAGCTCCACGGTGCGAATGACGGCGTCGTAGAGGCGGGCGTTCATCGCCAGCCGTTCGGGCGAACCGTAGGGCAGCGATACGACCTCCGGAATGCTGTCTGGATTCTCGTAAGGCAGCGGGCTGCACGCCCCCGCCAGTCCAATGACGGTCGCCATCAAGAGGACGCACGCCCCTTGTAGCCACGAACTTCTCAACAGCCCCTCCACATCCCGACCGAAACGGAACGCTATGCTGCTGGCGCATTGCGGTCGATAGACATTCTCGTGTCGCGCGAAGGTAGGGGCCACAGACGACAGCCCTTCGCGAACTCACGCATTAGCTGAAGCTAGCCAACCATCGGTTCCCGCAGCGGCCGTTGCGTGGTTCTCGCCTAAAAATGTCATCTCCGCTTTCCACCCTTCTGAGACATGGGGGCAGTCCGCTTAACGGCGGGCCGCCCCAAGCCTGCTCAGAGATCGATCTGCTCTGAAATCTCCAGCGCGTCGTCGACTTCGATTCCGAGATACCTGACGGTGCTCTCGAGCTTTCCGTGCCCGAGAAGGAGCTGGCAGGCGCGTAGGTTTCCGATCTTCTTATAGATCAACGCCACCTTGGTCCGTCTGAGGCTGTGGGTGCCATAGGCGCTGGGGTTCAGGTCGATCATTCTCACCCAGGTTTCGACCAGTCGGGCGTACTGCCTGGTGCCTATGTGCTCTCCATCCCGGCTGCGGCTAGGGAACAGCCAGTCGTCACGCCGTCGTCCTCGGCGCTCCAACCAGTAAGCCAAAGCTTCCCTCGCGGCCTCCGTGATCTCGAACGGCACGGGCCGACCGGTCTTCTGCTGGATGATTGTCGACCGCTGCCGAATGACGCCGCCTTGAGCAATATCGCCGAGACGGAGTTTTACCAGATCACAGCCCCGCAGCTTGGCGTCCAATGCGATGTTGAACATCGCAAGATCCCGTGTCGATCCAACGGACTTCAGGTGCTGACGGATCGCCCAGATGTGCTTTGGCTTGAGTGGCGCCTTCGCACCGGTCATTCGACCAGCGTTCCAGGGTTTGCGGGGTAAACGAAACAGATCGGGCTGACTCATGGCCACCTCCCACGATCAACACCCCCCTCCTCAAGATACGCTCCAAACAACCTAGATGCGCCAGCAACGGACATTGCCCCGCTGGCGATCAGCGGATCGCTCGCGAAATCTACGAATCATGTCCAAACAAGTTTGAGCCGAGAGTATGAGGTCCCGCCGTTCAGGACTGCCTTCTAATCGCCGCGCAAGAACTCGACAGGAAACGTATAGGACTCCTCGCCCACACCGATCGTGATGATATTTTCGCGGTCGATGGAGAAGCGGAAAGTTCCGACCGATGGATCAGCGCGTAAGCCGCGTTGTGAGGCGTCGAAATACAGGGTCCGCGCCCCCGACGAACCGGTCACATGCACCTCAGAGGCGCCGTCCTGGCGACGGATGACGCCTGCGGGGCAGGCTGTTTGGTTTGGATCGGCCAGGCCACTGCAGCGAATCTCGGCAGCGGCGTTGTAAGTCGTCTCTTTGACGTATGCATCTTGCTCTGTCGGCACCTGAGGCGCGCTGACGATTGTCCTGCCAGCAGGCAAGGAAGCGGGCTGGCAGGCTGACATCGCGACGCCGAGAAAGATGAGTGGCAAGCACGACGGCGTCTTCATGCGGGTCATCCCTACGCCCGGTTTTGGAATCCAGGGAGAGGCCGAGCAGTTAGCCCCCTCCCTCTATGCAAGATCATTCACGCCTCTGGTCAACTCCCCAGAACGGCCTCTTATCTAACCGGCTCCAGCCACAACACTTCGCCCGATCCGCTGACGCGGCAGTTGTAACGCATCCAGCCTGCCGCCATCGTCAGCTCATACTCGTTGGTGCCCAGTTCGCGCATGCTCACCGCCACGCTTGATCCCGCTGGCCGATCAGCCTGTCTGTCGGCGCGAGCCCCGCAGGCCCGCTGAGCCGCATCCGGAACGCCCCGCATCCATCCGCTGGTCGCATGGCGGCGATTGGAGCCCTCACGTTCCCCGGCAAGGTAGCCTTCGTGATAACCTTCGCTCTCGTGCCGATCATCGTAGTCAGCGCCGTAGAGCGCCGCCTGATAGCCGCGCTGGTATTCGCGATCATGATTGTCGTCGCGGTCATTGTGATGGCTGTTGTGAGCAGCGAGGGCTGCAGCCAAGCCGACGATCGCGACGCCAGCGATGACGGCGTCTGTATTGGACGACGAGGATCGCCCTCCACATTCGTCACGGCCCGCCTGATTGATGGATTCATAGCGGCCGTCTCGCGTCATGATTGACACGCACTCATCGCCACGCCGCCAATAGCTGAGACGACCGTCGCCCATGGACTCGCCGCGATCAGTTGCTTGATAGCCCCGTCGTTGAAGCTCGCCTTCAGCCTGACCTGCTCTGGCGCCGACGAGGTCATTCAGTCGCGAAGGGGTCTGTGCGAGAACAGGCGTCGCCGCCAGGCAGGCGATCATGACAGTCTGGATCAGATGCGATTTCATCGGCGGTCCTCGGTGAATGAAGCCGACGAGGATGATCTCGCCAGTTCTGTTGGCTCAAACGCAGGTTGAAACTCCGACAAGAAACCGCGTCAGGTAAGCCCAAGTTCCGCCGCAATCAAACATTGATCGTTAATGGACAATGGTACCCGCCACCGTCGACACTGATCAGATGTAGCCGATCGGTATGATCACCAGCAGCATATAGACGATCGCTCTCAAGGTGGCCCAAACGGCGATCCCGAACGCCTTCAATCGCGAGATATTAAGTTTCCTCGCGAACCAGGCCGACTGGACAAACACGAACCAGGCGACGCCACCGCAGATGATGGCGGCGCCGATCATATTGTTGAGTTCAGGTCGACGCAGGAAGACATCGCCGGCCGCCACGAAGGCAGCGCAAAAGGCCGCGAGATAGCATTGCGCGTAGAAGGGCGCCCGCAGCGTTTGCCGGCTGAGCTTCTTGCCTTGTCTGCGCACAAGGCTGGATGCCGCAATCAACGGGATCAAGCTGAAAAGCAGCGTTCGGAACAGGGTCAGATTCTGCTGAGTCGCGGTGATCGTCTTCAGCATCGAAGTCGTTGCGTCTGGCGGCGGGATATGGACAGCGGCCGAGATCAGGTTTGACAGCAGGATCGTGACCATCAGCAGCAGTGGCGGGCTGAGCGCGTCGTCGTACCGATGCTCGTTGTCATCGCTCTGCTCGCGATCTGAGTATTCCATCGCTTGCAGGGGATGAAGCATGATCCGGCCGAGCGTCAGCGGATAGAAGATCAACCAACTGGCCGCTTCGAAGATAAAGTCTTCGAAGCTCTTCAGAAGCTTCATAAAGTCCATGACAGCCTTGCTGAGCGATCGGTTGATAGGCCTTGTCGGCACAGTCGCAGGACATGGGGCGCCGCACAATCCACAGCTGACACGCATTAACCCATGTCGCGCAATCATGCGGTTGACGCCTCTCGGCATATGAGAGCTACTTCTCACCGAACGGTTGCATCTCATGGGCGTTGGACCGACCGGCGCCGGGTGAACTTCCCCTGCGTCGTTCGGGAGCGTTGCGATGAAAGCTTCGAGCGAGCTGTGGCGCATACGGATTTCGGCGATCCTCTGGTTCCTGCTTATCGTCGGAACGCTGTTAAGCTTGCCACTGCTCTTCGATGTCGGCTGGTGGGCGGTGCTGATCCTGGCGGCTATCGCGATCGTGCTCGCTTTGCCGATCGCCTGGATCATGCGCCGTCTGAGTGCGCGGCAGCGGAGCGAGGCCTGGCGGGTGTCGCTGATCGAAAGTGCACTCGCAACCTTCGGCCTGCTGTCGATCCTAGCTGCGACACCGATCTATTTTCTGGCGTTCAACGCCAGCCTGCGCCCGGTGACCGTGCCCTTGGCCACGCTCTCGAATGGCAAGAAGACCGTTGTCTTCCAGGGCATGATGCACATCGGGACGGAGAGCTTCTACAAAGGTGTGGTCTATGATCTGGAACGCGCCCTGACTGAGGGCTACGTCATCTTCTACGAGGGCGTGCTTCCCGACCCCAGCGCGGAAGCGTGGTTCAGCAAAACGCTTGCCGGCGGCGGTGATCTTTCCGCGAACTATACGGCGTTGGGACGCGCCTGCGGCCTCGATTTCCAGATGAACTATTTCACTCTGTTGGACGTGGATAAGGCCGCGCATCCCGAGCGCCACATCGCCGCCGATGTCACCACGGGCGACATGAAGCGCGAGTACGAACGCCTTGTCAGCACCGACCCCGCCTTCGCCGCCTATGCCCGCTCGGCTGACGTTCAGAAGGACCAGACGTCCGGGACCAATGTCGCCAGGGCTTTGGCGTGGCTGGATCAGACGACCCCCGGTCAGCAGGTTCTGATCGGCACAGCCTGCCGCGGTGTCTTGAACATGATCACAGCGCACGACGACGAAAGCGATCCGATCAACAAGGTCGTCATCGACTATCGAAATCGCGAACTTGCAAGGCGGATCGCTCAGAGCCCTTCAGACAAGATTTACGTGACCTATGGCGCGGGGCATCTGCCGGGTCTGCTGCGGGATTTGAAAGCGATGGATCCGGCTTGGGAGATCAAGTCTATCAAATGGGAGCGGACCATCGACGCACCCGAAACCTTGAGTGGAAAGCTGAAATGAACGTGGTGCACTTCACACCAGGTCGGCGAAAGAGGCCTGCCCCACCGACGCGCGACTTTCCTTACTTCGCGGGCGATCCAGTCCAGATCAACGGCAAGGGTTGGCTGGTTCTCATGATCGCCCTCGCGGCCGCTTTCGCGCAGTTGACGCTGCTGCCGTTTGAAACCTTCCCGCTCAATTTCATCCCCGCCCTGATCTTCACCGGCCTGCCGCTCGTGGCTCTGATGGCGGTTACGGGCCGGCGCATGCCGGCCTTGTTTCGTCGGTTCGGACTGAAAGGCCTTTTCGCCGGTCTAGGGTTTGCGCTTCTGACGATCGCCAGCTCCATGATCGTTGGGCTGGTCGTCTCGCAGTTTATTGACCTGGCGCCGAATACATCCGTGGCGAATCTCGCCGCTGCCGGTTCAATGGATCTCGTGCTGTTTCTAGCCCGAACCTTCATCCAGTTGATCGGCGAAGAACTCATCACCGTCCTGCCGCTGCTCGCCATCTTGTGGCTGTGTGTTTCCCGCCTGGGCCTGCCGAGACGCCGGGCGCTGGTCATCGCCTTCATCGGATCGACATTGCTTTTCGCCGGATTGCATCTGCCGACATACGATTGGAACGTGGTCCAATGTCTGGCGACCATAGGAACCGCCCGCATCGTGCTGACACTTGCTTACATGTTCACCCGCAATCTTTGGGTCTCCGCGACGGCGCATGTCGCCAACGACTGGTCGCTGTTCCTGATGTCCTTCATAGGCGGACATCTCCCGATCGGTACGGAGCCGACCTAGGCGTGCGGAACTCACGAGCGTGTTGTCCGCTCTCGTTCCAGGCGCGGATGGCCGTTCGTCTCCGAGCTTCAGGTGCAGGTGATTTTCAGCATTAGCCGTCGCCACAGCGCGACCTTGCGGAGACTAGATATGCGACCTTCAGCCTTTATCATGAGCCTGGCCCTGATCGCGCCGCTCGCCGTCCCCTTCTCAGCTTCGGCTCAAACCACGCCTTCTGACGTGCGCGACCTCGTCGGCGCGCGTGGAAGCAGCGGCGAAAGCGCCCTGACGTCGCGCGGTTACGTCAACGTCGGCTCAGAAGCCGGCGACGACAGAAGCTGGACTTACTGGTGGAACCAGCGCCGAGGTGTCTGCTTGTCAGTCGCGACGATGAACGGCCGCTACGACTCGATTGTCTCCACGCCTGCGCCGGATTGCCGTCGTGGCCGTCCCACGACCCTTCCCGGCCCTGTAGGCGGACCGGTGGACGGACGTCCCACCACACTGCCGGGACCGGTCGGCGGCCCGGTCGCCAGCGGAAGAACGGAGACGATCCGCTTCGACCGCGGCGCCTCGTCAGCAACGCGTCAGGGCACGGTGTCCGGCTATGAGACCGTGACCTATCTAATCGACCTACGCGCCGGTCAAACGTTCACAGTAAACCTGCGAACTTCGAACCCCTCGAGCTATTTCAACGTCACGGCGCCCCGCGCAAACCAGGTGCTGTTCATCGGCTCGACCAGCGGCAACCGGTATCAGGGACGCACAGCCGTGAGCGGCACTTACAAGATCGAGGTCTATCTGATGCGCAATGCCGCGCGTCGTGGCGAGCGCGCCAACTATACGTTGAACGTCGGCGCGGGCCGCTGAGGTCAGAGAAGCAGCAGGCACCCCGCGTCACGGAGCTTCGGTCGGTTCGTCAATGGCGTCCATTATCGTCAGAGATCGGCCGACCGAACCATGCCCGATCGGCGCCGGTGTGATCACGACCGTATCGCCTTGTCGCAGGCTCGACCGAAGGCGACGATAGAAGTCGTGCGGCGCGCGCAGCCTGCCAACCACAGCGGCGGTCAACTCTGACCCCGCTTCGGCCTCGCGTCCCGGCGGACCTGCGTAGAGCCATCGTTCCCCGCCACCCGGGTTCGAAGCCAGAGTCAGGACGTGCACCTCTCCGTCATGATCATCGAGACTGACGGCGCTCCGCCCGATTTCCACGCCGTTTCGCAGGACAACGGCGACCTGGTCAGCCTTTGACACAATCACTGTGGTCGGCCCCGTTTGTTGCCGTTCGGGCGTCCATCGCCATAGCGCATCAGAGGCAAGCGGCTCGGAAAGCCGCCCGTCTGCCGCGAAGGGCGCCAAAACCCCGGCGGGAACAGCGCCCACATGCCGCGCCGCGTCGCCTGCTATCACGACCGTCACGCTGAAATCTGTCGCTCCATAGAGCAGGCGCGCAAACTGCAGCGGGAGATGCACGCAGCCATGGCTTTCTGGAAATCCTGGCAGGCCGCCCGCATGAAGCGCGACGCCGTCCCAGGTGAGCCGCTCCATGTAGAACATCGGCGCATTGTCATAGGTCGTCGAATGGTGCCGCGCGTCCTTCTGGAGAATTGTGAAGACACCCGTCGGGGTCTCGTGCCCGGGTCGTCCCGAGGAGATCGTGCTGACACCGATCCGCACACCGTTGCGATAGACGGTGGCCCTCTGATCCGACAGGTTCACATAGATCAGGATCGGCCCGGCCGTTGCGATCTCTGGCGCCCAGACCCACTCACCGGGTTGAAGGCGTTCTGCCGCCCGTGCGAGATCAACGGCGGAACTGGCAGGACGACCCTGCGCCATCGCAGGCTCGACGGCGACAAGGGCGGCGAGCATCGCGAGGACGGCCGATGCCATTGCGCGACGGCTGTGTCCCGACATACTCATGTCCGATCCCCCGGGCTTTGGTGCTAGTCCCGTGAAAGCCTATGCGCGCCGACGTCCTGTCACAACGGCGCTTTGGAGAAGCGCATGAGCATCATCGTCGCAGTCACGAGCCTCTGGATGACGGCGCAGGCCGTTCCGCCGCCGATGGAACAGACGACCGCAGACTGCGATCGGCCGGTCTATGCCTCTGATCGCTTCATCTGCGCCGATCCAGATTTGTCCCGGCAAGAGCAAGACATCGCCCGCCGCTGGCAAGCGGCCGAAGCAGCTTTGCCCGAAAGCCCTTGGATCGAACGCCAATCGGCTTGGTTCAAACGACGTGCGATGTGCGCCTTTCAGGAAGATCAGGGCGCGTGTCTTCGGGACGCAAATTCTGAGCGCGAACAACTCTTCCGCGCACTTCTCGATCCCGCCGATGGGGCGCTGAGAGCAGCCCGATGCGTTGGCGATGGACGCCGCCAGACGCTTCGGCTCGATACGCGTGGCGGCGCTTTTGCGGCCTATGGAGACGAAGGGCTCGCCTGGGTGGCGGGCCCGAAGACCGCCGGATGGTCCCCCTTCAACCGCATCATTTCAGGCCGCAATATGATGATCCAGCGACAGGATGGCGTGCGGATTTCGTGTCGATTTACCCGCTGACGTCTACTGCGCCGGACGCTTTGCTACAGACACCAGAACGACCCCTTCGTATTCGCCGACCACCCGGCCTGCCGCTCTGACCCGCGGGTCCTGCATCGCGTTGCGCGGACAGCCAAGCAGATCGGCGCTATCATCCAGAAGCTCTGACGTGGCGAAGGTTTCGCCGAGAAGCCGGCACGGCCCACCTACGTAGGGGTAGCCGCCTTCCATAACTTTCAGTCCTTCTGGGAATACAAACTCGTCGGATGCCATGTCCGTCGTCGAAGCGCACGCGCCGAGGAGTGCTGCGGCAGCGCCAGCGAGAATGAATGCGCGCATGGAAAATCCCTAAAAACTGGAAGGTCGTGGAGCAAACAGTGCATGTCATGTTGGCGGCCGCAAGCGCAACCTGCCGACTGTTCGTCCCGCCCTCCGCAACCTGGTGTCATGGCCCAGACCCGACACTCCGAATGTCAGCTATGAGTCAAAACCGGCGCTTGGAAGCGATTTCTGAGAAACGCCAGGGGCGGACATCGACGCAGCCGACCACGCGCTGACGTGGGCGTAAGCGAATCCCTATCCTTCAATTTTGCTAGTGCATTAAGGACGCCGTCCTTGACGATGCGACGCCGCCTCCAGCGGTGAATAGATGATGACGCCACGACATTGTGGCGCCCTCCCAATCTCATTGGGCGGGAAAATATTGAAAAGCTGGAGGATATTATGCGGACCTATATTATTGCGGCGGCGACTGCCGCTGCGGCCTTGCTGGCGATGCCGGCTGTGTCGAGCGCACAGACCAATGTGACCGTCTCGACCACGGTGACCAACTTCTGCGGCATCGGCCTGGCCAATGTTGCAGGCGGAAACGTCGCGGTCGCCAACGGCGTACGTCAGAAGGTCACCACATTGCGGATGTCGTGCAACGCCGCCACCGGCGCCAAACTGACATCAAGCGCCGCCAACGGCGACTTCAAGTCGGCGGCAGGCAAGCTGATCAACTACGATTGGGATCTGTCCGTGCCGGAAATCCCCAGCCTGGGCTTTGCGGCCAACGACACCTATCCCGGCGAACCTGCCCAAGTCACCAACTCTGGCGGCTACAGCCAAAAACTGGCTGACGGCGTCTTCGGCGATCTGTTCCTGAACCTCTGCTACAACGTCCCCGGCGGCAGCGGTGTGGGCGGAACGCAGGGCGATCCGAGCAACCCCGGCTCTTCGGGTTGCGCTGCCTCCCCCTCGGGTCCCGGCGCCGCCTCGGCTCCGGCCGGCACCTATACGGAAATCTTCACCTTCTCGCTCGATCCCGCCTGATTGCAGCGAAAAAGGGGGCCGACTTCGGTTGGCCCCCGGCTTCTTTTTGAGGAATTCTGACAAGATACGGGGCAACCAATGACACGTCGTGCATTCGCTACGCTGATGGCCGCAACGGCCTTAACGACAGTTCTGATAACAGGGACGACGATGCCGGCCAGGGCCATGGACGTGTCGCCCATGGTGTCCAAGATCACGCCGTCCGGCGGCGGATCCAGCTATCGGATGACCGTCAGGAACGACAGCGCCACACCGGCGACGGTCGAGATCGAGACCTATCGCATGCAGGTCGATGAGACCGGCGCCCGGTCTCTGGTCGAAGACGACAAGGACATCACAGTGTTTCCTGTCCAGTCCGTCATCCCGGCCAATCGCGAACAGGTGATCCAGGTCCGCTACACAGGTGACGCGACCGAAGAAGGCCGTATGTATCTGGTCCGCGCAGCTCAGTTGCCGATCAATATGCAGACAACGCCCAGCGACGGCGGCGTCGGCGCTGACATTCAGGTCGCCTTCACGATCAATACCTATGTGTTCGTGGCCCCGCCCAGAGCGCGCGCCGAAGTGCAGGTCACTGCGGTGTCGCGCGAGCCGAACGGCGACGTCATCCTGACCGCCCATAATTCTGGGACCGGCTTCGCCTATATCCGTGAGTCCAGGATCATCCTGAAGACGGTGGACGGACAGTCGCATGAGGTGCCGGCCGCCGAAGTGGATGTCGGACAGGTCAGCGTGATCGCCGGCGGCGCCACGCGGCAGGTGAAGATACCGGCGGCCCTGGCCGCATCGGCATCCGGCGACCTCACCGCTTCCATCGTGCTGCTGTGAGGGCCGGCGATGGCCCGCAAGTCCTTTAAGGGCGGGCGGTCCGGAGCGCGAGCCGCATTCCGCCGCATCGGGGCCGTCGCCTGCATGGGCGGCGGCGTGGCCACCGTGGCGCACGCCGGGCCGATCCAATTGACCGATGAGGTCATGCGCACGGCCCCCCATTACTATTCCGCCGTCGTCGCGATCGAACGAAACGAAGGCTCCGACGGTGCTTCGGACCGCTCAGTCTCGGCCCCAACCTCGCTTCTATCCGCAGCATCCGACGGCCAGGACCAGTCTCCGTCAGTCAGGCCGTCTTCGATCTTTACGCCGATCCAGGGGCCGCTAACGCTCGACGGCAAATATCTTGGCGACATCAGCGGCTCGGTCGACGCCCAGGGCCAAGGATTAGTGGATGCGACAGCCCTGCTGGATCTGTTGAAGCCTCAGATCGGGTCCGAACTCTTCACCGTCTTGTCAGGCCGGATCGCGACACAGACGAAGGTCAATATGGCGGACCTTGTCACCGACACCTTCTCTCTAACCTTCGATCCCCTTTCCCTGACCTTCGTGGCGACATCCACGCCGGAAAGCCGAGCACGGCGCGATGTCGGCTTCTCCCAGACCGCGGTGATCGACCCTGCCGCCTTCGATCAACCGGCGGACTTTTCGGCTGGCGCGAATATCACCCTGGCCCAACTCTACTCCCACACCGACACTCGTTTTTCGCCGCTGCAGGGCGGCGTCGACTTTTTCGCTAACCTCGGCGGGTTTGACGGCGTCACGCTGACCACCGGCGTCGATTACGACGGAAACAACGAGCAAGGCCGCTGGCAGCGCCGCGAAATCCGTCTGACCAAGGACATCTTCAAATCCGCCGTGCGTCTGACCGCTGGCGAGTTTGCGCCCCCCATCGACAGTTTTCAGGGCTCCCAAAGATTTTTGGGGCTATCGGCCGCACGCGCGTATTCAACCATTCGACCATTCCAGAACGTGCGTCCCGCAGGGCGCCGCCAGTTCATCCTAGACCGTCCGGCCTTGGTCGTCGTCGAGGTCAACGGCGTGGTGGCGGAACGGATTCGCCTGGACGCCGGCCCCTACTCCATTGGCGACTTTCCCTTTGCGCAAGGCGCCAACACGGTTCGCCTGCTCGTCGAGGACGACAGCGGTCGGCGCGAGATCGCTGTGTTTGACCTGTTCGGCGGCGCCGGGCTGCTGGATCGCGGCGTGTTGGATTTTGGCGTGTCGGCCGGACTGCTGGAAGAAGGCGGAGATCTACAATACGGCTCGACGCTGGCCGCGAGCGGCTTTGTTCGCAAGGGCCTGTCCGATGTTCTGACCGTCGGCGTCAACGCTCAAATCGCCGACCGAAAGGGGCAAGCCGGCGCGATAGCGACATGGGGTTCCAAACTGGGTCTGATCCAGCTGAGCAGCGCCGCCAGCCACAACGGCGACACCGGAAGAAACGGCCTCGTCGCCTCTGTCGACTATCTCCTCGAAAGGACTTTGGGCAAGACCGCTGATGCGCGCCTTGTGGCGTCGGCCCAAGCGACCAGCCGCTATTTTCAGAGCGCCTTCGACCCGTCCGCCTTCAACAACGAGAAATGGCGCGCCGCCGCGCGGCTGCTTGTCCGTTTTCGTGATTATTCGATCAGCGGCGGCGTCGCCTTCGTAAAGGGTCGCGAACAAAAAGATCGCACCGATTTCAGCCTGGGCCTGGGCCGCACTTTCCGTCGTTTCGCGGTCAATCTGGCCTGGCAGCGCGGGTCCACCGAAGATGGCCGCGACGAGGACCGGTTCGGACTGACGCTGACGTCGCGCTTCGGCGGGCGCTGGAGCACCACCGCGCGCTACGACACCGACAACGACCTGCGTGAGGTTGGGGTGTCACGCGCATCTTCGGGCCGCCTCAACGACTTGAGCGGCGACCTGCGGCTGTCGCAAGATCGAACCAACCAAGCGATCACGGCGGACCTGCGCTACATCAATAATCGGTTCGACGCCGAACTCGTATCGAACCGGCTGGTTTCGTCCGAGCCCGGCGGGGTCACGCGCCAGGAGTCGCTGTGGCGACTATCGACGATGATCGGTTACGCCGGCGGCGCCTTTGGCGTCGGACGTTCGGCGCGCGAGGGCTTCGTCATCGCAACGCCCCACCCTACCCTGTCCCGTTCGCGCATCAAGCTGACGGATTCCAGCGGCAATACGGTCGCGCACAGCGGATGGCTGGGTCCGGCTCTGGTCGGGTTGGATCGCGGCTATGGCGTCAATCGCTACGAGATCGAGGCCGATCCGTTGCCGCAGGGCTATGACCTGGGTAGTGGCGTCATCAACATCTTCCCGGGCTACGGCAACGGGTACCGCTTCGTGGTGGGTAGCGACGCGTCGCGCACCGCGCGAGGCGTCCTGATGTCCGCCAATGGGCCGGTCGCTCTGGCCGGCGGCGTCATCCAGGCGGCAGGCGCTCCGGCCGATGCCGAGAGCAAGCCCTTCTTCACCAACCGCTCCGGGCGTTTCGTCGCCGATGGCCTGGCTCCAGGTCGCTATCGCCTCGTGATCCAGGGCGCCGTGGTGGGAGAATTCGTCATTCCCGAGAAAGTGGAAGGAACAGTCGATGTCGGCGAAATCCGCACGTCTCCCCCGCCGCCTTAACCGCGGGGGGCGAGGGAAACACAAGAGACCACACCTGACCTGGTCCGACGCGGCGACACTGGCCGTCTCGCTGGTTCTGGCGGCGATCCTGACCGTGACCGCCTCAAAAGCGAGAGCCTGCGACCTTGCCCTGAGCCAGAGCCCCAGCACTGTCGTCATCAACTACAATCCCTTCGCTGCGGGACCGTCGAGCGGCGCCATCGATCTGGGCCTGAAGAACCAGGCAGACGAGGTCTGCGAGCTGCGGTTGTCCGTCGTGGACGACGGCGGGGCGATTGTGTCCGGGCTGGCCCTTGGGGGCGTAGGGGTGCAGTTCCGCCCGCGAGAGGCGTCGGGGCTTCAGACATCTGACGTCGAGCCTGGCGTCTTCCGCTACACTCTCGCAGGCAAGGCGACAGGTCAGGCGCAGCTGGACGCCGCCATCGTCGTGGACGCCGTGCCCGACGCCGGAACCTACGCCAGCGACTTAAAGCTGCTGATCAAGGACGCCGATGGAACGGCTTTGCTTGCCCCAATCCCGGTCCGTATGCAGTTGGTCTCCACGCCCCGAGCACAACTGAATGTGGCTGGCGCCGCCGGCGCCTTTGGTTCGGGTTCCAGTGTGGAGGTGGTCGATTTCGGTGACGCCTCTACCGGCCTGACGCGGCGCATCTTCATCCAGGTCCGCGCCAATGCGCCGTCGGTCATTGCGATCACGTCCGAACATCGCGGCCTGATGCAGCGTCAGGGCGACGCGGAGACCACGTCCAGCGTCGCCTACGCCGTCGAGCTGGACGGGACGCCGGTCGATCTACAGGCGCCCTGGACGAAGGAGGTCGATCCGCCCCGCACCCTCGCCGGCATATCGCTGCCGATGCTGTTCACCTTGGGCAAGATCAAGGATCAAATGGCCGGTCGCTATCAGGATGTGCTCGCCATCGACATATCGCCGCATTGAGGCTGGGAGCCAGGACGTCAGAGTCACACCGTCCAAGACATCACAGCTCCACCCTTGCAGCTATAGGTTGCTGCGCCTTGCTCCGACCTTCAAGGATTGGGACGTCTCCGCCGTCATCGCATGAGTTGGATGGCGGTGATGGCGGAGGCCGTCAGGCTGCGCGTTCCAAGCTTGGCGTAAATGCTGCGCAGATGCGACCGTATCGTATGCTCAGAGGCCTCACTCTCTCTCGCGATCTGCTTTGGACATTGGTGGTCGCAGATCTCACCGAGGATTTTGGATTCCGTCCGCGTCAGACTGAATTGGTGGGCCAAGGTCTGAAGCGTTTGGGGGCTCGCCGTTACGCGAAGATGGAACGACATCACCAAGACCCCGCCCATCCTCCTGATGCAAGCGGCGCTCAGCTCCCCATCACGAAGCCTCACGATCAGACGGAGCACCGTTTCAGGCTTTGTCTTAACGCAAACGATCAGGCGCTCTAGTTCCTGGTCGCTCTGACAATCGCCCAATCTGAGCTCCCCTGCCGGCGACAGGTTCAACCGACCATCGGCGATGAGCGCTGCACCGCGGATATTCGCGCATTTGAATCGCCCCATCAGATCCAGGACGACACCCGGATCTTGATCGACCTCAAACCAGATTCCCAGGCCGTAGTCTTCGCGACGCTGGGGCAAAGAGAGTACGGCGGGCGGTTCAACCGGCGGCCTTCTATCCAATTGCGCCATTTGACCCTCCACGCCCGCGCCAAGACGAACCGGCGTTAGATGACCCAGCATTGCGGGCTGGCGCTTGACGGTGATCAAATTTTTTCTTGTCCGCCGTGTAGAGCTCGATCCTTCAGCGCAAGAACCTGACCGCCTCGCAGGCCGGTCTGGGCATCATCCGATCACCAATCCCAAGGCGCGAGACCGCACACTGGACGCCGGGCGAAACCGGCCCCCTCCGGCAGCTCGAGCACCCTGCCATCGACCAGGAGACAGGCCGAGCGACCCTAATCTCCCCAAACGAAATCATCGACATCGCCTGTCAGGCAGCGCGATTTCACCGAGGGCGAGCAGACGGGTCTACCCGATCCGATCCCGTCGATTGTCGATCCCATGTAAAAGCATCGACGCGACAATCGTGGTCCGCCTCCGCCCTCAGGGCAGGTCACCGGATCAGTCAGACCCGAGGTTTCCCTTAATCGCATGTCTGGCTCGGCGCGCGTGAACGGGTGGCGGACGCGCGCCGGTTCGAGTCGGGGCCCGTTCCAGACGATGCGGGGCTGGGGAATGGCGTGGGTCAGATGACCACTGGGCCGAACATCGACACGCAATAGGTGTGCTGCTCGCCCGCCCCTCCGGTCAAACTGACATAGGCGCCCGGAAGGAAGGACGCGTCGTCGAAGCGGAAGCCGATTTGGTCATCCTTTTCGCCGGGGTCAAAATCCAGTATCCATCGATGGTTCGAGATAGGGCGCAGATGGCCGAAAGCGACCGTCTGGCCGCCTTCGAAACGTCGAATGCGACAATGCTCTCCAGCAGCCTTGCATCCTGCGGCGTCGAGCCGGCCGTCATGATCAACGACCGCAATCAGATCGTACCCCGTTTCGGGGTCGCCGACGGGGTGGCCCGGTTCACGGGCGAGCGTCAATCGGATGTGCGCGAGCGTCGGGCTCATCGCCGTTCCTTTTGGATCAATGGGTCAACAACAGGCAGACAGGGCTATGGGTCATAAGGGAGCGGGTCACGCCGCCGAGCGCCCATTCCCTAAGCCGCGCGTGACCGTATCCTCCAGCCACTACGAGATGCGCCGACTTCGCTAAAGCGAACTCCAGGATTTGCGTGGCGGTGGATCGAAGCGCTCTGACGCGGACCTCGGCCGACGCCGAGACGTCATGTCGTCGCAAATGCTCGACCACGTCTGCAGCTCCAATTTTCGCTTCAGCCTTCCCCTCCTCCAAACATAGGCAAAGGACCTCAACCGCGTCCGCTCGTTTTAACAACGGCAGGGCGGCGATCACTGCGCGCTGGGCCTGAGCCGTATCCTTCCAAGCCACGACGGCGACGCCGCCGTCCGGTGCTGGAGGTGGGCCGGGCGGTAGCACCAGCACCGGCCGACCGATCGATCGCCATCAAGGCGTCGGCGGGATCCAGATTATGATAGGGAGAGCGCTCGTGGTTGCGCCCGACGATGACCAGGTCGGCGGCCCGGGCCGCGCGAGCGATCAGATCGGCCGGGAAACCCACTTCGCCGCGCCATTCGGTTCGGTCCGCACAGAAGTTCGTGAGTTCGCTGAATCGCGTCCGCGCCGCCTTCACATCGCTAAAGGCGCAGTCTCGCAGCAAGGTCAGAGCTTCGCCGACCATGGCGCCGCCTGCATCCGCGCCGCTGAGATCAGCCTCGGGCACGCTTCCAGACAGGCCGATAAGGCGCGCGTCCAGACGGCAGGCCAGATCGATGGCCAGGGATACGCGCTCATCGCTTTCCACACCGATCAACGTAGACAAGTAGGTTTCGATAACTCATCGCCAGCGCTCCGTTTGAGAAATGCGCTAGACGCCAATCGTGGTCCATCGGCCTTGACCACGGTCAAACCGACGCCCGGAAACGAGGCCACGATCAAAGCTCCCGGATGAGCTCGGGCGTTCATTTGACCCACGGCGCAACCGCAGCGCCACTGACTAGGCCCTATCGGAGGCGGTGTCCCCACTCGCCCCAAGAGCTCATTCCCAACGAAAAAATCGAAGCCGGCCGCGGCGGAATTCGCGAGCCCTGAGCCCGGTCCCGATCGCACAGCGACGCACTCGCTGCTAAGCCCAGGCGGGCCGTTGCGCGAAAACCGCCTTGTAGGCGCGGACAGCCGCCTTCGTCGTCTTGCGGCGACCGGGAAACGACGTCTCTCCCGGCTCATTGATCTGCTTGAGCAAGGCCACGCCGCTTTCGCGATCCGTCAACTCGCCGAGCGCCGTCTGAAGACGTTCCAATGTCATCAGCGACGCTCCGATCTCGCCTCGCGCTTCTGCGCTATCAAATAAAGGGGCGAAGACTTCTGTCGCATATCGCAATGTCTTGGCGGAGATGCGGACCGCGTGGCGGTCAGCCGCGTCCAGATGGCTGAGATGTGCGCCGCGTCGTTTCAGACGGCGTCGACAATGACGAAGGCGCAGGGTGGCGAAGGGTTTGATGGGCTGACGCCTTGCCTCTGCCGTATCGGGTTTCCACGACCAGTATCCGTTCTCAAGCCAGATGATTAGATCCAGAAGGAGGTCGCGCGACGTCTCGGCGATCAGGCGCGACCGGACAGCATCGTACAGAGGTCTGCGGCGCGCTTCCAACCGCGCCGCCAGATCCGAATCCTCAGTCCCCTGGATCAAAACGTCGAGATTGCGGGCTTCGCCGAACAATCGGATCGCCGCCTTCAGGCGCTTTATGATTGCGTGTGACTCCGGGTCGTCGATCAGAGGCTTGAAGACTGATAGTCCAGATTTAAAGCGCCGCAGGGCTACGCGGCACTGATGCAGCGTTTCGGCGTCAGGCCTCTGGAGAAGGTTCGCTTCGTTGAGCCGGTAATGGCGCAGGCAGGCGCGCCCCATCGTCTGCAGCGTTTCGGCTGCGGTGAGCGCGTCCGTAATCGCCAGTCCTTGGGCCTTCACGGCCCCTGCAGAGACCGGATTCGTCAAATCGTATCCCCGCTCAGCCTTGCTCTGAAAACCAACGCGAACGGGGAGCCTCAGGCTAAGAGCCTTCGCCAGATCGAACAGCCCGGCGACGCAGCCTGATTTGAGTTCAATCTCAAGTTCCCTCACGGCGGACTGGAGACCACCGCCCAGAATCGCCCCCTGGTCGAACACCAGTTCGAGCTCAGCGTTCCCTTCTAAGATCCGCCAGCGCTGGCGGTTGATGTCGGTCGTGAATTGGGCGCGAAGCGGGGCTCCGACAATGTCCGCCCCCAAGAGCCCGCCCCCAAGCGTCAACATCGAGGCATCCAGTAAGGGGATGTCGTCGTGAACTTCGCGCTCTATCTCCGGTCGTTTGAAGAGCCCATTCCCCCCGCTACGCTCGACCTTCAGAGTCTGCAGGCGTCGCGAACCGTCCTCTCGGATTCGTAGAGTGACGCCGGCCTGCCAAAGTCGTCGATCATCCGTATCAAAGTAGGTCGACACGAGCCGGCGCTCGTCGAGCGGCAAACCGTAACGGGACATCAGCAGGGTTCTGGCGTCCGACACGCTCAAGCCGTCGAGGTCCAACTTAAGCTCTGTTTCGATCATGATGGACATGTCGATCAGGCGAGAGCTTGGCCGGACGCGGCGAAGATCACCGCTCTTGCGGTTCGGCATTCCAAGACAGGTCCAGCCCTTGAGCGGCGATCGTTAGGTGGAAGCCTTGCGCGCGTGTGTGGATCTGGGTCTTCACTCGCTGGCTGTTTCGCAAATCGGTTGGTCCTCCCCCGCGCGCCTCGATTCCGACTGAGACAGAGACGCCCGGGAAAAGCTTCAGCCGACCCGAGAGGATAGACGTCGGCAGCCCTCTGGATCGACCGAGGGCTTATTCCGAAAGGTTTGAGGAACCCGATGTCGAAAGAGCACGCCGTGCCGCGATACACCAGGCGTCCACTGGACAGAAACGCGCCCAGTCCGGCCGAGATAGGTCCGGCGTGGAACCTGGCGGTAGCGGACGAGGTAGGACGATACTGACTGGGCGTCGCTCTCGGCCCAGCACCGGTCAGGTCGGTTCGAACGGCGGATGTTTGCATTGGAATCGCTCCGATAACCGCGGCGACCCTGCGACAGGGCGATGATCGCCGTCTTGACCGTGCTCAATTCCTGAGCGCGCGGGACGCGTTGTTGGGATGCCGGTCTGACCCGAATTCAATCCCGGGCCGGAACATCCCCTCCGTCGAACTCAGAAGGCTACCGGCGCCAGGCTTGCCCGGGCTCCGACGCTATGGTCCGTCATTTTGATAACCGTCAAAACATGTGGAGCGAACGAGGGCAGAGTATCGCCGTCGGCATCAAGCCGGCGTCGATGATCGAACACGGCGCGACAGGCGCAAGATGATGAGAGCTCTCGTTTATGGCGGCCCCCGACAGATGGCGTTGGAAGACCGACCCAGGCCCGACATCGAGGCGCCCGGCGACGCGATCGTCAGGGTCACGAAAACAACGATCTGCGGCACAGACCTTCATATCCTGAAAGGGGACGTCGCGACGTGCCTGCCCGGCCGGGTTTTGGGACACGAGGGCGTCGGCGTCATCGAAGACGTCGGTAGCGCCGTAACCACCTTCAAGGCCGGGGATCGGGTCCTGATCTCCTGCATATCGTCTTGCGGAAGGTGCCAAGACTGCCGCCGGGGCCTGTGGTCTCACTGCGCGACCGGCGGCTGGATCCTCGGCAATACGATCGATGGCGCCCAGGCGGATTATGTCCGCATTCCTCATGCCGAGACCAGCCTCTATCCCATCCCGGCGGGCGTGGATGAGGAGGCGATGGTCATGCTCAGCGACATACTGCCGACCGGATTCGAATGTGGCGTGCTCAACGGGAAGGTTTCTCCAGGCTCGACTGTGGCGATCGTCGGGTCAGGACCGATCGGCTTGGCCGCCCTCCTCACCGCCCAACTCTATTCTCCCGCCGAGATCATCATGATCGATCTGGACGATCATCGTCTGGAAGTGGCCCGCCAGTTCGGCGCAACCCGCACTATCAACAGCGGAGACGGCAAGGCCGCGGAGGCGGTTATGGCGCTCACGGGCGCTTGCGGGGTCGATACCGCCATAGAGGCCGTGGGAACGCCGGCGACCTTTGAGCTCTGCGAAGACTTGGTGGCGAGCGGCGGGGTGATCGCCAATATCGGCGTTCACGGCACGCCGGTCCAGCTACACCTGGAACGTCTCTGGTCTCAGAATATTGCCATCACGACCCGTTTGGTGGACGCGGTCTCCACACAGATGCTGCTGAACACAGTCCGGTCGGGAAAGATCGATCCGTCGCCGCTCATCACTCACCACTTCTCGCTGGACGATATTTTGAGCGCGTATGAAACGTTTGGTCGCGCCGCTGAGACCAAGGCGCTCAAAGTCATCATCAGCCCGTGATCCGTCCACCAAGCCCGCGGGCGACGTGATGCGCGCGATAGCGTCCTGTTACGCATGCCTTTCACGCATCGCATGCCCTTCGCCATGGCCGTAAAACCTGGGGCCGCGGGCACGATCGATTTCTTAGGTCGCCGAAGGATCTACGACGCTTTCAAGCCCGCGGCCAAATGCTGCGTTCGCATGAGCGGGGCCGATCGCGAAGGCATGGGTGTGACTGCGACCCTCCACGACCGCGATCGATGCGATAGTGACGGGCCGCACCTTGACGATCGCGACCGCATCCTGCTGCGGACAAAAGAGATGCAGCTCGGGATACCGTCGCCACAGAGCCTGGTTGATATTCTCGATCTCAAGGGGGTCGAAGATTTCTGCGGCGCGTCCAGTGATCGACAGCCCCACCGCATCGCCGTGATCGCCCATATGCCGCCGAATGGCCACGCCGACACGGGGGTCTCGGGTGATGGCGGCCAGCTTGCCGCTGTCCCGGCCGGTAATGAAATAGAGATTCAGACCCGCATTGAGATAGCCCACTGTGGTGGCGCGCGGCCAGCCATCGGGACCGATCACGGCCAAGGTCATTTCGCGTTGGCTGTCGAGAAGATCCAGGATGGCGGCCGTAGCGGAAGAGTGCAGGCCCGGCAGCGGGAGTTCGCTTTCGCCCGGATGCGGCGCCGTCGAAGGATTCGAATTGTCGATCATGATCGCGCCTTGTCAGCGGAAGCAAACCGTCAGAGTTGCGAGGGTCGCATGACTGACGTCTCCGCGAAGCCCGGACCCTAGGTCGGACGTGCGTCTCGATCCTTGACCGTCGTCAAGGCGCTGACGCGCCGCTGGATGTCATTGGATCTGGTCTGGAGCACCGTCATGGCAATCAAAAGTCTTCTGGTCAGCGCCAGCGGCGATCCCGGTCGGGACGCTCGCCGGAACCTGGCGTGCGACCTGGCGTCAGCCTTCGACGCCCACATCCTAGGCATTGGCGCGAGCGCACTCGTGTCTCTGCCGATCGATCCTTATGGCGTGAACGCCATGTCGGGACAGTTGCAGCAGCTTTATCGCGAGATGGCGGAAACTGACATTCGCACAAGCAAGGCTCGGTTCTCCGAAATCGTGGGCAGGCGCGCGCCGCAATCGATTTGGCTCCAGGCGATCGACAACCCTGCGACTGTCATCAACACGGCGGCGAAGGCGGCGGACTTGGTTCTGGTCGCCGCTCATGGCGTCGGCGCCCCCTCACGCGCGCCTCGCGCAGTCGATGTCGTGACTGGCTGCGGGCGCCCGGTTTTAGTCGTCCCCAAGACGCCCTTCCAATCCCCGCTTGATCGCCCCGCCATCGTGGCCTGGAAGGACAGCCGGGAAAGCCGCCTTGCGGCGGCGGCGGCCCTTCCGCTGCTCAAGAAGGCAAGCGAGGTGCAGGTGGTCTCCGTTTGCGAGAAGGCGGATGTCGCCGCGTCTGAAATCGGACGCGAAGCCGTGATCGCCTGGCTGTCGCGCCACAGCGTTCGGGCGACCCTGTCGACCATCGTCAAGAACCAGGTCCCGGCCGCGCAGCGCCTGCTGGACTACGCCGCCCCAATGGGCGCCGGCCTGATCGTGGCGGGTGCCTATGGCCATACGCGATTGACGGAATGGGTTCTGGGAGGGGTGACGCGATCGCTTATGTCGGACAGCCACATCTGCGTCCTGACGGCGCATTGAATCGGGAGTCCTTATGTAGACTCCCCTAGGCGTTCGCGCCGATTACCCCCGGGCCCGCAGCATGGGCATAACGGTCTTACGTCTTCGGAACGAGGCCATCATGCAGGTTCAAACCTTATCGCCCACCTCTCCCGCGATCCCCCGCGCGCCGGCCGTGCCGGTGCGTTTGAGAGATCGTGGCGTGTTTACTCTCACCTATTCGCCTGGAGAGCCCATCTATGTTGAAGGAGACGCTCCGCATTCCCTTTACAGGATCGTTTGCGGCGCCGTCCGTACGGTCCGTCATTCGATCGACGGCCGAAGACAAATCGGCGGCTTTTACTACCCCGGCGATCTGTTCGGCCTCGACGGCGAGGAAGGTCACGCCTACTCCGCGGAGGCTATGTGTGCGACCGAGGTTGTCGTGTGTCGTCAGAAGGCTCCGGCTGAGGAACGCTCCGATCGCACAGACTATTGCGCAGCCATTGCAGAGCTTAGCCGGACGCAACACCACCTGTCGCTGCTCGGACGACGGTCGGCCAGCGACAAGGTCGCGAGCTTTCTGGTTGATATGGCGCGTCGCGACGGGTCGGACGTCGCCAGTCTTCCGATGAGTCGCCAGGACATGGCCGACTATCTAGGCCTCGCCATCGAGACCGTGTCCCGTGTGTTGGGTCAGTTTCAAATCCAGGGCCTTGTGGTGTTCGTCTCCTGCAGGGACTTCCAGATCGTGCGCGGCGCCGCCCTCAACCGCCTGGCCGCCTCTTAAGCGCCGCGTCGGCCGCAGCCCACTGAAAGGCACGGGCGCCTTAGGGGCGATCGCCGTTCCCGATAACCCCGGTATACAGCTTGGGATTGAGGGGCGAGGCGTGCTATGGTGCTTGATTGCTCAGCAGCTTCGACGCCACAGGCTCCAACGTGCGCTCGCCGAGACCCCCGCCCCCGGATTATGCCGCGCGCCCCGGCTATGTCATCGCGCTCATCGGCGCGGTCTGTGCGGTCGGCTTAAGAGAGACGGTAACGCCCTACTTCGGCAGCCGGACGTTTCTCTTGTTTTATGTCCCTGTGGTTCTCGTTTCGGCCACCTTGGGCGGACGCTATCCCGCGCTTCTCGCGGCTGGACTTTGCATCGGCCTTGGGGCCTTGGCGCTCGACGGACGCGTCATAGATGACCCCGCCAATCGCATTGATCTGGCGACTTTCATTCTATTGAGTCTGCTGATCGCCTTTGCGGGGGGGCATTTACGACGCCAAGCGCGCGAAGCCGCAAACCGCAGACTTCATTTGGAATCCATCCTGAGAACCGTTCCCGACGCGATGGTCGTGATCGATGAACGGGGGGTCATCATCTCGTTCAGCGCGGCCGCCATTCGCACCTTCGGGTGGTCCGCCGAAGAGGTTGTCGGACGAAACATAACCCTGCTGATGCCGGAACCCGACCGTTCTAAACATGACGGATACCTCAACGCGTTTCGAACGACTGGCGAACACCGGATTATTGGCGTTGGCCGCGTCGTAACAGGCTTGAGAAAAGACGGATCGGTCTTTCCGCTCGAACTGTCAGTCGGCGCGACAGGCGGTGATGCGGGACGCTACTTCACTGGATTTATGCGCGACCTGACGGAGCGTCGGACCCAAGAGACGAAAACGCAGAGCCTTCAGGCGCAGCTCGCCCATGCGGGCCGTATCACCGCCATGGGCGAAATGGCGTCGACCTTGGCGCATGAGATCAATCAGCCCCTGACCGCCGTCGCCAACTATATGCAAGGGGCCTCGGCCCTGGTCGAAAGCGGCGATCCAGACCTTCGCCGATTGAAGACAGCCCTCGACGCCGCCGCCGACCAGGCGCTTCGCGCAGGCGAGATCATTCGCCATCTGCGCGCCTTTGTAGACAAGGAGCAGGCGCCGAGAACGCTGATCGCCACAGAGGTGCTCGTTCAGGAGGCTTTGACTTTAGCTCTGATGGGCGTCAGCGAACATCAACTCCGGCTTAAACTCGATCTCGAGGCCGACCTTCCGAAGGTTTTGGTCGACCCGATCCAGATCCAGCAAGTCATAGTCAATCTGGTGCGCAATGCGCTCGACGCCATGCCAGCCCCCCCAATACCGATGCTCACGATCCGCAGTCGTCAAGACCTGAAGCGCCGGCATGTGGCGATCACGGTCGCCGACCGCGGGAGCGGTTTGCCGGCCGCCACGGTCGGACACCTGTTTGAACCCTTCGTTTCGGGCGGCGGCGAGGGCCTGGGGCTCGGCCTGTCGATCTGCCGCACCATCATAGAAGCGCATGGCGGACGTCTCACGGCCCGCAATCGTGCTCACGGCGGCGCGATGTTCTGTTTCACCCTTCCCTTCATCCCTGAGGGTGATCATGCCGCCTAAACTGACTGTCCATATCGTCGACGATGATGCCGCATTGCGCGCGTCGCTCGCCTTTCTGCTGGAAACCCAAGGATATGATGCTCAGCTGCATATGTCCGGCGAGGCCTTCCTCGACAGTCCCTGGGTCTGCTCGGGCAGTTGCGTGCTTACGGACGTTCGCATGCCGGGAATCGATGGCCTCGAGCTGATGCGGCTCATGTCAGACCAGCGACCTGCTCCACCGGTGATCATAATGACGGCGCACGCCGACGTGCCGCTGGCTGTCCAAGCGCTACGCGCGGGCGCCTTGGACGTTCTCGAGAAACCCTTCGACAAGACGCGTCTCTTTGAAGCCCTGGCGCTGGCGCTCGCGCCCGGCGTGACCGATACGGCGAGAGCTGGACAGGAACGGATCGCGAGCCTGTCGGGCAGGGAGCGAGACGTGCTGCATGGGATCGCCGCTGGAAAGTCCAACAAGACGACAGCGCTGGAGCTCGGCATCAGTCCGCGCACAGTGGAAGTTTACAGGGCCAAGCTGATGGCGAAGGCCGGCGTCCATACCATGGCGGAGCTTATGCGCTTCGCCGTCGCAGCCGGGTTCTGATAGGGCGATCGGCGGCATCGTTTCGGCGCCCCGGATGTGTTCAGCCGTATGCGGCTGCGAGGCGTTCGCCGTGCGTTCGCAGCTCCTCAAGCAAGGTCTTGATCTTCTCGCGTTCCATATCCGGATGGATGCCGCCGATATTGTGGTGACCGATTTGTTCAAGGCCCGTCACAGCAGCCAGGTGATCGTCAAAATGACGACGCATCGCGACCCAGGCGCCGGAACGCTCGATCCAAGCTTGAGGGGCGCCGGAACTGGTGAGGCTGAGAAGCTTCTTACCCGTCAGGAGCGGTTGGTTGCCGCCTTGACGGATGGGCGAATAGCCGAATCCCATGCCGAACACGCGATCCACATACCCTTTCAAGATGGCGGGCGGTGCATTGAACCATAGCGGATAGACAAGGACGAACACTTTCACGTCAGAAAGCGCGGCGCGTTCAGCGACGACGTCCGGACGGACCTGAAAACCATGGTGGTCAGGGAGTTCTCCGGCGTGAAGGCGGGGGTCGAAGCGCATCCGATACAGGTCGCGTATGACGGCCTGCGCGCCTTTGGAGCGCGCCCCGTCAGCGATCACTTGGGCGACGCTATGGGTGAAACTGCGTCTTCGCGGATGCGCAGTGATGATGGCGAAACTCATGAGTGTTCAAATCCCGTGATCATCGCGGCCCTTCACAGCGCTCAACCGGCGATCGTGACCCGATCCTCCACCATCGTCACGCCAGGCGCCGACCACGCCGCATGTTCGATCGTCGAGCGATCGGACCAGGCCGCGACCTTTCCCTCCAACCTGACCTTGTGGCCGTCTACAAAGACCCGGATCTTGCCGGCGTCGACACGCGATTGCCGCTCCAGCGCGTCCTCGATCCGCCTGTGCACATTGTCTGCCTGGACCTTGGGCTTGACCTTGATCTGGTTGGCGACCGCCCGAACGCCGTAAAGCCCTTGAACGACACGCTCAGCCGTCTCGCGCTCGAAATTCCAGTCGACCTCGCCGGACAGGGTGACGCGCCCATCCTCGACCTTCACCTGAATGGCGTCACGAGGAATCGCCGTATTCCATTGCATGACCCTCAGGGCGCGTTTGGCGATCTCGTCGTCTTTGACGCCGATGTCGCCGAATGGCCGAACCTCAATCTCCTGGGCGACCCCGCGGACCCCGTTGATCCGGAGGGCGGACCGTTCCGCAGCGGTCTTCTCGGCATAAGTTCTCACCGCGCCGCTCAACGTTACGACGCCGTTGGCGACGGCAACGCCGATCTCACTCGCGTCAATGCTGGGTTCCCACTGAAGCTCGGCCTCAACGCGGGATTGGAGGGCTGTGTTTTCCATGATGTTGATCCTCTGGAGGCGGACGTCGGTCCGACACGGACCGATCCGCCAGAACCCTGCGCTATTCATCGGGCTGTGGTTTGATCACGGTCAAATCAGCGGCGTCGGCGAGGCGGAGTTGCGCGCCTCAACCCTCAGGGCCGCACTATCCAGTCGCCTACCAAGGACGCTGATGTCGCCCATCATCGCACGCCGTCCGGCCGTTGATCGGCCCCGGAAGCCCGTCCCATCAACAGGCGAATGACAGTGAGGGATATACGGCCCGGGGCCTCGCGCAGATTCCTAAAGCAACCGCTCAACCGGGGCTTGACCCGCGTCAAAGCCAGACCCGAGCCCAAGCGCCAATCTGGTCACGATCGGAGCGCATCATGCCGGGAGAACTTGCGGACATCCTTTGCGAAGCCTTAGGCATACTGCTGGCCCTCGGCGGGCTCGCCTTCAGTCTCCGCCTGCTGGCTGTGGGACCTCGCATGCGGACGACACGCCGCCGCCGCCGACTTCTCAAGGGACGGATGATACGCCGCCTGGCTCCTCGATCGGGCGAGAAACGGCGAGCATCCGCAAAGCTTCGTGGGCCATAAGCAAGGAAGAAGACGGGCCGTCCGCCGATTGATCGCAGTCAATTGGGGTGTAGCGAGACGGCGCTAGTTCAAAGGCTCCAGCTCGGGAGCACGATCAATGAGCCAGACCACTTTCTTATCCATCCGCCCCCCGGGTTCGGGGGGTGGCCTGGCCGGTTTGGCCCGACCAACCATGGTTTTCGCAGCCTGGCTTTTGCATCGCTCCGCATCGCGAGCCATCCGCATAGGGCGCCTGGACCTCGAGCTGCCGGGCGGTCGTTGCCATCATCTCGGAGACGGCCAGGGTCCGCCTCTGCGGGTGCGGATCACGCATCACAACTGGATGCTTCGCCTTGCGCTAAACCCCGCGATGGCGGTCGGCGACGCCTATGTGGCAGGCGCTCTGCAGCTCGAACAGGGCGGTCTGGAGGACCTCGCCGACCTCTTCGGCCGCAATGCCGAGACGCGACGACGGCGCCGCCCGTCTGCGCTCGCGCGCGTCTGGCGCGACCTTCGGTCTGGTCACAATGCACGCCCCGCGAGCCGACGTAATGTGGCTCACCACTACGATCTGCCTGTGGAATTCTACAGCCGCTTTCTCGATCCGGATCTTCAGTACTCCTGCGCCTTTTTCGCCGATCCTGAAGCGTCGCTGGAGGCTGCTCAAAACGCCAAGATCGAACGTCTGGCTGCAAAGCTGCTGCTTCAGCCGCACCACCGGGTGTTGGATATCGGGTGCGGTTGGGGCGGTCTGTCCTTGAGGTTGGCGCGCGATCATGGCGTTCACGTCCGCGGCGCCACCCTATCGGCCGAACAGGCGGGCGTCGGAAAGGCAAGAGCGGCGCAATACGGTCTGACGGATCGTCTTGCAATCGACCTTGTCGATTACCGCGACTTAGACGGCGTCTATGACCGCATCGTTTCGGTCGGAATGTTTGAACACGTGGGGCGATCCCATTTCAGCGCCTATTTCCGCAAGCTTGCGACCCTCCTGAAGCCCGACGGCGTCGCCGTCGTTCACACTATCGGTCGCGCCGAGGGTCCGGGGACGACCCAGCCGTGGATTGCGCGGCGCATCTTCCCAGGGGGATACATCCCGGCCCTTTCCGAGGTCGTGGCGGCAGCCGAAACTGCAGGCCTTATCGTGACCGATGTGGAAGTGCTCCGGTTGCACTACGCCGAGACCCTCAAAGCCTGGCGTGCCCGCTTCGAAGCGTCGCGCCCCGAAACCAAAAGCCAGTACGGCGAACGCTTTTGTCGGGCTTGGGAGTTCTACTTGGCGATCAGCGAGTCCGCCTTCCGAAGGTTCGGCCACACAGTCTTCCAGATCCAGCTTGCGCACCGGGTCGATGCGTCCCCAATCGTGCGGGATTACATGAGCGCGCCCATCGATGCGCCGATCGCCCGTCCGGATATGCCGGACTCGCCTGCTGTCGCATTCAGTGCGAAAAGAGACAGGGTCTCGTCTCTTGTTGCAGGAGATCGCGAGTGACGCCGCCCAGGACCAGCTCGCGCAACCGGCTATGACCATAAGCGCCGCTAACGATCAGCGTGCTTGCGTCGTCATCCGCCGCGTCCAGCAAGGCTTGGCCTTCGTCACCGGTCCGAACGTCATTCTCGACCTTGGTTTGAGCATAGACCCCATGAAGGCCGCAGTAGTCGGCGACCTGCTGCAGGCGCTCGGATTGACTGTCCGCGCCGACCCCCACGATCAGTACGCGCTTCGCCTGAAGCAGCAGGGGCATTGCGCTGGCGACGGCCAGCCGGGCTTCGCGCGTATCGTTCCACGCCACCAAAATCCGAGTCATAGGCAGCGCAGCCTGAGCGCGCGGCGCGACGAGTACGGGGCGACCCGCGCGCAGAATCAATCGTGCGAGATCGATTGCGCCGAACCCCGGAGCCGGCCGCCTCGGCTGAGGCGCGACCAAGAGATCCGCGCGATCCACCTGCAACAACACGAAACGCGTTGGATCGTCGACTGTATCACTGCGCCACGTCGAACGCAGCCGATTGGCCGCCATTTTCGACTGCGCGGCCAACAGTGTCAGCCGCCGCCTGACTTCGTTTTCATTCGCTGCCATCAGACCGAACGGTAGACCAATCGCGGACGCCGACGCCGGCAGCGCGACCTGCCCTCCAGCGACAAAGGCGATGCTCCCGAGACCCAGGTCCTGCGCCATCTTGACAACGGCGGGAATGAGGCTTTCCACCAAACCCTCGTCGTCGAGCGCCACCATGAGATTTCGCATACTCATCTCAGTGCGCCAGCAGAAGACTAGGGCCTTCTCTATCCATCAGCAGCGACTGGGTCGCGCCGCCGAATAAGGTCTCTTGTACCCGCGTATGCCCCCAGGCCCCCGCAACGAGAATGTCGATGTTGAGACGATGCGCAGCGCCCACCAAGGCTTCACCTTCCGCCTCGCCGTCAACGGCCTCATACGTCGCGTCGAGGACGCCATGGAGTTCCAGATAGGCGCTCAATCGCACAGGATCAGGGATCGGCGCTCCGGCCGCTGATCCCGGCCGGTACTGCAGTATGGCGACACTTGAAGCCTCTTTCAGAAGCGCCAGAGCCATTCGGACCGCGCGACCCGCCTCCCGGCTCCCGTCCCAGGCGATGGCTGCACACCGAGCCACTCGCTCGCCGTTTCCCCGGGCGATCAGAAGAGGAGCCCGCTGGGTCAGAAGCACCTGGCCGAGGACTGCGCTCAGCCGCCCCGCCTTGGAGAGATAGCCCTGCCCGATCACTGTCAGATCGGCCAGGACCAGTGTCCGGTCCTCTATTGTCGGCGGGCGAAACGCATGGTCGAACAGAACAAGCCGAGGGCTGTCTGGCCCGGGGCCATAAGGCAGATCGTGGGCCTCTGCGCACCGGATCGCAGCCTCAGCGATCCGATCCCGACTCTCCTTCTCCGCCGCAGCGATGGCGTTCAAAGTCTCCGCCGATCTGTGGGCGCCCAGAAGCAGGCCCAAGCTGATAAGATCACCCGCCGCATCTTGATGGATCGAAAAGATCTCAACGACCGCACGGTGTAGAGCTGCGATTGCGGCGGCGGCGTTGAGCGCCTCGGAATCTCCGGCTTCGCCACTGGCTAAGACGACAATGCGCTTGAGGTCGGTCATGAGCCCATCGCTTCGGCGTGTGTTTTATCAACGCCGAAATCAAGCGCAGTCCGCATTGTTGAAGGCGACCTGCCACAGGTGAAAGCGCCGCTGCGACAGGTCATGGGCGAGCCTCCATGTCCTTTAAAGCTTGGAGATAGGCGATGAGATCATCGATCTCAGAGGCCCTAAAGACGTAATCAGGCATGGCGGGATGGGCTGTCACCAGTCCTTCAGCGAAGCCTTCTTCGAGGTCCGACAGCGGATAGCGTGTGACGATATCGCGAAATGGCGTGGCGTCGGCGAAAGGGCTGGCCCCCGTGGGGCCGACGGCGTGACAACTGGCGCAACTGCCCTCGACAAAGCTCTGACCGCGCAGGGCAGCGTCGTAGTCGAGGGCGGCGCTGGTGAGCGATTGATTAGGCGGGATCGGCGGCGGCTTGCACCCTGCCACGACGAGCGAAAGGCCGAGACCTGCAAGAAGAAATCGACGCACCGCGCACCCTCCATTGGCGTGGGTAAACTGCTCCAATGGGCCGCCGCGCAAATTGATCATGATCAAAATCACCCCCCCCGCGAGCGATCACCGACGACCCGCCCCCCCCGATCATGCTCCGGACGACCCGATTGGCTATGGGGTCGTCGTCATCGCCAACCCAGGATCATCAAGACGCGTCGGACGGATGTTCGGGGGCCTGTCGCGGCGTGCATGGGTTTGGCCCCGCCTGCGGACATCGCGCGAGTTTCCGTCAACTTGACCCTGGTCAAATCTTGGAACCGCTTCGTCTGCGATGAAGCGCTTCAAAGGAGACAAAGCCTATGGCGATCCTCAAAGTTATCGAAGTCCTCTCAGAGTCTCGCGACAGTTGGGAGGCCGCCGCCCAAATGGCGGTGGAAGATGCGGCCATCACACTTCGCCACATTCGCTCGATCAATATCGACAACTTTCAAGCGACAGTCGTGGACGGGTTGATCGACCGATATCGCGTCAACGCCCGCATCACATTCGCAGTCGATGACGATCGGTGACTTGGCCCGCCCCGCGCGCAGTGATCGCTGCGGCGCCCGTTGCGTACCCGGCTTAGAGTTGTAGGTCATTGGGCTCTGATTGTTCGAAGCATCGTCGACCATGATGCTGGGCGCTACACTGTGCACGCCAACTTTCGTTGTCCTATTGACGGCATACACGCAGCTTCTCTGTCTTCTTTGACATTAGAGACACTTTCGTCAGCAGAAGACCATGAGTTCCGCATCTATGCGGCTTGAAATCGATGATCCTCCCACCGATCGGCAGGGCGACCATACTCAGGGCGCGATGGGCTGACCCTGCATTCGTGCTCGCGACAATACGGGACAGCCGCTCACGGCCATCTGCGTGATCAACCCGGCTGCCGTCGCCTCTCGAGCGCCATTGAAGAATCCAGCCTAGAAAACATCCTGGACAGCCCTTCAAGATTCAATCTGGCCAACCGCCGTGGAGGGCCAGACCTGACCACCCGACACCAATCGCCGCCTCTCAAAAAAGCGGACCTTATCTACATCAGCTTTGAGTCAGAACCGGACATCCGTCTTCTCTTCTGCATTTATCCACAACCTATCCATGCCCACTCTTTTCGTGCCCGTAGCGCCTCCATAGCCGCCAGAAAACTTTCGGATTTGCAACAGAAGCGCTGTGGGCGAGCGCAACGGTCATTGCTCTACATTGTTATTATTTTTGGTGTTAATTCCGCTATTTATGGCCGCAACAGTTTCCGAACCTGTGCGATCTCGGAAATATAGTGATTAGCCGGCGGTGGGACGCGCTAGGTGGCGGAAGCCATCCACTGCTCGAACAACGACTTCGGCAGGACATCGTACAGATCATCCGATGTCAGCCCCGGGCCAAAACGCTCTGCAGCATCGGAATGAAGCCAAACAGCGGCGCAAGCGGCATCGAAGCTGTCCATGCGCTGGGCGGCCAATCCGCCGATCATGCCGGCCAGGACGTCGCCGGTTCCGGCCGTCGCCAGCCACGGCGAGCCGTTTTCATTTCGGCGGATGCGACCATCAGGCGATGCGATCAGCGTCTGGGCGCCCTTCAAGACGATCGTGGCTTGTGCCTCTCGCGCCGCGTCTTGAACGGCCGTTTCACGACCTTGGGCGAGCAGGCCTGGGAAAAGTCGCTCAAACTCACCTTCATGCGGCGTCAGGATATCGTCACGATCCAACACCGCGAATAGTTCCGCAGTCCGACCTTTGAAGACCGACAGACCATCCGCGTCGATCACCAAAACGGCGCCGGTCGAGCCAAGCGCCTGAATGTTTGCGATCGTCGCGTCGTCCAGCCCTGCGGCAGGTCCGATCACGATGGCGTCACTGCCGGTGGCTTCCCGACTTAAGTTTTCGGGTGAAGAAAAAGGCTTCAACATCACCGCTTGCACAGCCGGCGCGATCACCGACGCCGCATCTGGCGGACAGAGGATTCGCACGACTCCAGCGCCCATCCTGAGACCCGCATGAGCTGCAAGTCGCGCAGCGCCGGTGTGATGCGCCTTTCCTGAAACGACCGCCAAGCGTCCGCGCGTATGCTTGTGCGTTTCTGCGCTCGGCCAAGGCAGAAAATTGCGCCAGATCGCCGGGTCGTTGGTTTCTATCATCCGCGTTCCGATTATCCTTCGCCAGCCTGCGAAAATCGCTTGCTTTGAGCGGCCCTGCTGTGTCCCATTCGCGCCCGAGCGCCGCTGCATTCCGTGCGCCGCTCCGGGGTCGCCATGAAGAAAATCGAAGCCATCATCAAGCCCTTCAAGCTGGATGACGTCAAAGAGGCGCTCCAGGACGTGGGCGTGCAAGGCATGACTGTGCTGGAGGCCAAGGGATATGGTCGCCAGAAAGGTCATTCCGAACTGTATCGAGGCGCGGAATACGTCATCGACTTCCTGCCCAAGATCAAGATCGAGGTGGTCGTCGCCGACGACCTTGCGCCCGCGGTTGTCGAGGCCATTCAAACCTCGGCTCGCACAGGCAAGATCGGCGACGGCAAGATCTTCGTGTCCGATGTCGCCGAGGTGATCCGCATCCGCACCGGCGAAACCGGAGCCCAAGCCGTCTGACCTGACTACCCTCCCCGGCCTTCGGCCCTCGGGTCGCTGTCCGGTCTCCTCCCCAAACGACAAGAACAGGACTTTCCGAGAATGAGCGCCAGCAAGATCCTCAAAGAGATCAAGGATGAGGAGGTCCAATATGTGGACGTCCGCTTCACCGACACGCGCGGCCGTCTGCAGCACGTCACCTTCGACGTCGATTTGGTCGACGAGGACTTCCTGAACGAAGGCACGATGTTCGACGGCTCGTCGATCGCCGGCTGGAAGGCCATCAACGAGTCCGACATGCTGCTGAAGCCGGACCTGACCACCGCCTATATCGATCCCTTCTATCAGCAGAAGACGATGTTCCTGTTCTGCGACGTGCTGAACCCGGACACCGGCGAGCCTTACAACCGCGATAGCCGCTCGATGGCCAAGAAGGCGCTGTCCTACGTCCAGTCATCGGGCGTGGGCGACCAGGTCTTCTTCGGACCGGAAGCCGAGTTCTTCATCTTCGACGACGTGCGTTGGTCCACCCAGCCGCACGATACCGGCTACAGCTACGATTCGACCGAGTTGCCCGCCAACACCGGTGCTGAATATTCCGAAGGCAATATGGGCCATCGCCCTGGGCCCAAGGGCGGCTATTTCCCCGTCAATCCGGTCGATTCCGGACAGGACCTGCGCGGCGAAATGCTGGGCGTCATGCGCGATCTGGGCCTTCAGCCCGAGAAGCACCACCACGAGGTGGCTCCGGCTCAGCACGAACTGGGCCTGAAGTTCTCGGACCTGCTGACCATGGCCGACCGCCTGCAACTCTATAAGTACGTGATCCACAATGTGGCCCACGCATACGGCAAGTCGGCGACCTTTATGGCCAAGCCGATGTTTGCGGACAACGGTTCGGGCATGCACGTTCACATGTCGATCTGGAAGGACGGCAAGCCCCAGTTCGCCGGCGACAAGTACGCTGGTCTGTCGCAGGAATGTCTGTGGTACATCGGCGGCATCATCAAACACGCCAAGGCCATCAACGCCTTCGCCAACTCGACCACCAACAGCTACAAGCGTCTGGTCCCCGGCTATGAAGCCCCGGTGAAGCTGGCCTATTCGGCCCGCAACCGTTCGGCCTCGATCCGCATCCCGCACGTCTCCTCGCCCAAGGCCAAGCGTCTGGAAGCCCGCTTCCCCGACCCTATGGGCAATCCTTATCTGACCTTCGTGGCCCTGCTGATGGCCGGTCTGGACGGGATCGAGAACCGCATCGATCCGGGCGCGCCCGCCGACAAGAACCTCTACGACCTGCCGCCGGAAGAGCGCGGCTCGATCCCCGAGGTCTGCGGCTCGCTGCGTGAAGCGCTCGAGAACCTCGACAAGGACCGCGCCTTCCTCAAGAAGGGCGGCGTCATGGATGACGACTTCATCGACAGCTACATCGAACTGAAGATGGAAGAGGTGATGCGTCTGCAACTGCATCCGCACCCTGTCGAGTTCGACATGTACTACAGCTGCTGATCACCTGATCGCAGTCAAGACAAAGGGCCGGGGATCGCTCCCCGGCCCTTTTTGCATGGCCTGACTGCTTCGAGCAGCGATCGACAAGCCATCGTGGCGTTAAGCGATCTCGGCTTCCAGATCGTCCGCCTTCTTGCGGCGCAGCTCGATCAGTCGCACGCACCAGATAGAAATCTCGTAGAGAATGACCAGCGGCACAGCCAGCATCAGTTGGCTGATCGGATCGGGCGGCGTGACCACGGCTGCGACCACGACGACAGCGACGATGGCGTAGCGCCGACCGGCCGCCATGACCTTGGAACTGATCAGACCGGCGAGGCCCAGCAGCGTCGTCACCACAGGAAGCTGGAAGCAAAGACCGAAGGCGAGCAGCAGCGAGGTCACCAGGCTGAGGTAGTCGGAAATCTTCGTGGTTTGCGCCACCGAAATGCCGTCGGTGGCGACCTGCTGGCTCAGCGAGAACAGCATCACGAACGGCAGCATTACATAATAGACCAGCGCCCCGCCCAGGCAGAACATCACAGGCGCGGCGATGAGAAACGGCAGAAACGCCCCGCGCTCGTTGCGATAGAGACCCGGCGCCACGAACCGGTACATCTGCCACGCCATGACTGGGAAGGTCAGGACCGCCGCGCCAAAAGCCGCAATCTTCATCTTGGTGAAGAGCTGTTCCAGCGGCGCCGTGGCAATCAGCTGGACAACGGCGGCGCTGCCTGGCGGATAGGGTCTGATTCCCGTCATCACCGCGATCAGTTCGATGGGATTGGCGTGGCCGCCGGTCGCCAAAGCTGCGGCATGGATCGCCACGGCGGCCTGATACGGCTTGATCAGCGCAATCTGAATCTGATTGGCGAAGGCGAAGCAAAGGATGAAGGCCAGGAAGAAAGCCACCACACAGATGAGCAGCCGCCCGCGCAGCTCGATCAGGTGATCCATCAGAGGCGCGCGCGACGCCTCGATCTCGGCCTCGTCACGATCGGAAGGCGTCACAGGTCAGCGGCTTTCTTGCGCGAGGTCTTGGACTTGGCGGTTACAGGCTTGGTCTTGGCCGCAGGCGCGGCGGCCTTGGGTTTGGCGGCTGAGCGAGTTTTGGCCGTCGCAGATCCGGCGACAGCCGTCCCCGTCTTTGCCTTGGGGGCTGTTCGTTTAGGTTTCGTCGCCGTGACGGGCTCAACAGGCGCCGGCGTGTCCGGCCATTCGTCGACCGCAGGCGTCATGACTGGCGCCTCCGGCTCCGGTGCAGGCGGGGCAGCCGCCGCAGTCGGCCCGGTCAATCCGGCGTTTATGTCCTTGAAGGCGGCGTCCGCCTCGGCGCCCAGAGGATACATAGCCCCCTGCCCCGTCCGCAGCGCCTCGACCTCCTTGCGTAGGTCGTCCAGTTCGGACTGACGCGCCATCTCGTCGAAACTTGATCGGAATTCGTTGGCCATGGCGCGCGCCTTGGCCACCATCTGACCGACGCGACGCATCAGGACAGGCAGGTCCTTTGGCCCCACGACAAGCAGGGCCACCAGACCGATCACCACTAATTCGAAACCCCCGATACCGGGGCCGAGCCCGCCCATGCGTCAGCCCTTACAGACGACAACTAGCGCTTCAGCTCTTCCTTTTCCGCCTCGGTGCGCGGCAGCGAACTGACGCCCTCGTGCGGGCCGTCCTTCTTGTCTTCGTCCTTCAGGCCGTCCTTGAAGGCGCGGATGCCCTTGGCGGCGTCGCCCATGATGCCCGACAGCTTGCCCCGGCCGCCGAACAGCAGCGCGATGACGACGATGACGATGGCCCAGTGCCAGATGCTCATGGAGCCCATGGCTAATCTCCTCGCGGGGATCGGTCATCCGATCCCATCCACTCTTATTCGACCCGCATATAGGCGCAGTGATGGCCCCGCGCCAAGGGAGGCTGTAGGTCTGCGCGACCATGAGTCCCTCCGATCACGTCATCATCCACACCGACGGCGCCTGCAAGGGCAATCCGGGGCCCGGAGGCTGGGGCGCCGTGCTTCAGGCCGGCAGCGGTCACGAAAAGGAACTGTGGGGCGGCGAGGCCAACACGACCAACAACCGCATGGAGCTGATGGCCGCGATCATGGCGCTGGAAGCCCTGAAACGGCCCTGCAAGGTCGAACTGCATACCGACAGCAAGTACGTGATGCAGGGAATCACCGAATGGATGCGTGGTTGGAAGGCGCGTGGCTGGCTGACCGCCGACAAGAAGCCGGTGAAGAACGCCGATCTATGGCAGCGGCTGGACGCGGCGCGTCTGCGGCACGACGTGAAATGGCGATGGGTGAAGGGTCATGCCGGCCATGAACTGAACGAACGCGCCGACCAACTGGCGAATCGCGGTGTCGCGGAATTGCCTCGGCGCTAGACCGCCTCGACCTCCTTGTCCGGCTCGGCTGGACGTCGGTGGACCCGCGATCCGCTCATCACCGCGCCAAACAGGGCCGTGACGGCCGCGATCTGGAACCCGTGACCGACGCCGTTGATCGGCGCGGCCGACAGCAGGAAAGCCACCACCACGGCGCCCAGGGATTGCCCGACGACCCGCGCCATGCCCAGGGTGCCACCCGCTGCGCCGGCGCGATCTTTCGGGGCCTCCGACAGCATGGCGCGATTGTTGGGCGACTGGAAAAATCCGAAGCCCGCGCCGCAAAGGGCCATGCGCCAGATGATGTCGAAATGGCTCGAATCGGCATTGAGAAAACTGAGCGCCATCAGGCCGCAAGCAAACAGGCTCAGGCCGATGGCGCCCAGCACGCCTGCGGAATAGCGATCAGACAGATGGCCGGCCAGCGGCGCTGCAATCATGGTCGCCAGTGGCCAAGGCGTCATAAGCAAGCCGGTCTCGACCGCCGTAAGCCCCAACGCTCCCTGGAGAAAGAAGGGCAAGGCCACGAACGCCATCATCTGAGCGGTGAAGGATATGACCGATGTGGCGACCGACAGGCTGAACATCGGTCGCGCCAGCAGGTCGAGGGGGATCAGCGGCGAAGTCCGGGATCGCTCTTGGCGAATCAGCAAGACCCCGGCTGCGAGCCCTGCCCCCGTCAGACCGAAGCCCAGAACAGCCGCTTCGCCATGCGCCAGCGATTGAAGGCCGGTGATCAGCAGGCCGAACGCCGCTGCGTTCAGCGCAGCCCCGAGCCAGTTCAGCTTCCGCGGCTGAAGTCGGTTGTGCGGTAGGGTGAAACCCGCCAGCGACACCGCCAGCAGACCGATCGGCACATTTAGCGCAAACAGCCAACGCCAGTGTCCGACAGCCAAGATGGCGCTGGCGATGGTCGGCCCCGCCGCCGCCGCCAGCGAAACGATCACCGCATTGATTCCGACTGCACGACCCAGCAGTCGCTGCGGATAGGTGTAACGGACCAAGGCTCCGTTGACGCTCATGATGCCCGCTGCACCGAAACCCTGAACAACGCGCGCGAGGCTGAGCGTCTCGATGGAATTGGCGAACACACACGCGATGGAGGACAGTGTGAAAACGGCCAGACCCGCCTGCGACACACGGCGATAACCGATGATCTCGCCCAGCGACGCCAGTGGCAAAAGAGCGACCACGATGGCGATCTGATAAGCGTTGACGATCCAGATCGAGGCGGCCGATGACGCCTGCAAATCCTGCGCGATCGACGGCAGGGCGACATTGGCGATCGCGCCATCCAGGACGGCAAGCGTGATGCCCAAGCCGATGGACACGATGGCCCAATAGCGTCTGGGTGTCGGCAAGCCGTCTGTGACGGCGTTCTGGCTGTCTGTCATGCCTGACGAACGCCGATGCTACCGTTGCGTTCAGACGGGTGATTGCACCGTCAGCAAAGAGCCGTTCACGCGCATCACGACGACATCCTGTCCTTCGACCGGCGCCTCGCCCACGATCTCCGCCGGCCATTCAGCGCCTGAGATGAAGACGCGACCGCGGCCCGAGACGAACGTTTCGACCACCCGCGCCCGCTGGCCGACCAGACGGCTGTCGCGGTCATTGATGTCGGGACCGTCGGGATTGGCTTTGGAGATCAGACGGCGGGACAGCAGTGTGGCGATGACGGTCAGAACCGCGAAGACGGCGACCTCGCCCGGTAGCCCTAACCGCACGCCCGCCGCCGTCATGACCGCGACAACGCCGGCCGACACAGCCGGCCACAGCAGCCATTCGGTCGAGAACATCGCCTCGACCGCCAGCAGCAGAACCCCGATCGCCAACCAGATCCAGAACGGCTGGGCGACATAGAGATCAGCAAGCGACATCATCGGTGAGCCTCCTAGGATCAGGCCGAGGGTGGAACCGAGCCCCCGGAGGGGCGGCGGGGCGGCGCGGGCCGCACGGGTGGGGTCGCGCCCGAGTTCTGATCCTTGGCCAGGCTGACCATCTCGCCGATGCCGGCGATCGTGCCGACCAGGGCGCCCATTTCGGCGGGCACGATGACGGTGCGCTGCTGCGGACTGCGCGCCAGTTCCGCGAAGGCCTCGACGTATTTCTGAGCCACGAAATAGTTGATGGCGTTGACGTCTCCGCGCGCGATGGCTTCCGACACCATGGCCGTGGCGCGGGCCTCGGCTTCGGCCTCGCGCTCGCGCGCCTCGGCGTCGCGGAAGGCGGCTTCCTTGCGACCCTCGGCCTGAAGGATGGCAGCCTGTTTGGCGCCCTCGGCGCGGGCGATGGCGGCGGATTTCTCGCCGTCGGCCTCGGTGATGACGGCCCGACGTTCGCGCTCGGCCTTCATCTGACGGGCCATGGCGTTGGTGATGTCGGTCGGCGGGGTCAGGTCCTTGATCTCGATCCGATTGACCTTGACTCCCCACGGCTCGGTCGCTGCGTCGATGACATGCAGCAGTCGCGTGTTGATGCTGTCGCGCTGGCTCAGCACCTCATCCAGTTCCATTGAACCGACGACGGTCCGCAGATTGGTCATGCACAGCTGCGAAATCGCATAGGGCAGATCGTCGACGCGATAGGCGGCACGGGCGGAATCCATCACCTGGATGAAGACGATGCCATCGACCTTCACCATGGCGTTGTCCTTGGTGATGACCTCCTGGGTCGGCACGTCCAGCACCTGTTCCATCATGTTCATGCGGCGGCCGACGCGTTCCACGAACGGCGTCAGGAAGCCGATGCCAGGGCTCAGCGTCTTGGTGTACTTGCCGAAGCGTTCGACCGTAAATTCACGGCCTTGCGGCACGATCTTGATCACGCTGATCAACAGCACGATGGCCAGCAGCAGCACTACGCCGGCGAAGATGGTGGTCACGTCCATTCAGATCCCTCCCTGACGCGGCAAGCCTACCCGCTGCGCGCGAGCGGCGCCAGACAAACCGAGAGGACGGCCGCTTTAAAGGCCGTGCTTGGCCCGCCAGGCCGCCAGACGCACGCTGGCGTCACGTTCGATGTCGCCGTAGAACAGATTGTAGGGGACGATCTTGCGCCGATCCGCCCAGCTGCCGCCAGCCGTCAAGAAATCGGCGTCCGGCGCGCTATGCCGCAACAGGCCGCCACGGCATTCGGTGGAGATCAACCGACCAGTGAGAGCCGGTCGGGCGCCCCATTCCAGGCCGGTCGCATTGGTCGCGCCGCTGTGCTGACGCGCAGGGGCGCGCGGCTGGCTCGCAGCACCCGTCACTGGATTCACGCAGATGGGATCGGTCGACAAGTTCACCAGATCGCCGCGATCGTCCCATTCCAGAGCGCGTCTCAGCTTTCGCCGCGCGCCCGGTTCGTCGCCGTCCTGCACCGACGCCCAGGCCACGACACATCCCGTTTGACCAGCGGCGTCGCAGGGCGAGATCGCCTGCCGGAACATCTCGCTCCCGACCAGGGTCTCGATCAGATAGGCGGCGACAAGCCTGTCCTTCAGCGCCGGTTCGGCGCGGAGTTGGTCGCGAACCAGGCGCGCCGTCAGCTCCCCGCCCTGTTCGACCCCCGCGATAACGATGGGGCCAGAGGGATGCTGCTGCAGCCACAATTCGAAGGCGGCCTTCACGTCCTCATAGGCGAAGGCGCGCGCTTCGCGCGCGTCGTCACGCAAGGTCAGTCGCGTATAAAGGCTGGCTTGGCGATAAAGCGGCGCGCTGACCCTGCCTTCTCGGGCGAAGGGCGACGCATAGTTGGGCAGCACGACGCGACGCATATAGGCGTTGGCCCGCGCATCGTCGATCGGCCCATTCCACTCGGCCCCGCCATCGAAAGTGGTCGGCATGACGAAGAAGACCGCCGCCTGGTTAGGCGCGCCCTGATCGATCAGCGCCCAGGAGGATGTCTTTCGATAGTCGGGCGCGGGCGGCGGCTTGTAGGTTTGAAACGGCACCTGCGGGTCCAGACCTGCCCTCAGGATGTCGCCGCTCCAAACCGCGACGGCCGCCGTCAGCACGAAGACGGCGGCGAAGCCTGCATATCCGACCCATTGCCTGAAGGTCAGCCGACGCATCAGCGGTACGGATCAGCCGTGGCGAGGAAGTCCTGCACGTAGCGCCGCACGCCCTCTTCCAACGGCGTGGATTGACCCTCGAAGCCTGCGGCGCGGATGCGGTCCATGCGGGCTTCCGTGAAATATTGGTAGCGGTCGCGGATCGACAGGGGCGTATCGACATAGTCGATGGAGGGCGTCTTGCCGGCGGCGTCGAAAGTGGCGCGCGCAAGATCGGCGAACGACCGCGCCTGGCCCGAGCCGGCGTTGAAGATGCCCGAGACCTGCGGCGACTGAAGCAGAAACTCAATGATATCGACCACATCGTCGACATAGACGAAGTCACGCATCTGACCGCCGTCCGAATAGTTCGGATTGTGCGACCGAAACAGGGTCACAGTCTCGCCCGCCGCGACCTTGGGCCAGATTTGAGCCACGACCGATTTCATTCCGCCCTTGTGACCTTCGTTCGGGCCATAGACGTTGAAGAACTTCAGCCCCGCCCACTGGGGCGGCGCCTGCCCCCGATCCGCCTGCCGGACTGCATACTGATCGAACAGCATTTTCGAGTAGCCGTAGGCGTTTAGCGGACGAAGCTGAGACAATGACTCTGCATCGTCGTCGTCATCAAAGCCCGTCTCGCCGTCGCCATAGGTCGCAGCGGAAGACGCGTAGATCATCCGCGAGCCCCGAACTGCGCACCAGTCCCACAGGTCGCGCGACAGGGTGAAGTTGGTCCGCAGAATCAGATCAGCGTCCGGCTCTGTCGTCGAAGAGATCGCGCCCATGTGCACCACGGCCTCAATCCGCGCGGCATGACGCTCCAGCTGTTCGAACAACTCTTCGGACGACCAGAAGTCAGCGATCGCGTGTTTCGCCAGGTTCTTCCACTTGGCCAGATCGGCCGTCTCCAACCGATCGCAGACGACCACATCATAGGCGGTCTCGGCTGTCAGCCGCGCAACGATGTTTGAACCGATGAAACCGGCGCCGCCGGTCACGACGATCATTCTCGGCGTCACTGCGCGCTCCCTGTCATCTTCTCGATCGTTCGCGTGGTCGAATAGCCATCCTTGAAATCCGCCAGCTTGACCTCGCCGCCCCAGCTTTCGACCAGATCGCCGCCCACGACGCCCTCTCGCGTATAGTCCGAGCCTTTGATAAGAACATCAGGACGCAGCCGTTCGATCAGGGCGATCGGCGTCGGATCATCGAAGCTAGTGACGCGGTCGACGCTGGCCAGCCCGCCGATGACGACGGCGCGACTGTCCAGATCATTCAAAGGTCGCCCCTCGCCCTTCAGTCGTTTGACGGAGGCGTCGGTGTTCAGCGCCACGACCAGACGATCGCACCAGCTGCGCGCCTGCGTCAGATAGGCGACATGGCCGCGATGCAGGATGTCAAAACAGCCGTTGGTGAAACCGACTTTCAGGCCCTGACGCCGCCAGCCTTCGACCTCAACCGCCAGCTCGTCGAGCGGCGTCACCTTGGATACCGCAGCGGTGGCGTGCTGGCTCAGTTCGGCTTCGATCAGCTCGGCGGGTGTCACCACGGCTGTGCCGGCCTTCCCGACAACCACGCCCGAGGCCAGGATGGCGAACTCGACCGCCATCTTAAGCGACGCGCCGGCGCCCAGCGCCAACCCGATCGCGGCCAGGCCTGTATCGCCCGCGCCAGACACGTCGAAGACCTCGCGCGCCCGGCCGGGGAAGTGCTTCACCGGTTCGCCGCGCCGCGCCAGGCTCATGCCCTTACCCGCACGTGTGACGATGATCGCCTTGACGGTCGTGGCGGCCAGCAAGGCGGCCAGCGCCGTCTCGACCTCGGCGTCCGTCCCGACTGGCAGGCCTGTGGCGCCGGCCAGTTCCGAAGCATTGGGCTTGATGACATCGACCGCGCCGTAGCGAGCGAAGTCCCTTCCCTTTGGATCGACGACAACCGGCGCACCCGATGTCTGCGCCGCGTTCAGCGCCGAAGCCAGAAGTGCATCGCTGACGACGCCCTTGGCGTAATCTGAGAGCAAATACACCGAAGCGTCTGCAAACGCGTCCGAATCTTGGATCGAGGTCGGCGCAGCCTCGTCATCCAAACGCAACAGCTGTTGCCCTCCCGAAACGAAGCGCGTCTTCACGATGGTGGACGCGCCTGCCGGCCTCGCCACGACGTCTTCTATGTGCGGCTCGGCGGCGATCAGAGCGGTCAGTTCCGCTCCAGCCGCGTCGTCGCCGATCACGGCGCCCAGCCGCGCCACCCCACCCATAGCCGCGATATTACGCGCGACGTTGCCGACGCCGCCCGGCATGGCGACGGTGCGGCTGGTGCGGAGCACAGGGATCGGCGCCTCGGGCGAGATGCGGCTCACCTCGCCATAGACGTAGCGATCCAGCATCAGATCGCCGACGCAGGCGATCTTCAGGCCGCGCACGCGCTCCAACAGGCTTTGAAGGGCGCCCAGATCCAAGGTGTCAGACATGGGTCCGACCTAGAGGATTCAGGCGGCCTGCGCCACCGGCGCCTTGGCCCCGATCTTGATGGCCAGGTCGTCGAAGGCGATCAGTTCGGCGGCCAGGGCCTCGAACTGGCTCAGCGGCACCATGTTTGGGCCATCCGACGGCGCATTATCCGGATCCTGGTGCGTTTCCATGAAGACTGCATCGACGCCGACGGCCACCGCCGCGCGCCCGAGCACCGGCACGAACTCGCGCTGACCGCCCGACGACGCGCCCTGCCCGCCCGGCTGCTGAACGCTGTGGGTCGCATCGAAGACGACGGGGCAGCCGATCTCTCGCAGCACCGGAAGCGCTCGCATGTCGCTGACCAGAGTGTTGTAGCCGAAGCTGGCGCCGCGTTCGCAGGCCATGACGTTCGGATTGCCGGCGCCGACGACCTTGGCGATGACGTTCTTCATGTCCCAAGGAGCCAGGAACTGACCCTTCTTGATGTTGATCGCCTTGCCGGTGGCGGCGGCGGCCAGCAGCAGGTCGGTCTGGCGGCTGAGGAAGGCCGGGATTTGCAACACATCGACGACCTCGCCGACCGGACCACACTGAACCTCGGAGTGGACGTCCGTCAGGGTTGGCAGGCCGGTCACCTCGCGAATCTCGGCGAAGATCGGCATGGCGTCTTTCAGACCGATGCCCCGCGCGGCGCTGGCGCTGGTCCGGTTCGCCTTGTCGAAACTGGTCTTGTAGATGATGCCGACGTTCAACCGCTCGCCGATTTCCTTCAGGGCATGGGCCGTCTCCAGCGCGTGCTGGCGGCTCTCCATCTGGCAAGGACCGGCGATGAAAGCGATTCTTGCGCCGCCACCGATGACGACAGGCGTCCGAAGACCTTCGGACAACGTAATGACAGCGTTGGGTCGGCTCACGAGGCGGCTCTTTCGACGTTCGGTGTTGTGGAGGCGGCTTTTGCCGCAGCTATTGGGCCATCAGGTGGCGCTCTGAAGGGATGAGCGCAAGTTATCACGGAGTTCGCCCGCGTGGCCACCAAACCTGTCATCCTGTGGTTTCGCCGCGATCTGCGACTGCATGACAATCCCGCCCTGAACCACGCGGCGGAGACGGGGCGACCAATCCTGCCCGTCTATATTCTAGACGAGCATTTCGAGCGGCCGATGGGCGCCGCGTCGCGCTGGTGGCTCGACAAGTCGTTGAGGGCGCTGGATGCCGCGCTTCAATATCGCGGTTCGCGCCTGATTCTGCGCAAGGGCAATGCGCTGAGCCAGCTTCAGGCGCTGATCGCCGAAACCGGCGCCGACGTTGTTTTTATGAACCGCCTGTTCGAACCAGAGGCGTTTGAGCATGACGCCGAAATCGCCCATACGCTCAAGGCGGACGGCGTCGAATGCCGTGGCTTCAATGGCGCCCTGCTCTGCCGCCCGGGCGAGGTGCTGAACGGTTCGGGCCAGCCGTACAAAGTCTTCACGCCGTTCTTGAGAGCTCTGCTGGCCACGGCCGAGGCGCCGGCTCACACAACGGGACCTCGCCAGATACAGACGCCCGAAACGGTTCAATCCGACGACCTCGACGGCTGGAAGCTGCACCCCCACCGTCCGGATTGGTCCAAGGGCTTCGACTGGACGCCGGGGGAGGATGGGGCCTCGCAGGCCTTATCCAGGTTCATACCATCCGGCCTGAAGACCTATGCGAAGGATCGCGACTTTCCCGACCGGCAAGGCGCCAACAGCCGCCTGTCGCCGCATCTTCACTGGGGCGAGATCAGCCCTTGGCGGGCGATAGACCGCGCCCGACAGGAGGCCAAAGACGGCAAGGTGTCATCATCGGAGGCCGACAAATTCATTGCTGAGATCGGCTGGCGCGAGTTCTCGGCGCACCTGCTGCACCATTTTCCCTACATCACCGAGCGCGCGTTCCGTCCCGAATATGACGCCATGCCCTGGCGTAAGGACGACGCGAGCCTCAGGGCGTGGCGACAGGGGCGGACCGGATACCCGTTGGTGGACGCCGGTATGCGCCAGCTCTGGACGACGGGCTGGATGCATAATCGGGTCCGGATGGTCGTCGCCTCCTTCCTGATCAAACATCTGCTGATCGACTGGCGCGAAGGTGAAGCCTGGTTCTGGGACACGCTGGTGGATGCCGACCGGGCCAGCAATGCGCAGAACTGGCAGTGGGTCGCAGGCTCTGGCGCAGACGCTTCCCCCTTCTTCCGCATCTTCAATCCCATCACGCAGGGTGAAAAGTTCGATCCCGACGGCGGCTATGTCCGTCGGTGGGTGCCTGAACTTCGCCGCCTGCCGGACCGCTGGCTACAGTCACCCTGGAGCGCACCCGCTGAAGTGCTGCGTGACGCCGGAATCGTTCTAGGGCGCGATTACCCCAAACCGATCGTCGAACACGAGAAGGGCCGCGCCCGGGCGCTCGCTGCCCTGAAGACCGTTTCCGGTCGCGGCGACGACCACAGCGACCGTGATTGACCCCCTTTGTATTCCGCGTTGAAAGTCAAAAGATGAGCGTCGCACACGCCGATATCGAAGCCGTCGCCAGCCGAACACCGCGCGTGTTCGCCATGCTGCTGCGGCTTCTGGCCGCCAACTGGACCTTCGGCCGCTTGACCGTGCAACTGCCCAATGGCGAGACCCATGTGCTTCAAGGCAAGCGGCCGGGTCCCAGCGGCATGATGACCGTGCGCGACTATCGGTTTGCACGCCGCGTCCTGGCGGCCGGCGATATCGGCTTCGCCGAAGGCTATATCGCGGGCGAGTGGGACAGTCCGCACCTGGCCGGTCTGCTCGAAACCTTGGTGGACAACTACGATCACATCCGGCGCCTGTTCGACGGCAACCTGATCATGTGGGTGGTCAACTGGCTGAGCCATCGCACCAATCGTAACAGCAAGACCGGATCGAAGAAAAACATCCACGCCCACTACGATCTGGGCAACGCCTTCTATTCCCAGTGGCTGGACGGCACGATGACATATTCATCGGCCCGCTTCAGCCGCGATGGTGAGGCGTTGGAGGTGGCGCAGCGTGAGAAATACGCCGCCCTGGCCCGAATGATGGATCTTCGGCCAAGCATGTCAGTGCTGGAAATCGGCTGCGGCTGGGGCGGCTTCGCCGAGTTCGCGGCTCGCGAGATCGGCGCCAAGGTCACCGGGATCACGATTTCCAAAGAGCAGCACGATTTCGCTCGCCAGCGCATGTTCAACGCGGGTTTGAGCGACCGCGCCGATATTCAGCTGATCGACTACCGCGATGTGCAGGGTCGATTTGATCGGGTGGCGTCCATCGAGATGTTCGAGGCTGTGGGCATGGAGTACTGGCCCGCTTACTTCGGCAAGGTCCACGACGTTCTTCGACCTGGCGGTAAGGCCGGACTGCAGATCATCACGATCCAGGACGACCTGTTCGACGAGTACAATGCCCGGACGGATTTTATCCAGAAGTACGTCTTCCCCGGCGGCATGCTGCCCTCCGAAGACCGGCTGGCGCCGGTCGTCGCGAAAGCCGGTCTGTCCTGGCAATCGGTGGAACGGTTCGGCCTCGACTACGCTGCCACGCTCAAGCTTTGGGATGAACGTTTCCAGGCATCCTGGGGCGAGATCAGAAAGCTTTCCGGCTTTGACGAACGATTCCGTCGGCTCTGGCACTTCTATCTGGCCTATTGCGAGGCCGGTTTCCGCTCTAGCCGCACCGACGTCATCCAACTGAGCCTGTCTCGCTCATGAGTCCGCTGATTTCCACGACGGACCTCGCCGCGCGATTGGGCGCGCCGGATTTACGGATCGTCGATGGCAGCTGGCATCTGGATGGGCGAGATGCGCGCGTCGACTTCGAACAGACCCATATCCCTGGCGCCGTCTTCTTCGATCTGGACGCCATATCGGATCGCGACAGCGCTTTGCCCCACATGATGCCGACGCCAGAGGCCTTTGGGGCGGCGGTCGGGACGCTGGGCCTCTCCGTCGACGAGCAGATCGTCGTCTATGATACGACCGGACTGTTCTCGGCGGCGCGCGTCTGGTGGATGCTGAAGACGATGGGCGCGACGAGGGTTCAGGTGCTCGACGGCGGCCTGCCGCGCTGGCGTGACGACGGCCTGCCAACCGTCTCCGGGCCTTCAGTCGCAGATGCAAAAGACTTCCATGCCAAGATGGCGCTCGATGCTGTCGCCTCGTTGGATGACGTGAGCGCGTCCTTGGCCCAGGACGCCCAGGTCGTGGATGCGCGAGGCGCACCACGATTCAACGGCGCGGCGCCCGAACCTCGCGCCGGCGTTCGCAGCGGCCATATGCCCGGCGCGCGCAACCTCCCCTACGGCCGATTGCTAAACGACGACGGCACGATGAAGCGTGGAGCCGCCTTGGCGCAGGCCTTTGCGGACGCCGGCGTGGATATCAGCCGACCCGTGATCACGACCTGCGGATCCGGAGTGACCGCCGCAATACTGACACTGGGCCTGACAGAACTCGGTCGTTCGTCGCGGCTTTATGACGGTTCCTGGGCTGAATGGGGTGCCCGAACGGACACCCCCGTCGAAACCGGCTGAGATCAGGCCGGCGGCGCCACGGAGACGACATCGTCGGCGTCGATCGGCTCGTCTTCCTCGCCGCGCGAAACGACAGTCGCCAGAACCAGGTCGCCCGTGACGTTCAGCGTTGTGCGGCACATGTCCAGGAAGCGGTCGACGCCCAGGATCAGGCCGATGCCCTCCGGCGGCACCTTCACCATCACCAGAATCATCGCCACGACCGGCAGCGAACCTGCCGGCACGCCTGCCGTACCGATGCCGCCAAGGATGCAGACCAGCATGACGATGATCTGCTGCGTAATTGTTAGGTCGATGCCGAAGAACTGAGCCAGAAACAGCACCGTCACGCCTTCAAACAGGGCCGTGCCGTTCTGGTTGGCGGTGGCGCCGACCGTCAGGACGAAGCGGGCGATCTTGCGCGGCAGCTTGAGCTCCTGCTCGGCCGCCTTAAGCGACACAGGCAGAGACGCGTTGGAGGAAGCGGTCGAGAAGGCCACCACCATCGGCTCGCGCACGCCCTTGAAGAAGGCAATCGGCGACCGGCCGCCAAGGATCCAGATCACGACCGGATAGACGACGAACATGTGGATCGCCATCGCGCCCACCGCGACGCCGACATAGGCCGCGAGGCGCACCAAAAGGTCCCAGCCGAACAGGGCCGCCAGGTTGAACATCAAGCAGGCGATGGCGATGGGGGCCAGTTTGATGAAGAGGTTGATCAGCTTCATCGTGACTTCGAACATGCCCTCGATGGCCTGCTGCAACCGGTCGGTCGCGGGCGACTTGGCCATCACCAGGCCGATGCCGAAGAACAGGGCGAACACCATCACCGGCAAGATCTGGTTCTCGGATGCCGCGGTGAAGACGTTCGACGGGATCAGGTCGAGGAAGAAATCACCCAGCTGGATGGTTTCGGGCGCGCCCCTGACGATACCGGCGGCGCCGTCACGTCCTTGATCCAGCAGTTGTTGCGCCAGCACCGGATCGACCCCGCGTCCCGGCTGGAACACATTGACCATCATCAGGCCGATCACCACGGCGATGCTGGACACAAGGATCGTCAGCAGCAGGGTCTTGATCCCCGCCCGTCCAAGCGAGCTGAGATCGCCCATCTCGGCCACCCCGACCACCAGGGCCGAGAACAGCAGCGGGATCACCATCATGAACAGCAGGCGCAGGAAGATCTGGCCCAGCGGTCCGGTGACGTTGTCCGTCAGCCAGACCACCCAGGCCGTATCCGCTCCCAGCGTCAGATTGATCAGCAATCCCCCGATCAGACCGACCGCGAAACCGATCAACATCAGCCAGTGCAGCGCAAGGCCGCCGCGTTTCGTCTCGGTCATCTGTCCCCCAGGAAGCGATGCAAGCGTCGGCGCTTATCGGATCGGCAGGCCATAGATCAAGCCGGCCGGGCGCGCGTTCCATTGTGCGTTCAAACCGCGCGCTAGGTCGAGCGCCGATTGCGACCCCAGATTCCGCTCGAAGATTTCGCCATAGTTTCCGACCGCACCCACGGCGTCCTTGGCCCAGGCGTTCGACAGCCCCAGCATGGGTCCGAACTCGCCCTCGGCGCCCAAAAGACGTCGCACGCGTGGGTCCGTCGTCGTCTTGAACTGATCTTCGGCATTGGCCTTGGTGACCCCGAGTTCTTCGGCCAGCATCAGGGCGTTCAGGGTCCAGCGGACGGTAGAGGCCCAGCGTTCGTCGCCCGCCTTGATAACCGGCCCCAGCGGCTCCTTGGACGCCACATCGGACAGGATCACATGCTCGTTGGGATTGGTCAGCACGGTCCGCGCAGCCGCTAGCGCAGAGATGTCGGCGCTGAACGCGTCGCAATCCTCGCGACCATAGGCGTCGCGCGCCGCCTCCTCCGTCTCGAACACGACAGGTCGATATTCGATGCCTCGAGACCGGAAATAATCGGCAGCGTTGGCCTGGGACGTCGAACCCGATTGAACGCAAACCCGCGCGCCCGTCAGTTCAGTCGCGCTGTTCAGGTTCAGCGAACGCCGAACCAGAAAGCCCTGGCCGTCGTAATAGTTGACGCCGGCGAAGACGAACCCCTCGCCCGCGTCGCGGCTCATGGTCCAGGACGAGTTGCGCCAAAGCACATCGATGCGGCCGTCGTTCAGCGCCGTGAAACGATCGGACGCCGACAGAGGCACGAACCGCACCGCGTCGGCATCACCCAGCACAGCCGCCGCCGTCGCGCGACAGAAGTCCACGTCGAAGCCGCGCCACTGGCCGCGATTGTCGGTGTAGGCAAAGCCGACCAACCCCTGATGCACGCCGCAGTTCAAGCGACCGCGGCGTTTGATGGCGGCCAGCGTCGGGCTTTTCGCGACCGCAGTCGAGGACGCTTGCGCGGACGTGACAGGGCTGGTTTCCGGCGCAGGATTGGCGTCCTTGCGCCCGCAAGCCGCCGTCAGCAGCACCGCCGCCATCGCTCCGATCATCCAGCACCGCATCGCGTTCCAGTCCCTCGCCGCTTGCGCCCCGCTGGCTTTAGAGGCCTTTAGGGCTCGATCCGCAACCCATCGGAGGGGCCATGTCGCCGCATTCGGACCGCACCCGCCTGATCGCCGCCGCCACGCGACGCGGCCAGGGCCGGCGCGGCGTCAATCCGCCGATCGAACGCGCCTCGACGATGTTGAGCGATAGCGCGGCCGTCATGCGCGACGAGACCGACGGGCCGACCTATGGCCTCAGCGGGACCAGCGCCGCCCGCGATCTTCGCCGCGCCCTGGCCGATCTGGAGGGCGCGGAGGGGGCCTTCCTCGTTCCGTCGGGCCTTGCGGCCGTCACAGTTCCGCTGCTGGCGCTTTTGAGACCGGGCGACGAGGTGATCACAACGGACGCCGTCTATGGTCCGACGCGCCGGTTCCTGAGCCGTTATCAATCGACCCGCGGCGTCACGACCCGCTTTTTGCCCGCAGACGCAGACGCGCAGGCTGTTGTGGCCGCCATCGGCGAACGCACGCGGTTGGTGCTGATGGAGTCGCCAGCCTCTCTCACATTCGAAATGGTCGATGTCGCCGCCGTGGCCCAGGCCTGCCGCACACGAGGCGTCCTGACGGTGGTCGATAATACCTGGGCCGCCGGCCTGGCCTATCGTCCGCTGGCCCATGGCGTGGATGTCAGCGTTCAGGCCGTCACCAAATATGTCGGCGGTCATTCGGACGTGCTGATGGGCTGTATTGCGTCGAACAATCCCGCCTGCCTGCGCGCGATCGGCGACACCATCGAGGATCTCGGCTGGCATGTGTCGCCCGATGATGCCTGGCTTGCGCTGCGCGGCCTGCGGACCCTGCCGCTGCGCTATGCCGAACAGGCGCGGTCGGCTTTGATCATCGCGGAGTGGCTGCACGCTCGACCCGAGGTGTCCCGCGTCTTTTATCCACCCCTGCCCGGCTCGATCGGCCATGATGTGTGGCGGCGAGATTTCACCGGCGCGGCGTCCCTGATGGGCGTGGTTATGAAGGGCGGCGACAAGGCGGCGGGCGAGGCGTGCCTGAACGCCCTGACACTGTTCGGCCTCGGTTATTCCTGGGGCGGGTTCGAAAGCCTGATCACCCACGAGACCCATCAGATGGACTACCGCTGCCATCCGCCCGTGCTTGAGGGCGAACTGATCCGACTGCATGTCGGTTTGGAAGACCCCTCCGAACTGATCGCCGATTTGGAACGAGGTCTCGCCGCCTTCACCGCCGCGCTCACGGTTCCTTAAGCGCCGCAAAGGACTGTGCGCCCGTGCGCGAACCGCCCGTTCAGACCCCGGATGATTCGCCGCCGCTGTGGGAACAGTGGGCGGCCGGCTTCGTCATCTTCATGCTGACCGGCGCCTTGATCGCGCCTGTGATCGCGCCGACCCAGGTCGAAACGCCGATCCTGCGGTTCATCTGGTTGCCGGTCTATGCCGTCATCGCCGGCCTGATCGTCTTTCGCTTCGACAAGGTCATACGCGCCTGGCCCGCTTGGCTGATGATGTTCGCTCTGGTCGCCCTGTGTTTCGTCTCGAAATACTGGTCCATCGACCCCGAGGTCACTGAGCGCCGCGTCATCGCCATGGCGATTAACAGCGCTTTCGCCGTCTATCTGGGCGCCCGGTTCCGTGACGACGCCCTGCCGCGCGTCCTGATGTACACCTGTTTGGTGATGGCGATCGGCAGCCTGATCATGGTGTTCGGCTATCCGAAGGTCGGGGTGCACCAGTTCGACAACGCCGGCCTGTGGCGCGGCCTCTGGTACGAGAAGAACCAGATGGGGCTGGTCATGGTGGTGGGCGCCGTCTCCGCCGCAGCGACCCTGGCCGCCGATCATATCTCCGGACGCAGCAACCGTTTCTGGGTGTGCCTCCTGACGCTCGGTCTGACCACGCTCCTGGTGCTCGCAACCCAATCCAAGACCTCGCTTCTGTGCTGGGGGCTGGGCCTGGGCATGGTGGGCGGGTGGTGGATGTTGAAGCAGGGCGGCGCGGTCATCACGGTCGTCGGCATCTGGCTGGGGGTCATCACGGCGGCAGGCGCGACCTGGGTGTGGAACTCGGATTCCGCTGCGATCCTGGAGGCGCTCGGCAAAGACCCCTCCCTGACCGGTCGCACCCTGATCTGGGAGGCTCTGATGCGAAAGGTCGCCGAACGCCCCTGGACCGGCTACGGCTTCAGCGCCTTCTGGGGCGTGGATTCCATTCCCGCACGCGAAATCCGCATCGAGACCCAGTGGCCCGTGCCGTCCGCGCACAACGGCTGGATCGACCTGCTGGTCCAGTTGGGCTGGCCCGGCGCGGTGGCGGTCGGCGCCGTCATGGCGATTTCCGCCGTCTTCATCGTCGCGCGGACGAACGGTCTGGGCGCGCGGGAAGGTTATTGGAGCATCGCCTATCTGGCCGTTTTCACCGCGCTGAGCCTGTCGGAGAGCGTGCTGTTGACCCACGCCAACCTGCCCTGGGTGCTGATGCTGGCGATTATGGCCCGCGCCGTGACCTTTGATCCGGCCCCGGTTCGTGCGCCGCTTGCTCGACCGGCCTCACGGGCCTACCAGACCCGGTCCCGAATCGCCTCAGACTATGTGAATGGCCGCCGACCTCTTCGCTTTTGACGACGAACCCGAAGCTCGCAAACCCGAGCCGCCCAAGCCTGTTGCGGTGACCCCGCCTGCGGCTCCACCCATTATCGCCCCAACCCCCGCGCCGCCTCCTGTTCAGGCCACGGCCACGACGGCGGCCGCCACCGGCTATTCCGCCTCATCGATTGAGGTGCTGGAAGGGCTTGAACCTGTTCGCAAACGCCCCGGCATGTATATCGGCGGCACCGACGAGCGCGCCCTGCACCACCTGTTCGCCGAAGTCCTCGACAACGCGATGGACGAGGCGGTGGCGAAGCATGCCAAGCTGATCACCGTCGATCTGGACGCCGAAGGCTATCTGTCGGTTCGCGACGACGGACGCGGCATCCCCGTCGATCCGCATCCGAAACATCCCGGCAAGTCTGCGCTGGAAGTCGTCATGACCGTCCTCCACTCAGGCGGCAAGTTCTCGGGCAAAGCCTATGAAACCTCGGGCGGTTTGCACGGCGTCGGCGTCTCGGTCGTCAACGCGCTGAGCGAAAGCGTCGAGGTCACCGTCTGGCGCGACGGCTTCGAGTGGAAACAGGCTTTCAGCCGCGGCGCCGTCCTGGCCCCGATCCAGCAGATCGGCCCGTCCAAGAAACGCGGCACCCTGATCCGCTTCAAGCCGGACGACGAAATCTTCGGCATGGGGGCGGCGTTCAAGCCCGCCCGCCTGTTCCGTATGGCCCGCTCCAAGGCCTATCTCTTCCGAGGCGTAGAGATCCGGTGGACCTGCGCGCCGGAACGAATCACTGACGCCACCCCGACCCAGGCCAGCCTGCACTTCCCAGGCGGCCTGGCCGACGCCCTTGTTGATCGGATCGGCGAACTGGACACCGTCACCCCCACCTTCGCCGGCCGTGCCGAGCGTCAGGGCGAGGCGGGCGCATTCGAATGGGCCGTCACATGGTCGCCCATCGGTTTCGGCGAATCCGACGGGTTCATCCAGTCCTACTGCAACACCGTCTCGACGCCCGACGGGGGCACGCACGAAGCCGGCTTCCGCGCCGCTCTCGTCAAGGGTCTAAAATCCTATGGCGAACTGACCAACGAAAAGCGCGCCGCCATCATCACGGCCGAGGACGTCATCGCCAACGCCGGCGCCCTGATCAGCGTCTTCATCCGCAATCCCGAGTTCCAGGGCCAGACCAAGGACCGCCTGTCCTCGCCTGAGGGGACGCGCATCGTGGAGCAGTTGCTCCGTGACCCGCTGGATCACTGGCTGACTGAAAGCCCCAAACAGGCCAACGCCCTGCTTGGCTTCGTCATCGACCGGGCCGAAGACCGTTTGCGTCGCCGCAAGGACAAAGAAGTCCAGCGCGCCGCCGCCACCCGCAAACTACGCCTGCCAGGCAAGCTGTCGGACTGCAGCCGCCAGTCGGCCCAGGGCACCGAGCTGTTCATTGTCGAAGGCGATTCGGCCGGCGGCTCGGCCAAACAGGCGCGCGACCGCACGACCCAGGCCATTCTGCCCCTGCGTGGTAAGATCCTGAACGTCGCCTCGGCCACGGCGGACAAACTGCGTCAGAACGTCGAACTGTCCGACCTGGCGCTCGCCATGGGCGTCCAGCCGGGCAATCGCTTCAACATTGACGACCTGCGCTACGAGCGGATTGTCATCATGACCGACGCCGATGTCGACGGCGCTCACATCGCAGCCCTGCTGATCACCTTCTTCTATCGCGTCATGCCCGAGACCATCCGCCAGGGTCGGGTCTTCATGGCCCTGCCGCCGCTGTACCGAATTTCGGCCGGCCCCTTGAGCGAATACGCCCGCGACGACGCGCACCGCGACGAACTGCTGAGCACCGTCTTCAAGGGCAAGAAGACCGAGATCGGCCGGTTCAAGGGCCTGGGCGAAATGATGGCCTCCCAGCTCAAGGAGACCACCATGGATCCCAAGAAGCGGACCCTGGCCCGCATCACGGTCCCCGACGCCGAAACCAGCATCGAAGACCTGGTCGAACGCCTGATGGGCAAGCGCGCCGACGCACGCTTCCAGTTCATTCAGGAAAATGCGCAGTTCGTGAAAGAAGAACTCGACGTCTGAGGCCCCAGCGGCCCTTCCAACGCAAGACAACGCCTGACAAAAGGGGGCATGCAGACGCCCGCCCCCTCCGCCGCCGTGCTCGACGAACTGAAGGCCGCGCTGGGTCCGGGCGGCTGGACCCAGGATCCTGATGTCATCGCCCCGTCGCTGACCGAATGGCGCAATCGCTGGACCGGCAATACGCCGATCCTGTTGACCCCGCGTTCGACGGAAGAGGTCGCGCGCGCGGTGACGATCTGCGCTCGTGAGGGCGTCGCCATTACGTCCCAAGGCGGCGGCACCGGCTTGGTCGGCGGCCAGATCCCCTTCGGCGAGGTCCTGCTGTCGACCCGCAAGATGCGCGCCGTCCGCGATGTGACCCCGCTCGACGACGCCATGACGGTCGAGGCCGGCCTGACCCTGCTTGAGGCGCAGCGGGCGGCGACGGCGGCCGGTCGCTACTTCCCGCTCAGCCTGGCGGCTGAAGGCTCGGCAACCATCGGCGGCGTCATCTCCACCAACGCCGGCGGCACCCAGGTGTTGCGCTACGGCATGATGCGCGACTTGGTGCTGGGCCTTGAAGCGGTCATGCCCAACGGCGAAATCTTCCGGGGCCTGAAGCGTCTGCGCAAGGACAACACCGGCTACGACCTGAAACAGCTGCTGATCGGCGCCGAGGGCACATTGGGCGTCGTGACCGCCGCCACCCTGAAACTCTTCCCCATCATGCGCTCGCGCGCCGTCGCGGTGGTCGGCCTGGAAACCGCCGCCGCCTCCGTCGAACTGCTCGCACGCGCTAAGGCCGAGACGGGCGGCGGGGTCGAGGCCTTCGAACTGATGAAGCGCCTCGGCATGGAACTGGTCCTCAAGAACATCCCCGACACCCGCGAGCCGCTGGACTCGACGCCCGAGTGGTATGTCCTGATCGAGGTCGCCTCCGGTACGCCCGGCGGCGCCGAGGCCCAGATCGAGGCATTGCTGGAGGTCGCTTTCGAGCAAGGCCTGATCACCGACGCCGCCATCGCCCAGAACGACGCCCAGCGCGCCGCCTTCTGGCGTCTGCGCGAAGAACATTCGGCGGCCCTCAAGCCCGAGGGCGGCGGCTGGAAACACGACGTCTCCGTTCCCATCAGCCGCATCGCCGAATTCATCGACGAAGCCTCGGCCGCCGTCGAACGCTTCCACCCCGGCGCCCGCATCTCGGTCTTCGGCCACGTCGGCGACGGCAACCTGCACTACGACATCCTGCCCGGCGTGGGTCAGGACATCCCCGCCTTCATCGGCCGCTGGAAGGAAGGCTCGCAAGTGGTTCACGACGTTGTCGGAACCTATGACGGCTCCATCTCCGCCGAACACGGCCTGGGCCGGCTGAAGACCGAAGAGGTCAAACGCTACAAGTCCCTGCTCGAGATCGAAACCATGGCCGCCATCCGCCGCGCCATCGATCCCAAGCGGATCATGAACCCAGCCGTTTTGTTCTAGCGACCCTAATCGCCGCTTCGCCGCAGCCGGTTCAAATCGTCATCGAAGCATCCTATGTGGGCGGCGACATTACGGAGCCGCGTCTTGCTGATTGTTCTTTCCCCGGCCAAGCGCCTCGATTTCACCGAAGCCGATGGGGTTATTCCCGGCAGCGACCGCCGGTTCGTCGAAGACACCGCCAGCCTGTCCAAAACCGCCAAGCGCCAGACCAAGGCGGATCTGCGTCGGCTGATGGGGATTTCGGACAATCTGGCGACCCTGAACGCCTCGCGCTTCAAGGCATTCGATCCAGAATCCACAGAGGGCGTTCAGGCGGCCTTCGCCTTTGCCGGCGATGTGTATGAGGGCTTGCGAGCGCGCGAACTGGACGCCGACGACTTGGCTTTCGCGCAGGATCATTTGCGCATTCTGTCCGGCTTTTACGGCCTGCTGCGTCCGTTGGACCGGATTCAGCCCTATCGGCTGGAGATGGGCACGCGGCTGAAGACGCGTCGTGGGGCCAGCCTGTACGACTTCTGGGGCGACCGGATTTCCAAACAATTGAACGAAGACGCCGAGGGCCAGTCGGATCCGACGCTGGTGAATCTGGCCAGCCAGGAATATTTCGGGGCCGTCGATGCAAAGGCTCTGAAACTGCCTGTCGTCACGCCCCAGTTCCGGGAAGAGAAGAACGGCGAGAGCCGCATCATCTCCTTCTTCGCCAAGAAGGCGCGCGGGGCCATGGCGCGGTTCGCGATCGACGAGCGCGTGGAACGGGTCGCGGACCTGAAGGCGTTCGACCGGGACGGTTATGCGTTCGACAAGGCCGCCTCGACCGACGCCGAGTGGATATTCATCAGATCGGGAAATTCTTGATCCCGACATCGACCTCCCGCTAATCTCGCCAAAACAAACGAAGGGGCGGATTCATGTCGCAAGAGCCTAAAGACTCCACGGGCGCCGACAGTCGGGCGGCACGCGGTATCGGCGATCTGAAAGGGCAGGTCGCGGTCATCACGGGCTCGACCTCTGGCATCGGGCTGGCTCTCGCACGCGCCGTGGCGGGAGGCGGCGGTGAAGTCGTTCTGAACGGCCTGGGCGACCCCGCGGAGATCGAGCGCACCCGCGCCGATCTGGAGGCCTCATCCGGCGTTCGCGTCCTCTATCATCCGGCGGACATGACGCGCGGTGACGAAATCGCCGACATGATCGCCTTCGCTGAACGCGAACTGGGCCGCCTGGACATCCTGGTCAACAACGCCGGGATCCAGCACGTCGAATCCGTCGAGAAATTCCCCACCGATCAGTGGGAGAAAATCATCGCCATCAACCTGTCGTCGGCCTTTTACGCCACGCGCGCGGCGATCCCGATCATGAAGGCGCAGGGGCGCGGCCGGATCATCAACATGGCCTCTGCGCACGGTCTGGTGGCCAGTCCGTTCAAGTCCGCCTATGTCGCGGCGAAACATGGCGTCATCGGCTTTACGAAGACGGTCGCACTGGAACTGGCGCGCGACAACATCACCTGCAACGCCATCTGCCCCGGCTTTGTCGAGACGCCGATCGTTACCAAACAAATTGCGGATCAGGCGCGCACGCGAAATATGACCGAGGAGCAGGTGCTGACGGACGTGATCCTGGCGGCCCAGCCGACAAAGCGGTTCGTCACGACGGAGGAACTGACCGGCATCTTCCTCTACTTGGTCAGCGACCTCGGCGCCTCGGCCAACGGGGCCAGCTTCTCCATCGACGGCGGCTGGACCGCGCAGTAGCAAAGGAAGGCGGCGGTCATGGCGATTTTCAAGCGCAAGACCGCCGAAGCGGCGGACATCGTTCCCGCTGTTCCCGCCCGACGGCCCATCTGCCTTGCGCTTCAGGGCGGCGGCGCACACGGCGCGTTCCAATGGGGCGTGCTGGATCGTCTGCTGGAAGACGATCGTCTGGATATTCGCGCGGTGTCCGGCGTGTCAGCGGGGGCGATGAACGGCGCGGCCCTGGTGTCGGGCCTCGCGTCAGGGGATGGCCGCGCCGCGTTGGACAAGCTTTGGCGAGAGGTGAACCAGTCCGGCGGTCGCAACGTCTTCGGCGACAGCGCGATCTGGACCGCAGCGCGGACGCCTGACTGGATCAAGGACAACCCATTCTGGCGTGCGGGCGAGACGCTGGCGATGTCGATGAACCCGTATGAATTCAATCCACTGAACCATAATCCTCTGAAACGGGTTTTGCAGGCCTCGGTCGATTTCCGCGCCGTCCAGGCCTCGGACATCCGGCTTTTCGTCGCCGCCACCGCTGTGCGCCAAGCGAAAGCGCGCATCTTCCAGACGAATGAGATCAACGCCAATGTCCTGATGGCGTCGGCCTGCCTCCCCCATCTGTTTCAAGCCGTGGAGATCGATGGGGAGCCCTATTGGGACGGCGGCTATCTGACCAATCCGCCGCTGTGGCCGTTGACCGGAGACGACACGCCGGACGACGTCCTGCTGATCACACTCAATCCGATGGTGCGCGACGAGACGCCGAAAAGCGCAGGCGACATCGTCGATCGGCTAAACGAGATCGTCTTCAACGCGCCGCTGGTCGCAGAACTGCGCGCCATCGCCCTGGCGGGTGAACTGATCGAACATGGGCAGTTGAAAGGCGGCGGCGCCGGACCTTATCGGCACGTCCGACTGCACGCCATTGAGGCGGACGGCTGGCTCTCGGACCTGTCGCTGCGATCCAAGTTCAATACCGAATGGGGTTTCCTCAACGACATGAAGGCGCGGGGACGTGCGGCCGCCGACGATTGGTTGAATGCTTGCCTGGGCAGCGTCGGACGCCAGTCCAGCGTCGATCTTCAGGCCCGCTTCGGCTAGCCGACGAAGCCTGCGGCGCGTCGCAGACGGTCGTTGATGGCTTCACCCAGTCCCGTCGTCGGAATCGGCGACACGGCGATACCCGTCGGCCGTGTGCGGTCGGCCTCGCGCAGCAGTCGGAACAGATTGGCGGCGGCTTCGCGCAGGTCGCCCGACGGGCTCAGGCTCCAGCGTGGCTCGCCGGCTTCGGGGCCAAAGCCGAGCAGGATTTCGCCGTCACGCGCCGCGCCGGCCTCGATGCGAACCGGAGCATCCGGTGCATAGTGCAGGGTCAGTCGCCCGGGCGAACGATGCCCTTCTGAGCCCTCTTCAATGGCGCCGACGACCGCCTCGATCTCGGACCGGGTGATGGCGCCGGGACGAAGCAAGGCGACCCTTCCTCCCAGCACTGACACGACCGTGCTTTCCAGACCGACCTGGCAGGGTCCGCCATCGACAGCCGCTGAGACCGCAAAGCCCGTCTCCTCGACAGCATCGGGGAAGGTCGTCGGGCTCGGTCGACCGGAACGATTGGCCGAGGGGGCCACGACCGGGCCGCCGAACGCCGCCAATACTTCCCTCGCCACCAGATGCGCCGGAACGCGGATCGCGACGCTGTCCAATCCGGCGCGCGCCAAATCGCAGACGCTGCGCATGTCCAGGATTGGCGTGATCAGGGTGAAGGGCCCGGGCCAGAAGGCGTCCGCCAAGGCAAGTCCGAGCGGACCCAACTCCCCAATCTGGGCCGCCGCATCGGCATCGACGACATGAGAAATCAGCGGATTGAACTTCGGCCGCCCTTTCGCGGCGAAGATGGCGGCGACCGCCTCGGCATTGCTTGCGTCGGCGCCCAGTCCATAAACGGTCTCGGTCGGCAGCAGGATCAGATCGCCGTTCGCCAGCGCCTGTGCGGCTTGCAGCGGCGTTTGGTTCACGGTCGGCGCGGGATGATCGGGATCATCCGGTGCAGCACATTGTCCCGATCAATGAACTGATGCTTGAGCGCCGCGATCACATGCAGCGCGATCAAGACATAGAGCCCCTTCACCGCCAGTTCGTGCAGCACCATCAGGCTGCGCGCCACTTCACGCCCGCCGCTGACGGGCAAGAGGGGCCAGGAGAAGAGGCCGAACCACTCGATCGCGCGCCCGCCCGCCGATGATGCGAGCCAACCGGTCATCGGAATGACGATCAGAGCCAGGTAAAACAGGACGTGCGTCGCGCGCGCCGCCACCTTCTGCCAGCGCGGCAAAACGGATGGCAGAGGAATCGCCGGATGCGCCAGGCGCCATCCGATCCGCGCAAGGGTCAGCACCAGGATCGTCAGACCCAGCGACTTGTGCAGCATGACGAACTGGCCCGAAATCGGCCCTTCTGTATTCTCATGCGCCGTGATCAGCAGCACCTGCGCCAGAACGGCGGCGGCGATGCCCCAATGCATCATCAGGGAAACGACCGAATATCGATTGCGGGGCTCGCCCATGTCTTCCCTTCCGCGACGGCACGGCGTCACCATGCATTCAGCCACTTTGCACTGAGACGGGGCGCGTCGCCAAGACGCTTGCAGCGACAGGCCCCGACGCGGCACTTAGGCCGCAAAGACGATTGAGGAAACCCATGACCTATCGCGCGCCCGTTCGAGACCTGGCCTTCACTCTGGAATCCGTCGCCGGCATGGCCGACGTGGCCGCAACCGGCGCCTTTCCCGACTATGACGCCGATGTCGCCGGCGCCGTTCTGGAGGCGGCGGGACAGTTCTCCGAAGAGGTGCTGGCGCCGCTAAACCGGATTGGGGATCAGAAGGGCTCGACCTACGCCAACGGCGCCGTCACCGCCGCGCCTGGCTTCGCCGACGCCTATCGCCAGTTCGCGGCCGGCGGCTGGACCGGGCTGTCGGCCTCGACCGAAGCCGGCGGACAGGCCCTGCCCAAGGCGCTGGAACTGGCGGCTTATGAGACCGTCCATGCCGCCAACATGGCGTTCGGCCTGTGCCCCATGCTGTCGCTGGCCTCGATCGAGGCGCTGGAGCAGGTCGGAACGGAAGAGCAGAAGGCCAAATATCTGACCAAGCTGGTCAGCGGCGAATGGACCGGCGCCATGGTGCTGACCGAGCCGGGCGCCGGATCGGACCTTGGTTCGCTGATCACCACGGCGACGCCGAACGGCGACGGGACATATGCGCTGAACGGGCAGAAGATTTACATCACCTGGGGCGACCACGACGCGACCGACAACATCGTCCATCTGGTGCTGGCCCGCCTGCCGGACGCGCCCAAGGGCCCCAAGGGCATCAGCCTGTTCCTGGCGTCGAAGTTTGCGGTGAAGGAAGACGGCACGCTGGGCGACCGCAACGCCTTCCGCCCGGTCGGCGTCGAGCACAAGCTGGGCATCCACGCCTCTCCGACCTGCGTCATGAGCTATGAAGGGGCAACCGCGGAGTTGGTCGGTCAGCCGAACCAGGGCCTGGCCCATATGTTCGTGATGATGAACGCGGCGCGCCTGGCCGTCGGCGTCGAAGGCGTCGGCATCGCCGAACGCGCCTATCAGCACGCCCTCGCCTATGCCTTGGACCGCCGTCAGGGTCGCTCGGTCTGGACCGGCGAGGCCAACGCCCCGATCTTTGACCATCCCGACGTGCGCCGCATGCTCAGCGTCATGAAGGCCAAGATTTCGGCGGCGCGCGCCGTGTGCCTGTCGACCGGCGTCGCCGCCGATCTGGCCCGCCACGCCGGGACCGAAGAGGAACGCCGCCATTGGAAGGGACGCGAAGACCTGTTCACCCCGATCGCCAAGGCCTGGTCCACCGATATCGGCTGCGAGGTCGCCTCGATGGGCGTCCAGATCCATGGCGGCATGGGCTTCATCGAGGAGACCGGCGCGGCGCAATACTATCGCGACGCCCGCATCGCCCCGATCTACGAAGGCACCAACGGCATTCAGGCCATGGATCTGGTCGGTCGCAAACTGTCGATGGACGGCGGCGATGCAGCCAAGGCGCTGATCGCGGACATGAAGGCGACGCTGGTCGATCTCGGCAAGCTCTACAGCGGCAAGCCGGTCGAACGGTTCGCCACCGCCATCGAGGCGGTCGTGGACGCGACCCTGTGGCTGCTGGATCAGAAGGCCGATCCGAACGCCGCGGCGGATGTGCTGGCGGCGGCCGACGCCTATCTGAAACTGCTGGGCGATGTGGCCGGCGGCTGGATGCTGGCCAAAGGCGCGCTTGCCGCCAAGGCGAAGCTGGACGCCAACGACGGCGATCCGGTTTGGCTGCAGGGCAAGCTGGACCTCTACGAAGTCTATGCCGCCAATGTGCTGGGCCACGTCTCCAGCCGACTGGCTGCCGTGGGTCAGGGCGGCGACCTGCTGCGGCGGATGACGGTGGACGCGCTGGCCGGATGATCGGCTCGGCGTTTCTCCGTTTGACGTAGAGGGGGCCGGACCTTCAAGGTCCGCCCTTCAAACAAGCAGGGAGCGTCCGATGAATCGTCGGCAACTGATCATGTCCACGGCGGCGACCGCCCTCGCCGTCTCGGCCTCCCCCGCGCTCGCCCGTCAGTCCACCGGATCCCCCATGCCTCAGCCGCCCGTCGCCAAGAAAATCCCTGTCGTCATCGAACAACTGGGCCGCACCCGGACCGACGACTATCAGTGGATGAAGGACGACAATTGGCAGGCGGTCCTGCGCGATCCGACCTTGATCAAGGCCGAGGTTAAGGAACACCTGACCGCCGAGAACGCCTACCGCGAGGCCATGATGGCCTCCACCCTGCCCTTGCAGGAGACGATGTTTGCCGAGATGCGCGGTCGCATCAAGGAAGACGACAGCTCGGTTCCCGCGCCGGACGGCGGCTGGAACTACTATGTCGAATACCAGACCGGCGATCAGCACCCCCGCTACATGCGCGTCGAGCGTCAGGGCACGTGGATGGTCGACGGTCAGCCGGTGACGAAGAATTTCGTCATGGCCCCCACGCCTCAGCTGCTGCTGGACGCCAACGAACTGGCCAAGGGCAAGGCCTATTCGGAAGTGTCGGCTGCGAGCCACAGCCCGGATCATACGCTGTTCGCCTATGCCGAGGACGCCCAGGGCTCCGAGGTCCACAAGATCTACGTCAAGGATCTGGCGACCGGCGAAGTCCTGCCCGACGTGATCGACAGCGCCACCGGCGACTTCGTCTTCTCGCCGGACAGCCAGTGGATCTTCTGGACCAATCGCGACGACAACGGCCGCCCCGACAAGATCTTCCGTCGTGCGGCGCGCGGCGGCGAAACTGCACTGGTCTATGAGGAGGCCGACGACGGCATGTTCATCGGCGTCGGACGAACGGCCGACGACCAGTTCATCATCATCGGCATCCAGAACCAGGAAACGTCGGAGGCGCGCTATATCCCCGCCGCCACGCCGACGGCCGAACCCGTGGTGCTGGAGCCGCGCGTGGTGGCCATCCGCTACGACGTCGATCACTGGGGCGACCGCTGGGTGATCCGGACCAACGCCGACGACGCCATCGATTTCAAGATCGTCCAGGCCCCGACGACGACGCCGTCCAAGGCGAACTGGACCGACCTGGTCCCCCACACGCCCGGTCGTTTCATCGAAGGCCTGGACCTGACGAATGATCACCTGGCGCGTCAGGAACGTGCCGACGCCAACACCCGCATCATCATCCGCGATCGGACCGGCGCCGAGCATGAGATCGCGGTCGACGAACCGGCCTTCGCCCTGTCGCTGGCCGGCGCCTCCGAATACGAGACGACGACCACACGCTACACCTACAACTCGCCGTCGACGCCGACGCAGACGTTCGACTACGACATGGCGTCGCGCGAGCGGACCCTGCGCAAAACGCAGCAGATCCCGTCCGGTCACAACATTGAAGACTATGTGGTCGAGAGGCTGAACGCGCCGGCATCGGACGGCCAGTTGGTGCCGGTGACGGTGCTGCGTCGCAAATCGACGCCAGTCGATGGTTCGGCGCCCCTGCTGCTCTACGGATACGGCTCCTACGGCATCCCCATGCCGGCCAGCTTCTCGACCAACCGGCTGTCGCTGGTGGATCGCGGCTGGATATACGCCATCGCCCACATTCGGGGCGGGTCCGACAAGGGCTGGGGCTGGTTCCTGGACGCCCGGAAGATGACGAAGAAGAACACCTTCACCGACTTCATCGCTTCCGCCGAACACCTGATCGACAAGAAGTACGCGACGGCTGGAAACATCGTCGCTCAGGGCGGATCGGCCGGCGGTCTGCTGATGGGGGCGGTCAACAATATGCGGCCCGACCTGTGGGCCGGGATCATCGGTCAGGTGCCGTTCGTGGACGTGATCAACACCATGTCGGACACCTCCCTGCCGCTGACGCCGCCCGAATGGCCCGAGTGGGGCAACCCGATCGAGGACCCCGCCGCCTACGATTACATGATGAGCTACAGCCCCTACGATCAGGTCGAACTGAAAGCCTATCCGGCGGTGCTGGCGACGGGCGGCCTGTCCGATCCGCGCGTCACCTACTGGGAGCCGGAGAAGTGGGTGGCCAAACTTCGGCCCGCCACCACCTCGGGCAAGCCCGTGCTGCTGAAGATCAATATGGAGGCTGGTCACGGCGGCGCGGCCGGGCGGTTCGACTATCTGAAGGAAGTCGCCCACGACTACGCCTTCGCCGTCTGGGCCATCGACAAGGGTTGGGAGCACGCGTGAGCGGACTGACGGTTCGCGACGCCGGTCCCGACGACATTGCGGCGATCACGGCCATCTATGCCGAAAGCGTCGCCAATGGGCGCGGCACCTTCGAGCTGGAGGCGCCTGACGAGACCGAGATGGCCGCAAGGCTCGCCGCCGTCGAGGCGCTCGGCCTGCCGCGACTGGTGGTCGAGATCGACGGCGCGGTCGCCGGATACGCCTATGCCGGGCCGTTTCGCACGCGTCAGGCCTATCGCTATATGGTCGAGGACTCCATCTACGTCGCGCCCTGGGCCAGGGGGCGCGGCGTCGCCGGCGCCCTGCTCGATGCGTTGATCGTTCGGTGCGAAGCGCTGGGTCTTCGTCAGATGGTCGCGGTCATCGGCGATTCGGAGAACGTCGGCTCAATCGCCCTGCACCGCACGCGCGGCTTCACCGACGCCGGCGTGTTCAAGGCGGCCGGCTGGAAGCACGACGACTGGCGCGACGTGGTGTTCATGCAGCGCGCGCTGGGCAATGGCGGCGCCACAGCGCCCGACGCGGCGGGCCTACCGCTTGTCGACAAAAAGCCGCTGCGCTGACGCATTGCGGCGTCATCACCCGACGCCTATCCTGACGCCGTGAAGATGGTCCAATCCCTGTTGCTGCTGATCAGCGCCCTGTCGGTGCTGGCGCTCGGCGCGGTCGGCGCGTCGGCGTCGCCGGCGACCGCCGCGCCTTGCCATGAGACGGGCCATGAGACAGGCCAGTCCTCGCCCGACCAGACCCCGAACCAGGCTCCCAAGGCCATGAAAGCGATGATCTGCTGCGTCGCCTGCGTGGCGACGCCGACGCTGGACCCCGCGCCGGTTTCCGGTCCGACCCTGTCGCCGTCGCGCGTCGTCGCCGTTCCGGCCGCTCTGCCGGCCGGTCGCCTGCTGGCGCCCGACCCCGGACCACCCCGCCTCCTGTTCGTCTGACACACCTCGCGCTTCTCGCAAGGCGCACTCCGTCACGATCATCAGAGGAGGCCTTGAATGGCTATCCGTACTCTCGTCGGCGCCTGCGCCGGCGCAACCCTGCTCGCCCTGGCTCAGGCCGCGGCGGCGCAGGATCACGCGCACCACGCGTCGACCAAGCCCACTGCCGATCCGCACGCAGGCCACGACATGCCCATGTCATCGGCCGAGCCGATGACCGATCACGCCAGCATGGGTCACACGATGACCAGCCCGTATGGCCCCTGGCCCATGAGCCGCGACGCCTCAGGCACCGGCTGGCAGACCGACGCCAGCGAACACGGCGGAATCCACAGCGTCCGTGGCGATTGGATGGTGATGACCCACGCCATGCTGAACCTGGTCTATGACACCCAGTCCGGAGGGCGCGGCGGCGACAAGACCTTCGTTGCCGGCATGCTCATGACCTCGGCGCGGCGTGACTTCGACGACGGTTCGAAGCTGAACCTGCGCGCCATGCTCAGTCCCGACCCACTGATGGGCAAGTCCGGTTATCCGCTGCTTCTGGCGGCGGGCGAGACGGCAGACGGGGTCAATCCTCTGGTCGATCGACAGCATCCGCATGATCTCTTCATGGAGCTGTCGGCCAGCTATTCGAAGCGTCTGTCCGACAAGGACAGCGTCTATGGCTACATCGGCCTGCCCGGCGAACCTGCCTTCGGCCCGCCCGCCTTCATGCACCGCATGAGCGCGATGGACAGTCCCGAGGCGCCGATCACCCACCACTGGCTGGATTCGACCCATATCGTCTTCGGCGTGACGACCCTGGGCTGGGCGCACGATCGCTTCAAGATCGAGACCTCGGCCTTCAAGGGACGCGAGCCGGACGAGGAACGCTGGGGCATCGATTCGCCACGGCTGGACAGTTGGTCCGTTCGCGCAGTCTGGAATCCAAGCGACGAATGGTCGCTGCAAGCCTCCTACGCCGATGTTTCCGCGCCGGAACAGCTGGAACCCGACGAGGACGAGACGAAATGGTCGGCCAGCGCCATCCATACGCGGCGACTAGGCGAAGACGGCTGGTTGTCCTCGACCCTGGCTTGGGGCCGCAAGACCAATGACCACGGCGAGTCGAAAGACGGCTGGCTGCTGGAATCGGCGGTCCATCCGAACGACCGCTGGACCGTCTTCGCCCGAGCCGAGCGGATCGAGACGGATGAACTGGTTCCCGGCGTCGGCGGCGGCCATGGCCCGCTCTATACGGTGGGCAAGGCTTCGGTCGGCGTGGTCCGCGACTGGCGGATCGCCGAACACGTCCGTTTCGGCCTCGGCGGTCTCTACGCCATGAACCGTGTGCCGATGGCGTTGGAGCCGCTGTACGGCGGCGATCCCGACGGGGCGATGCTCTTCGTGCGGCTGAAGATCGACTGATCTAGCTCAAGGCCTGTCCGGCTTCGGCCGGGCGGGCCGGCGGCTGGTCCAGAACGCGCAGCGCTTCATAGCCGACCAAGACCACGCCGAGCATGAGCATCAGCGCTCCGGCGATCAGCACCAGGCGCACGTGCCGGTGCAGGTGATAAAGCAACTCGCCGATCATCGACGGTCCCGCCGCATTCGGATCGTGCCAATTCGATCCGTTCCGGACAGTCTACTGCAAAACGCGGACCTGATGGAGTCTGTGCGAACCGCGTTCCGTCAGACCAGCCGGCTTTGCACCACGGCCGCGCCGATGAAGCTGGCGAACAGCGGGTGCGGCGCGAACGGACGGCTCTTCAGCTCGGGGTGATACTGAACGCCGATGAACCAGGGGTGGTCCGGGCGTTCAACCGTCTCGGGCAGGACGCCGTCAGGCGAGAGACCGGCGAAGACCAGCCCGCCCCTCTGCTCGATCGCCTCGCGATAGTTGATGTTGACCTCGTAGCGGTGGCGGTGACGCTCGCTGATCGCGGTCGAGCCGTAGATCTCAGCGATCTTGGACCCGGCTGTCAGAGTCGAATCATAGGCGCCGAGACGCATGGTGCCGCCCAGGTCGCCGCCCTGCTGACGCAGGACGCGTTGGTTGCCTTGGGTCCATTCGGTCATCAGGCCAACGACCGGCTCGGCGGTCGGGCCGAACTCGGTTGACGAGGCCTTGGGATAGCCGGCCAGGTTCCGCGCCGCCTCGATCACCGCCATCTGCATGCCGAAGCAGATGCCGAAGTAAGGGATGTTGCGCTCACGGGCGAAGCGGGCCGCCTCGATCTTGCCTTCCGAGCCGCGCTCGCCGAAGCCGCCCGGCACCAGGACGGCGTGCGCGCCTTGCAGCCGCTCCTCGCAGGCCTCGGGATCGCCTTCGAAGGTGTCGGCCTCGACCCAGTCGATGTTGACCTTGACGTTGTTGGCCACGCCGCCGTGGTGAAGCGCCTCGATCAGGGACTTATAGGCGTCCTTGAGGACCGTGTATTTGCCGACCACGGCGATGGTGACTTCGCCATCGGGCTGCAGGCGGCGGCGCGCGATCTCCTGCCAGCCGGTCAGATCCGGCTCGGGCGCATCGTTGATGCCGAAATGCGCCAGGACCTCGCGGTCCAGACCCTCACGATGATAGTCCAGCGGCACGGCATAGATGTCGGCGGAGTCCATCGCCTGGATGACGCCGCTTTCGCGCACGTTGCAGAACTGACCGATCTTGCGCTTTTCCTCGGCCGGGATCGGCTGCTCGCAGCGGCACAGCAGGATGTCCGGCTGGATGCCGATGGAGCGCAGTTCCTTGACCGAGTGCTGGGTCGGCTTGGTCTTCATCTCGCCGGCCGTCTTGATGAACGGCAGCAGCGTCAGATGGACAAAGCAACTCTGGCCGCGCGGCAGGTCCTGCCCCAACTGGCGGATCGCCTCAAAGAAGGGCAGCCCTTCGATGTCGCCGACCGTGCCGCCGATCTCGACCAGCACGAAGTCGACGTCTTCGCCCGCGTCGGTCAGGGCGGGCGTCAGGCAGAAGGATTTGATCTGGTCGGTCACGTGCGGAATGACCTGGACGGTGGCGCCCAGATAGTCGCCGCGACGCTCCTTCTCCAGGATGGTCGAATAGATCCGGCCGGTCGTGATGTTGTCGGACTTGGCCGCCGACACGCCGGTGAACCGCTCGTAGTGGCCCAGGTCCAAGTCCGTCTCCGCGCCGTCGTCGGTCACGAAGACCTCGCCGTGCTGATAAGGGCTCATCGTGCCCGGATCGACATTCAGATAGGGGTCGAGCTTGCGCAGGCGGACCTTGTAGCCGCGCGCCTGCAAAAGAGCGCCGAGAGCGGCGGAGGCGAGGCCTTTTCCTAGCGAGGAAACCACGCCGCCGGTGATGAACACATAGCGAGCCATGGGGGGACACCTTACTCGATGATTCGCGGCTCGGTCATGCCGCCGTCGAATCGAACTGTTGATCAAAAGAAGAAAGCGCGCCCTGCGGCGCGCTTTCTGAAACTCGGGTCTCTGTCTGAGCCTTACTGGGCGGGCTGCTGGGCCGGCGCCGGCGCCGTGGAGGCCGACGGCAGGCTGGCTTCCAGATCATCCAGCGAAGGCGTCGCCGGTTTGGCCGGCGCAGCGGGCTGCTGCTGGGCGGGCTGTTGCGTCTGGGTCTGCGGCGTCGTGGCCAACGAACCCACAGCTTCGGCGTCGATGCCGGACACCGAGGCGCGATCCATATTGCCGACGACGGTCAGAATGATCGTCAGGGCGAACAGCGCGGCCGCAAGCCACCAGGTGGTGACGGTCAGAAGATTGCCTGCCCCGCGTGCGGTCATGAAGCCCGACGGACCGCCGCCCATGCCCAGGGCGCCGCCCTCGGACTTCTGAAGCAGGACGATGCCCGTCAGCGCGATGGCGACGATGATGATGGCGACGAGCAGGATGGTCTGGAGCATGGCGTCATTCATGTGGGCGCGGATCTGCGCCGATCAAGCGGCGGCCTCTATCATCGAAGCGCGCCAGGGGCAAACGTCACGCGGCGGCGTTGACGATCGGCATGAAGTCCTCGGCCTTCAAGGACGCGCCGCCGACCAGGGCGCCGCCGACTTCCGGCGTAGCCAGAATGTCGCGCGCATTCTCCGGTTTGACCGAACCGCCATACAAAATGGGCGCGGTGCGAGCGCCCTCTCCCAGCTTTTCGACGATGGCGGCGCGCACGGCGGCATGCACCTCGGCGATCTGATCCAGCGTCGGGGTCAGGCCCGTCCCGATGGCCCAGACGGGTTCATAAGCCACCGCGAAGTCGCGCTCGGCCAAGCTGGACGGCAGCGAGCCCGCGACCTGGCCCGACACCACGGCGATGGCGTCGCCCGCTTCCCGCTGCTGCAAGGTTTCACCGACGCACACGATGGGCTCCAGTCCGGCAGCGATGGCGGCCTCGACCTTGGCGGCGACGTCCGCATCAGTCTCGCCGAAAGCCGAGCGGCGTTCGGAATGCCCCAGAATCACCACGGTCGCGCCGGCGTCGAGCAGCATTTCGGCCGACACCGAGCCGGTGAAGGCGCCGGCGGGCTTCTCATGGCAATCTTGACCGCCCACGCCCACGCCGCTGCCTGCCAGCGCGGACTGCATACGCGAGATCAGCGTCGCCGGCGGGCATAGCACCACACGGCATCCCTGCTCCGTCGTTCCGACGGCGTCCCTGATCGCCTCAGCCTGCGCCAAGGCGGCCGAGACGCCGTTCATCTTCCAATTGCCGACGATCATCTTCACGGATTGTTTCATGGCCGCCTGTCTAGAAGGCGAAAACCGCCAAGCCAAGAGGTGCCGCCGCAATCCGGACACGAAGCCATCCTTGCAGCGGCGGCCCCGGCCCGACTATACGCGACGATTGACGCCAATATCGGCCAGTCCCGGGTTTTCGAATGCTCACCGCCTTCCGCGCCTTCTCTCGATCCAAATGGGCGGCCGCCCTGCTTGTCCTGATCGCGATCAGCTTCGTGATCGTCGGCGCGCGGATGGATGTCTTCTCCAACCTGGGACCAAAACACGTCATCGACGCGGGCGACCGCTCGATGAACGAAGTCGAGTTCCGCACCGCCTTCGATCAGGTACGTGAACGGCTGCAGCAGCAGGTCGGCCGTCCCCTGACGAACCAGGAGCTGGTCGCGGAAAACATTCACGTTCGCTTCCTGACCGAGCAGACGCAGCAGCTGGGCTTCCTGAACTGGGCCTACAAGGCGGGCATCCGCCCGGGCAAGGAACTGATCGTCAAGCAGATCCGCCAGATCCCGGCCTTCTTCAACTCGGTCACCGGACAGTTCGACCAGCAGGCCTATGAGGCGGCTCTGGCGCAACAAAATCTGACGCCCGCCATGCTGGAGCAGGACCTGCGCGATCAGTACGCGACGGAGCATTTCGGCGCCGCCGTCTTCGCCGGCGCCCGCGTGCCGCGCATCTATGGCGCGCTGCTGGCCGGTTCCGCCTTCGAAAGCCGCGACGGTCGTTGGTTTGAGGTGACCCCGGCGATGGCCGGTCAGATCCCCGCCCCGACCGACGCCCAGTTGAACGCCTTCATCCAGGAGAACGCCGACCGCCTGCGCGCGCCCGAGTTCCGCATGGTGTCGGTGGTTCTGTTCACGCCTGAGGCTTCGGCCAATGCGCCGATCTCGGAAGACCGCATCCGCGAGCGCTTCGAGTTCAAGAAGGACACGCTGAGCACGCCCGAGACGCGCTCGTTCGTCACCCTGACTGCGCCCAACCGCGAGACGGCCCAGAAGATCGCCGCCGCCCTGCGCGCGGGCCAATCGCCCGCCGACGTCGGCCGCGCCAACAACATCACGCCGGCCGCCTTCAACGAAACCCCCCGCTCGGCCATCGGCGACGCCGCAACCGCAGCCGCCGTCTTCGGCCTGCAAGCCAATCAGGTGTCCAATCCGGTCCAGGCCGGTGTCGGCTTCGCCGTCGCCAAGGTCACGGCGGTTCAACCCGCTGCGCCCGCAACGCTGGACAGCGCTCGCGAGGAACTGATCCAGGAACTGCGCGCCGAGGACGTGAAGACCCAGACCTACGCCAAGGTCGAGAAATACGAAGCCGCCCGCACCGCCGGCAAGAATCTGGCTGACGCGGCGCGTGAAGCCGGCGGTCGCATCGTCGATCTGCCGCCCTTCACCAAGGACGGCAAGCTGCCGAACGGTCAGGCGCTGAACGCCCCGCCGCAAATCTTCGAGACGGCCTGGAGCCTGACCAAGGGCGGCGAAAGCGACGTCATCGACGCCGGTCAGGGCCAGTATTTCGCCGTGCGCGTCAACGACATCCGCCCGTCGGCCCTGCCGACCCTGGCCGAGGTGCGCGAGCCCCTGGCCGCCCAATGGATCCAGCGTGAGACCATGCGTCGCCTGTCGGCCAAGGCTGAAGAACTGACGACCCGCGTGCGCAATGGCGAGGACATCGCCGCAGTCGCCCGCTCGGTAAATGCGCCGCTGACCGTGCGCACCGGCGTCATCCGCAATCAGCAAACCCAGGAAGCCTTAGGTCAGGGCGTGCTTCAAGGTCTGTTCGGCCAATCCAAGGGCCAGGCCTTCTCACAGCCGGCGTCGCAGACCGCCTATGTGGTCGGCCGCGTCGACAACGTCCGCGCCGCCAGTCCGGCCGTGGCCGGACCACTGGCCGAGCAGGTCCGCCCGCGCCTGACCCAGGAGTTGGTGCAGGCGATGGTCGAATCGTCGGTCTCGGCGGGCGCCCAGCGCTCCAAGGCCAAGAACGACCCGGCCCAAGCGCTGTCGGCCCTGGGTCTGTCGGGTGGCGCAACGCCCGCCGCACCGGCGCAATGACCGACGACGCTTCGCGCGACGTCACGTTCGACGCCTTCGCCGCCGGCCTTTCGGCCGGTCGGCCGCAGGTCCTGGTCCGGCGGGTCATCGACGACCTGGAAACCCCGGTCTCGGCCTACCTGAAGCTGGGACGCGACCGGCCGTACGCCTGTCTGCTGGAATCGGTCGAGGGTGGCGCGGTCAAAGGTCGCTACTCCATCCTGACGCTGGATCCCGATGTGGTCTGGCGTTGTCGATCCAACGCGGCGGAATTGTCGCGCGGCTCAGCCATAGGTGAAGGTCGGTTTACGGCCGAACCCCTGCCGGCGCTGCAATCCCTGCGCGCACTGATCGCGGCGTCGAAGTTCGATCTGCCGGAGGGATTGCCGCCGATGGCCGCCGGCCTGTTTGGCGTCTTCGGCTACGACATGGTGCGATTGCTGGAGCCGCTGGGTGCGCCAAACCCCGATCCGCTCGATCTGCCCGACGCCGTGCTGACGCGGCCGTCGCTGGTGGCCATCTTCGATTCGGTCCGCCACGAGATTGTTCTGGTGTCGGCCGCCTATCCCGACGCCGGCATCGCAGCGCAAGAGGCGTTCGACGCCGCGACGGCGCGGCTGGACGCGTTCGAGACGGCCTTGCGCGAACCCCTGCCCGTCCGCGCCGCTCCGCAGCAAACGCCGGCTCCTGTCTTCACCTCGCGGGTGGACGAGCCGGCCTTCGGCGAGATGGTCGCAAAAGCCAAGGACTATATCGGCGCCGGCGACATCTTCCAGGTCGTCCTCAGCCACCGCTTTTCGGCGCCGTGGACGGACGATCCCTTCGCCTTCTATCGCTCGCTGCGTCGCCAGAACCCGTCGCCCTATCTGTTCTATCTGAACTTCGAAGGCTTCAAGCTCGCCGGCTCCAGCCCCGAGATCCTGGTTCGGCTGAAAGACGGCGAGGTCACGATCCGGCCGTTGGCCGGCACCCGCATGCGCGGCGCGACGCCAGAGGCGGACAAGGCGCTGGAAGTCGAACTGCTGGCTGATCCGAAAGAGCTGGCCGAGCACCTGATGCTGCTGGACCTGGGCCGCAACGATGTGGGGCGAGTCGCGGCGCCCGGCACGGTCGAGGTCACCGAGAGCTTCGTCGTCGAACGCTACAGTCAGGTCATGCACATTGTCTCCAACGTGCGCGGCAAGGCTGATCCCAGGCTGGACGCGGTGGACACGCTGCTGGCCGCCCTGCCCGCCGGCACACTGTCGGGCGCGCCCAAGGTGCGCGCGATGGAGATCATCGACGAACTGGAAAGCGAAAAGCGCGGCGTCGGTTATGGCGGCGGCGTCGGCTATATTTCGGCCGGCGGCGAGGCGGACATCTGCATCACCCTGCGCACCGCCCTGTTCGCTGACGATCGGATCTTCGTTCAGGCCGGGGCCGGCGTCGTCGCCGACAGCGACCCTGCGGCCGAATATGCAGAGACCCAGCACAAGGCGCGCGCGCCGATGCGGGCGGCGGAAGACGCCTGGCGCTTTGGGACCGGCAATCGCTAGCGCGAAATCGTCATCGCCGGGTCGTTGAACTGCACGCCGGGGCCGATGATGACGACGCCCGCCATCAGAACCGCTGCGGTGGCCGCGAACGCGGCTGCGCCAAGCGCGGCGACGGGGTTGGGTTTGGTTTCGACCACGACCAGCTTCGCCTTGGCGGCGGCGATCTTGGCGGCGATGTCTTGTTCAGCGGCGAGTTTCACCCGCTCAGTCCTAGTCCCGCCGAGTTAAAATGCGCTTTAAGGCCGCGCCCGCTTGGCGCGGACGCGCGTCACGCCTAGAAGCCAAACCATGATCCTCGTCGTCGATAACTACGACAGCTTCACCTACAATCTCGTCCACTACCTCGCGGAGTTGGGCGCGCCGACGCATGTGGTGCGCAACGACGACCTGACGGTGGACGAAGCGTGGGCGCTGAACCCCGCCGCCGTTCTGCTGTCGCCCGGCCCGTGCGCGCCCGATCAGGCCGGCATCTGTTTGCCGTTGATCACGACAGCGCCAGCGTCGATGCCGATCCTAGGCGTATGCCTGGGTCATCAGGCCATCGGCCAAGCGTTCGGCGGCGACGTCATCCGCGCCAAGACCCTGATGCACGGCAAGACCTCGCCGATCCTGCATGAGGGCCAGAGCGTCTTCGCCGACCTGCCCTCGCCCTTCACCGCGACACGCTATCACTCGCTGGCGGTCAAGCGCGAAACCTTGCCCGACTGTCTGGAGGTCACCGCCTGGACCGCCGATGGCGAGATCATGGGCCTGCAGCATCGCGTCCGCCCGATCCACGGCGTGCAGTTCCACCCGGAATCCATCGCCACCGAACATGGTCACGACATGCTGGCCAACTTCCTTGATATCGCCGGCGTAAAGCGCCTCGCGGCCGCCTGACCATGGGCGACGGGTTCAAGCCGATCCTCGCCCGACTGGTCGAGGGCCATTCCCTGACGTCCCAGCAGGCGCACGACTTCTTCGCCGCCTGCCTGCGCGGCGAGCCGACCCCGTCGCAAGTCGCCGCCGCCGTCACCGCCATGCGGATGCGCGGCGAGACCGTGGACGAGATCGCCGCCTTCGCGGGCGCCATGCGTGAAGCCGCCCTGACGCTGGACCATCCCTATGAGGTGATCGACACCTGCGGCACCGGGGGCGACGGTCAGCACACGTACAATATCTCGACCGCCGCAGCCCTGGTTCTGGCCGGCGCCGGTCTGAAGGTCGCCAAGCATGGCAACCGCGCAATGTCATCGAAATCAGGCTCTTCCGACGTCTTGTCGATCCTAGGCGTGAACCTGATGGCGTCGCAGGCGCAGCAGAAGAAGGCGTTGGACGGGGCCGGTATCTGCTTCCTGTTCGCGCCCGCCTATCATGGGGCGATGCGTCACGTCGGGCCGGTGCGGGCCGAAATCGGTTTTCGCACCGTCTTCAACCTGTTGGGACCGCTTTCGAACCCGGCGTCTGCAAGGCGACAGGTTATGGGCGTCTATGATCCGCGCCTGCTGGAGCCGCTGGCCGAGGTGCTGGGCCGGCTCGGCGCCACCCGGGCCTGGACCGTTCACGGTCAAGGCCTGGACGAACTGGCGACTTCCGGACCCACGGACGTCGCCGAGTGGAAGGATGGCGCGGTTCGTCGCTTCCAGGTCACGCCCGAGGACGCCGGCCTGCCGCGCGCCTCTATCGCAGACATTCGCGGCGGCGACGCCGAGGAGAATGCCGTCGCCCTGCGCGCGCTTCTGGCCGGCGCGGCCGGACCCTACCGCGACATCGTGCTGCTGAACGCCGCCGCCGCCCTGGTTGTGTCAGACCGCGCGGCGGATCTGGCCGAGGGCGCCGCGCTCGCCGCGGCCGCTATCGACGACGGTCGAGCCGCCGAGGCGCTGGATCGCCTGGCCCTCATCACCTCCACGCCGCTGGAAAGCGAAGAGCCCGCATGACCGACGTTCTGGACCGTATCGCCGCCTACAAGCGCGAGGACGTCGCTGCCCGCAAGGCTGCGACCTCACAGGACGCGATCGAAGCCTTGGCCCGCAATGCGTCGGCTCCGCGCGGCTTTCGCGTCGCCTTGGAGCGGGTCGGAGAGGAAACCGGTCGTCCCGCCCTGATCGCCGAGATAAAGAAGGCCAGCCCGTCTAAGGGCCTGATCCGGCCCGATTTCGATCCACCGGCTCTGGCCCGCGCCTATGAGGCCGGCGGTGCGGCCTGTCTGTCGGTGCTGACCGATGCCCCCAGCTTCCAGGGCGACGACGCCTATCTGGGCCAGGCCCGCGAGGCCGTCGCCCTGCCCTGCCTGCGCAAGGATTTCTTGGTCGATCCTTGGCAGGTCGCCGAAAGCCGCGCCCTGGGCGCCGACTGCATCCTAATCATCTTGGCCATGGTCGATGACCGGTTGGCCGCCGAGCTGCTGTCGGAAGCCGAACGCTTTGGCATGGACGCGCTGATCGAGACGCACGACGAGGAAGAAATGGCGCGCGCTTGTGCGCTGGGCGGCGATCTGGTGGGGGTCAATAATCGCTCGCTGCGCACGTTCGAGGTCGATCTGGAAACCACGGAGCGGCTGTCGATGCTCAGCCCCGTGCGCGCTCTGCTGGTCGCCGAGAGCGGCATCTTCACGCCCGACGACGTGGCGCGCGTTTCGGCTGCCCATGCCCAGGCGATCCTGGTCGGCGAGAGCCTGATGCGCCAGGCCGATGTCGAGGTGGCGACCCGTCAGTTGCTGGCCGTTTGAGCCGAGACGCGGCGGCAAGCCTCGCCGTTAAGTTGACATTAGCAAGGAACACTTACAGAACATCGACAAATGTTCACGGCCCGTTCCGATTCGTCGGCGGGCGCATGAGGGCCTGGCGATGCTCACGCGCAAACAGCACGAACTGCTGATGTTCATCCACGAACGCATCCAGGAGACCGGCGTCTCCCCTTCGTTCGACGAGATGAAGGAGGCGCTCGATCTGGCCTCCAAGTCCGGCATTCACCGGCTGATCACGGCGCTGGAGGAACGAGGCTTCATTCGCCGTCTCGCTCACCGCGCTCGCGCTTTGGAAGTCACGAAGCTGCCCGAACAGGCGACGGCCGGCGCGCCGCGCGGTCGCGCCGGGTTCAAGCCCGACGTCATCGAGGGCGGCGGCGGTGTCAGACCTGCGGCTCCGATGGCGGCCAACGACACCCGCGAACTGCCGCTGATGGGCAAGATCGCCGCCGGCACGCCGATCGACGCAATCGAGCATGAAACGGCGCGCTATCCGGTCCCGGAATCCATGCTGGGTTCGGGCGAGCACTATCTGTTGGAGATCGAGGGCGACTCCATGATCGAGGCGGGCATCCTGAACGGCGACATGGTGGTGATCAAATCGACCGACAACGCCGCCTCCGGAGAAATCGTGGTGGCTCTGGTGGAAGGCGAGCAGGCGACGCTGAAGCGCCTTCGCAAGAAGGGGGCCTCGATCGCGCTGGAACCCGCCAACCGCAACTACGAGACCAAGATCTACGGCTCGGATCAGGTCGCGGTCCAAGGCAAGCTGGTCGGCCTTATGCGCCGCTATCACTGACGTCCGGATCGGACTGACGCGCCCAGGGGCGGTCGCCGCGAACGTCGGCCGTCCACACCGCGCGCCATCGATTCGGCTCGCCCGAACGGACGCGCCACAACTCCACTGCCCCGCCTCGCGCAAAATCCACCCCGTCCAGGACAAGGCGATCCTGACAGGCGCTTGGAATTGAGGTGACGACAGCGCGGACGCTGACGACGGGCGCTGCGCGGCATAACGCCTCCATCTGATCTGAGCTCGGCGACTTCCGCCCCCACCAGATCGCCACGGGGCCAGCCTCACCGGTCTCCGGGCGACATGAAAAGCGGTCGCAGACCCAGCCCGTCTCCGACCGATCCATCATGGTCAGCCCCCGTCGCCGCGACCAGAGATCCACCGCAAACTCGCGCACGCCGGGCCGGACCACGACGGCCGCCTGATCACGGTGAAAGGCGGCGTTTGTTCCGCCATCGCCAATCCAGAGGTTCGGCGTCGGCGCACGCGGCCAGATCAGGACGGCGGCTGCGAAGGGCAGTCCCATCCATCGCAGGCGGCCCTGCCACAGACAGACAAACAGCACGCCCAGAAAGGCGATCGGCAGGACATAGTTCGGCGCGCTGGCGACCGTTCTGACCGCCCCAGGCAACCCCGCCGTCCAGGCGCCGATCGCCAGCATCAGATCCACGCCCCATCCCGCGACCGCCAGGAACGGTCCCCCCAGCCCCAAGGGCTCAAGCGCTGCGCCCAAGGCAAGCGCCGGCATCAGGATGAAGTCCGCCACGGGCGACGTGCCGAGATTGGCCAGCAGTCCGTACATGGCGGTGCGGTTGAAATGTTGCATGGCGAAAGGTCCCGTCGCCAATCCTGCGACGACGCTGGCCGCCACAGCCGCCGTCAGCCACCCGCCCAGCCGTTGGACTGCCAGGATCGGCCAAGGCGCGGATATTTCGCGCGGGCGCTTCGGCCAAGCCTCGACCAGGGCGACCAAGGCCGCAGTCGCCGCGAACGACATCTGGAAACCCGGCGTGACGATGGCTTCAGGCTGTATGGCCAAAACGATGAAGGCCGCCACAGCCAGGCCATGCATGGTCACCGCCTGTCGATCCAGCAGGATGGCCAGAAAGGCGATGGAGGCGGTGATGGCGGCCCGCTCGGCCGGGGGCGGCGCGCCCGACACCACCAGATAGACCCCGACCGCCGTCAGGCCCGCCAAGGCCGCGACCTTCTTGCCGTGAACCCGCAAGGCCAACCAGGGCCAGGCCGCCACGCCCAGCCGCACGGCGAAGAAGACGAAACCGCCGACGATCGCCATATGCAGCCCTGACACCGACAGGATGTGCGCCAGGCCGGAATCGCGCATCACATCCATGTCCTCCTGACTGATCCAGGTTTCGTGGCTGGTCGTCATGGCGGCGGCGATCCCGCCGGTCCGTTCGCCGAGTCTTGCCACGATCCTCTCGGCCAGTGCGAAGCGGGCGCCGTTGACCGCCATTTCAAGTCGAAGTCGCCACGGCGGCGGCGTCAGATCGGCCGTACGCGTGTCGCTCAAGGCGAACGCAACGCCGCCCATCCCCTGAAAGAAGGCGTTGCGCCCGAAATCGTAGGCGCCGGGGCTGGCCGGCGCAGGCGGCGGATTCAGAATGGCGAACAAGCGGATCGCTTCGCCGGGCCGCGGCGGCTCGCCCCGCACCGTCGCCCGCAAGCGCACCGGCGTCTGTTCGGGCGTCAGTCCGCGAATCCAGACCGGCGCGATCACGACCCGCGCGCCTCGCTGCCCCGGGCTGTCGACATCGACAACCCAGGCTTCGATCACGGTCGGTTCGCTGAGGGCGGGCGCGATCGGCGCGGCGACGGCTTCGGTGCGCACCTTGGCCGCCGCCAGCCCGCCTGACGCGCAGGCCACCATCAACAGCAGCCAGGTCAGACGTCGCGACCCGGCGCGCCGACGCGCCACAACCCACAGCACAAAGGTTAAGACGGCACCCAGCAACAAGGGCCACAAGACCGGCTCGGCTCGCAGGGCGAAATAGATGCCGCCGCCCGCGCCGAATGCGACCGGTGCCCATAGCCGCCATCTCAGGGTCTGGGCGGCGACTTCGGCATGCAGCCAGGCGCGCAATCGCGGAGCGGGGGTAGGTTTTGCCGCATCGGGGCGTATAAGGGCCTCGCTTACGGACCCCTCCCCCATGACCTCACCTTCTTCGACTGTCGTCACCCGCTTCGCCCCCTCGCCGACAGGCTATCTGCATATCGGCGGGGCGAGAACCGCTTTGTTCAACTGGCTGTATGCCAAGAGACACGCTGGGCGTTTCCTGATCCGTGTCGAGGATACCGACCGCGAACGCTCGACGGACGAGGCGGTGAAGGCCATTTTCGACGGCCTGAGCTGGCTGGAGCTGTTCGCCGACGACGAGCCGGTGTTCCAGTTCAGCCGCGCCGACCGCCACCGCGAGGTGGTTGATCAACTGCTCGAAGCCGGCCACGCCTACCGCGACTTCACCTCGGCCGAGGAGACCGGTCGTCTGCGTGACGAGGCCAAGGCGGAAAAGCGCACTTTCGAATCGCCCTGGCGCGACCGCGAGCCGACCGTCGACGATCTGGCCCTGCCGCACGTCGTGCGCTTCCGCCGGCCAAAGGCGACGACGGTCACGGTAGCCGATGAGGTCCAGGGCGACGTGAACTGGTCGACCGACGACCTGGACGATCTGGTGCTGCTGCGTTCGGACGGCGCGCCGACCTATAATCTCGCCGTCGTCGTGGACGACCACGACATGGGGGTGACCCACGTCATTCGCGGCGACGACCATCTGAATAACGCCGCGCGGCAGAGCCTGATCTACGATGCATTGGGTTGGACGCGTCCGACCTTCGCCCACATCCCCCTGATCCACGGACCGGACGGCGCCAAGCTGTCGAAGCGTCACGGCGCGCAGGCGGTGCATGAATACGCCGAGATGGGCTACGTGCCCGAGGCTATGCGCAACTATCTGGCCCGCCTGGGCTGGTCGCACGGCGACGACGAACTGTTCAGCGACGCCCAGGCCATCGAGTGGTTCGATCTCGCCGGCATCGGCAAGGCGCCGGCCCGTTTGGACTTTGACAAGCTGGCCCACGTCAACTCGCACTGGCTGCGTCTCGCCGACGACGAGCGGCTCGCCAAGCTGACGCTGGATGCGCATCTGCAAAAGGGCCACGCCCTGGCGGAGGCGGACGAAGCCCGGCTTCAGCGCGCCATGCCTTTCGTCAAGGATCGCGCCAAGACGATCCTCGACCTAGCCGACCAAACGGTCTTCGTACTTAAATCGCGCCCGCTGACCCTGGACGATAAGGCGAAGGCGCTGCTGTCCGGTGAGACGCTGGATCGCCTAGCCCGCCTGCGCGAGCGGCTGTCCCTGTTCCAATCCTGGGATGTCTTTGCGCTGGAAGCCGAGCTCAAGGCCTTTGCGGAATCCGAGGGCGTCGGGTTCGGAAAAATCGGCCCGCCCATGCGCGCAGCGCTTACCGCAGGGTCAACATCACCTGATATTGCACGAACTTTGTCGGCTCTTGGGCGCGACGAAAGTCTCGGGCGCTTGGATGATGCGCTGCAACAGACTAAGTGATCACCCACAAACCAAAAAGCGGCCGACGCCTCCCCGCGCCTGGACGTGTGATGCAAAGGGGCATTCATGACTGAACAAGCCAAACCCGCCGGCTCGGCGACCCTGTCCTTCGAGGACAAGACGATCGAGTTGCCGGTCCTTTCGGGCTCCACCGGCCCGGACGTCATCGACATCCGCAAACTCTATGCGGGTACGGGCGCCTTCACCTTCGATCCCGGCTTCACCTCGACGGCGGCCTGTGAATCGGCCCTGACCTATATCGACGGCGACGCTGGCATTCTGCTTCATCGCGGCTATCCGATCGACCAGCTGGCGTCGAAGTCGAACTTCGTGGAAGTCTGCCATCTGCTGCTGCACGGCGAACTGCCGACCGCCGCTCAGTACGAGAAGTTCGAAAACAGCATCACCACGCACACGATGCTGCACAGCCAGTTCGATCGCTTCTTCGAAGGCTTCCGCCGCGACGCCCACCCGATGGCGATCATGGTCGGCACCGTCGGCGCCCTGTCGGCCTTCTATCACGACAGCCTGGACATCCACGATCCGATCCAGCGTGACATCTCGGCCATTCGCCTGATCGCCAAGATGCCCACGATCGCGGCCCGCGCCTACAAATATCACATCGGCCAGCCGTTCGTGTCGCCGCGCAACGACCTGTCCTACGCCGAAAACTTCCTGCGCATGTGCTTCGCCGTTCCGGCCGAGGACTATCATGTCGATCCGGCCCTGGTTCGCGCCATGGACCGCATCTTCACCCTGCACGCCGACCACGAACAGAACGCCTCGACCTCGACCGTGCGTCTGGCCGGTTCGTCGGGCGCCAATCCGTTCGCCTGTATCGCCGCCGGCATCGCCTGCCTGTGGGGCCCGTCGCACGGCGGCGCCAACGAAGAGGCGCTGACGATGCTCAAGGAAATCGGCACCCCGGACAAGATCCCGGAGTTCATCCAGGGCGTGAAGGACCGCAAGTACAAGCTGATGGGCTTCGGCCACCGCGTGTACAAGAACTACGACCCGCGCGCGAAGGTCATGCAGCAGTCGGCCTATGAAGTGCTGGCCGCCACGGGCCGCGAAAACGATCCGCTGTTCCTGGTCGCCAAGGAGTTGGAGAAGGTCGCCCTGTCTGACGAATACTTCACCTCGCGCAAGCTGTTCCCGAACGTCGACTTCTATTCGGGCATCACCTTGTCGGCGATGGGCTTCCCAACCACCATGTTCACCGTCCTGTTCGCCCTGGCCCGCACCGTGGGCTGGATCTCGCAGTGGCAGGAAATGATGGCCGATCCGTCGCAGAAGATCGGTCGCCCGCGTCAGCTCTACACGGGCCCGACCCAGCGCGATTACGTGCCGATCGAACAGCGCGGCTGAGACGAAAGCTGAAATGCAAAACGCCGGGGAGACATCCCCGGCGTTTTTCTTTGTCGTCAGACCAACTTCAGATCCGCGAAACGGGCAGCCAGGTCATCCAGATCGCGGTGCATATGGGCCACGCCGATCGCAGCAGCGCCCAGAGCCACGTCGTCGCTCTCGACGGCCATGGACAGGGCCAGGCTTTGGTCGATCGCGCCCATGGGCTGGGCGGCCTTGCCCTGAGACAGAGCCTTGAGTTGCTCCACCGCCCGCTCCGCGTCCTGCGACCAGGGATCCAGCCGTGCGCCCGCGCCCTCAGCCTGGAAACCGCGCCCCAGGATGACGATGTCGCTGCGCACGCGCCAGAAGGCGCGCACGAGCGCGGCTCGATCCGCCGTCTCGCGTTGCGGGCCGGGCAGATCGATGACGTTCTTGGCGGCCTGACCCAACGCATCCAGCCGCCGCTTCAGATCGGCATGACGGCGCGAAATCTCGGACGCATCCTGTGAAGAGGGCTTTGCGACCAAAGCCAACAGTACCGCCGCCTCGCCTGCCGCCTCGCGCGCCTGAAGCTTGAAGGACTGCCTGGCATGGCGCGGAAACAGGGCCAGTATCGCCAGAACCCCCACGCCGCTGCCGACCAGGATTTCCATCACCCGATCCAGCGCGAGGGACGCCGGTCCTTCCGCGCCCGTCCCGCCGGCGATGACGATCGTCGCCGTCACGGGCGCGACCTTCAGCCATGGCCGCCCGGTTGCAAAGAAGGCCAGCAGTCCCGCGGAGACGGCGATGCTCATGGCCATGCTTTCTAGGCCCGGCGGACGAAGGAAGGCGAAGACCGCCCCTGCCAGCGCTCCGGTCGCCGTGCCGATGGCCCGGTCACGCGCAACGGTGAGGACGCCGCCGCCGACGCTCGCCTGGATGACGACGATGGCGGAAATCACGCTCCAGTAAGGGTGCGGCAGGTTCAGCCAGGTTGCGAGGTAGAGCGCGGCCATCGCGCCCACCGCCATCTGCAGCGCGGCGCGGACCTCGGCCGCACGTCGCGGACTGAGCGCCCGCGCCATCGTCAGCTCCGCGACTTCTCGGCGATGACCTTGAGCACGGCGTCGGCAGCCAACTCCGACGGGTCCGGTCCTCCGCGCCCCATCAAGTCCAATGCCGCCATCTGGCGACGCGCCTGTTCGGCCGCCAGCGCTGGGTCGGCCAGCAGCCGCCCGACCGCCGCCGTCAGGATGGCCGGGGTCGCCTCGTGCTGAATGAACTCGGGCGCGATCCGGTCGTCGGCCGCGACATTGAACAGGGTGATGTGTTTGGCGGTCACGAACCGCTTCATCAGCTGATAGCTGAGCCCGTCGATCTTGTAGGCGATCACCATCGGCGCGCCCGCAAGCGCGAGCTCAGTCGACACGGTGCCGCTGGTGGCCAGGGCGACGGTCGCGGCGCGCATGGCGTCATACTTTTCGGCTTCGTCGACCAGATGAACGCGGAAGGGCCAAGCGGCGACTCGGCCTGCAACATCCTGAGCGACCGTCCCCGCGGCGACCACGGCGACTTCCAGACCAGGATTCGTGGTCTTCAGTTTTCTGACCGTCGCCTCATAGACGGGGGCCATTCGGGTGATCTCGCTGGGCCGGCTTCCTGGCAGCACCAACAGGAGTTGCGCATCGGCGGCGATCCCATGACGCGCGCGGAACGCTGCGCCGTTCGCAGCGTCGACGTTCACATGGAGCGCAGACGAACCGACGACGGTCGTGGGCAGGCCCTCGCGCTCGAACCAGGGCGCATCAAAGCCATAGAGGGCTAGAAGATGGTCGACGGCGCCTGCCAAGGTTCTGGCCCGGCCCGGCCGCGAGGCCCAGACCTGAGGCCCGACGTATTTGATCAGCGGCAGGTCCGGCCGCGCGGCCCGGATCGCCTTGGCCACACGGATGGTGAAGCCCCAACTGTCGATCAGCACCACGGCGTCGGGCTTTTCCCGCTCGGCCAGCGCAGCCGTCTGCTCGACGCGCCGCTTGACCTTGCCGTAGGCGCGCAAGCCCTCGATCCAGCCCAGGATCGACAGTTCGGCGATATCGAATGGGCTGGCGACGCCCTCGGCCGCCATCTTGGGTCCGCCGACGCCGACAAAGGCCACACCGTCGCCTAACCGCACCTTCAACGCCTTGGCCAGACCGGCGCCCAGCGCATCGCCAGAAGCCTCAGCCGCCACGAGCATGATCTTCAGCGGGCGGCTCACCGGTCCTCGCCCCAGACGAACAGACCCAACCGATCCGCCACCTCGACGATGGCGTCGCGATCAATCAGGATCAAACGTCCCGCCACGCCGCCGATGCCCGCCAGACCCGCCGCCGCCGCCATTTCGATGGTGCGCGGCCCGATCACGGGCATATCGACGCGCAGATCCTGGATCGGCTTGGGCGCTTTGCCGAGCGCGCCCCTGGGGCTATCAACCGCTCCACGTAAATCGGCGGACAGGCCAGCGACGCGGGTCAGCATCGCGTCCGTGCCTTCCTGCGCCTCAACCGCAAGGACCAGGCCGTCACAGACCACTGCGCCCTGACCGATATCCAGTTCGCCTGACTTTTCGGCGACATGCAGCGCCTTCTTCAGATCGCCTAGCTGTTCCACGGTCGGTGAGACGGCGCCCAAGGCGCCCGCGCCGAGCGTGTCGCCGCCCAGTATGTCGTCGGCGCCCTCGACGGCGAAGCCTTCGGCCTCGAACACCGACAGTATCTTGCGCAGCAGGGCGTCATCGCCTTTGGAGGCGGCGGCGACGATGCCCGGCAACAGGGTCGCCCCCTTGAAGTCGGGCTTAAGCGTCTTGAAATCCGGCCGATTGACGATGCCCGCCAGACACACGGTCGTGCAGCGCTCGGCCTTCAACGCCTTCAGGATCGCGCCGATCTGAGCCATGCCGAACTCGGCGCCGGGCCAGCGCGCCAGATGCTCGTCAGCAAACCCCGCCAGACGGATCACGAAAACCGGCCGTCCCAGCGCGTCGCAACGCGCCGCTACGGCCGCCGGCAGATCGCCGCCGCCTGCGATCAGACCCAGCTTTTCAGCCGCGCTCATTCCGCGTTCGGCAGGCACAGCGGACGACGCCCGCCGTCACGGATGAAGGCGATGATCTCTATGATCTCGGGCAGGTCGGCATAGCGTTCCGCCACGCCATCGATCCGACCGGCGAACTCGCCCTCGCCCTCGAACAGATCACGATAGGCCGCAAGCAGACGCCGCACCTGATCCTTGCCGTATCCCTTGCGCTTCAACCCGATCAAGTTCAGCCCACGTAGCCGCGCATGATTGCCCCAGGCCGAGCCATAGGGGATGACGTCGCGCGTCACCGCCGCTAAGCCCCCAATGATCGCGCCTTGCCCGACGCGACCATTCTGGTGCACCGCGCACAGCCCACCCAGGAACACCTTGTCCCCGACCTGAGCATGACCGCCCAAAGTCGCGTTGTTGGCCATGACGACATTGTCGCCGACGACGCAGTCGTGACCGACATGGGCGCCGGTCATGAACAGGTTGTTCGAGCCCACGACCGTCACGCCTGTCCCCTGCGGCGTGCCCCGATTGAAGGTGCAGTGCTCGCGGATCAGGTTGTTCTCGCCGATCTCCAGCCGAACCGTCTCACCCTTGTAACCATTGTGCTGCGGGTCGCCGCCGATGACGGCGAACGGATGGATGACCGTCCCGCCCCCCACCGTCGTGTCCTGCTGGACCACGACATGGCTGACCAGGCGCACACGGTCGCCCAGCACCACATTCGGTCCTACCGTGCACCAGGGGCCGACCTCCACACCCTCGCCCAATGTCGCCGTCGCGTCGATCACAGCGGTAGGATGAACGGTCATCAGGCCGCCGGCCCAGGCGCTGGAGTGGGCACAGTCACGACCATGGCCATGAACTCGGCTTCGGCCGCCAGCTTGCCGTCGATGAAGGTCTCGCCCCGGAACTTGTAGGCGTCGCCCCGCGCGCGGATCACCTTGACCTCCATGCGCAGTTGGTCGCCTGGCCGCGCGGGCTTTCTAAAACGAACCCCGTCGATCGACATGAACATGATGACTTTGTCGGCCACGGCGACATCCAGCGTCTTGGACATCAACAGTGCGCCGGTCTGGGCCATGGCCTCGACGATCAGCACGCCGGGCATGACCGGATCGATCGGGAAATGCCCCGGGAAGAAGGGCTCGTTGTGGGTGACGTTCTTGATGCCGACGATCGACGTAGCAGGCACGAAGTCTTCGGCCTTGTCCACCAGCAGGAAGGGATAACGGTGCGGCAGCCGCCGCATCACCTCGGCGTAATCGATCTTGCCTTCGACGGCAGTCGTGTCGCTCATCCCTATGATTCCTTTGCAGCCTTCTTTGATGAGGCCTGTTTGGCGAGCCAGACCGTCTCGCGCAAGAACTGTCGGATCGGACGCGCCGGATAACCAGACCAGGTCTCGCCAGCGGGAACATCGGCCAGCACACCGGCTCCGGCCGCGACGCGCGCACCCTCGCCGATCGTGATGTGGTCTGCGATCCCCGCCTTGCCGCCGAAGATGACATTGTCGCCCACGGTCACCGAGCCCGAGATGCCGGTATTGGCGACCAGCAAGCAGTTGCGGCCGATGACGCAGTTGTGGCCGACCATCACCAGATTATCGATCTTGGTGTTCTCGCCGATGACCGTGTCGTCATAGGCGCCACGGTCGATGCACGAGTTGGCGCCCACCGTCACGCCGTCCTGAAGGATGACGCGACCGAGTTGGGGAATATCCATGACCCCCGCCGCTGTCCCCGTGGCGCCGAAGCCCGCTTCGCCGATCCGGGCGCCGGCATACAGCTTCACCCGGTCGCCGATCAGCGCGAAGGCCACGCTGACGTTGGCGCCGATCACGCAATCACGGCCGATTTGCACGCCGGGCGCGATGACGCTGTTGGCGCCAATGCGGGACCCTCGACCGATGCGGACGCCCTGCCCCAGGATCGCGCCCGGTTCGACCACGACGCTGTCGTCCTCGCCCGCCTCGTCGCGGGTTATCGCTTTGTCCAGAAGTATGGGCCGATGCAGCGCCAACGACGCCTTGGCCCAGGCGGCTTGAGGCGTGCGCGAGATGATGACAGCGGCGGACGACGGCGCGGCGTCCTTGGCCTCAGCCGGCACGATGACGCAGCCGGCCTGTGTCGTCGCCAGCGCGGCGGCGAACTTGCGGTCGCCCAAAAACGCGATCGCGCCCCCGTCCGCAGAGGACAAGGGCGCGACGGAGGCGATCATGCGATCCCCGCCCCGCTCGACCTCGCCGCCGATCCGCGCCGCCAGATCGGCGACGCTGAGGGGCGACAGGGTTTCGAAGAAGCGAGGATCGGGCATCGACGACTTAGTTGGCGGCGGCCGGTTGAGCCTGCGTCTGAGCCGGCACGGCCATACGGTTAAAGCTCAGGGTCGGCAGGGCCGTGTTCAGGCGCTGGATCGCCAGGTCAGTGACATCCATGGCCGGGTTCATCATGAAGACGCTCTCGCGGTCCAGCAGCAGGCCGCAGCCCTTCTCCTGATACAGGGCGGTCAGGATCGGCGAGACGGCCTCGGTGATGGCCTGGCGTTGCATACCCAGGGTGTAGCGCAGCTCGTTTTCACGCGTGGCTTCCAGCTGTTGGGCCTCTTGCGCGCGCTGCTGCAGGGCCTGACGGCGCTGTTGCAGTTGGTCGGCCGGCAGGCTCGAGCCCGAGGCTTGCAGTTGCTGAGCGTCCGACTGGATGGACGTGGCGTAAGGCTGCAATTCGCCCTGAACTTCCTGAGCCAACTGTTGCATGCGGGCTTCGACGGCCTGACCGGCCGACGACTGGGCCAGCAGACGCGCGTTGTAATAGACGCAGACGCCGGGGATCACCGGGCCGGGGTTGGCCGGCGCGCCGGCCTGTTGCGCCGAAGCGGCGGTGGCGATGAGCGAAGCAGCGGCGGTCGCCGCGATGATCAGAGCTTTCATGGTGTTTCCTCGTGCGGTCGAAAAAGCCGCGATTAGAACTGAGTGGAGGTCGAGAAGCGGAAGGATTCCGTCTTGTCGTAATCTTCCTTGGAAAGGACCTTGGAGATGTCGAAGCGGATCGGACCCATTGGCGACTTCCAGTGGATGCTGACGCCAGCCGATGCGCGCAGCGACAGCTCATCGGCAATATTGGTGTTCACCGTTCCGGTGGACGTCAGCTTGTAGCGGTCGTCCAGCACCCCCAGCGTACCGACATCGGCGAACAGCGAGGTCTTGATGCCGTATTGCTCGGGCAGATAGTTCGGCACGGTGAGCTCGACCGTGCCGATGGCGTAGAAGTTGCCGCCCAGGGCATCGGTCGTATTCAGATCGCGCGGCCCCATACCGGCTGTCTCGAAGCCGCGGAAGCTGTTGCCGCCCTTGAAGAAGCGGTCGTTGATGCGGATCGGGTCACCGTTCCAGCCGCTGACGTAGCCGGTCGAACCCTGAACGCTGACGACCCAGGCTGGCGTGATGCCATAGTACCAGCTCGCATCAGCCTCGGTCTTCACATAGTTCACGTCGCCGCCCAAACCCGCGAGGTCCTGACGCAGCGAACCGGCCCAGCCGCGTGTCGGACGGATCGGATCGTTGGTGTAGTTGACCTGAAGCGTGTAGCCCGCCGACGAGTTGATGAAGCTGCCGATCTGGTCACACAGCGCCGAAGATCCCTGCCCCACGCCCGAGCAGAAGCCCGTTGGCACGATGATCTCGTCGGACTTCAGGAAATAGCGCGTGCTCAGCAGCATATTTCCGTTCAGCGGATAGGACAGACGCAGGCCCGCGCCGGTCGAGCGATAGTCGTATGACGAGTACTGGCTCAGGTCATAGCGCGAGTGGAACAGGTCGAAGCCGGCGCGCAGGTCACGGCCGAGGAACTTCGGCTCGGTGAAGCGGAAGTCGACCTGCTGGCGCAGCGAGCCCCACTCCAGACGGGCGACCACGTTCTGGCCGCGCCCACGGAAGTTCCGCTCCGAGATGCCCAGATTGACGGTGAAGGAGTCGACGGAGCTAAAGCCCGCGCCGACGGACAGTTCGCCGGTGGGTTGCTCTTGTACATTGACGTTGATGATCGAGCGGTCCGGCGCGCTGCCACGCGTTTCCTCGACCGTCACGTCCTTGAAGAAGCCCAGGGCGCGCAGGTTGTTGCGCGAGCGCTCCATCAGGGCGCGGTTGAAGGCGTCGCCCTCGGTCAGCAGCAGTTCGCGGCGGATCACCGGGTCGATCGTGCGGGTGTTGCCGACCACATTGATGCGATCGATATAGACGCGCTGGCCCTCGGACACGTTGAAGGTCACATCGACCGTGTCCGTCTCGGGATTGGCCTTGTAGGTCGGATTGATCTCTACGAAGGCATAGCCGGCCGAACCTGCCGCGAACGTCAGGGCGTCGACCGCTTGCTCGATCTTGTCGCTCTCGTACAGCTGGCCTTCCCGGATCGGCACCAGGGCCTTGAGGAAGTCGGCGTTCAGCCGGTCGTTCTGGGTGACGACCTTGATCTCACCGAAGTTGTACTTGTCGCCTTCGTTCAGCGTCAGGGTCAGCTGGAACGCCTGATCGTCCGGCTGTAGCTCGGCGACCGAGGACACCACGCGGAAGTCGTAATAGCCGCGGTTGGTGTAAAACTTCCGCAACTGCTCCTGATCATATTCCAGGCGGTTGGGGTCGTAGTTGTCGTTATTGGAGAAGAACTTCCACCAGGTCGACTTCTCGGTGACCATCACGCCGCGCACGTCGCGATCCGAAAACGCCTCGTTGCCCAGCACGTTGATGGCGCTGATGCCGGTCTGCGGTCCTTCGTTGATCTCGAAGATCACATCGACGCGGTTCTGTTCCAGCTGGACCAGCTTCGGCGTCACAGTCGCAGAGATGCGGCCTTGCAGGCGATACAGTTCGACGATGGCGCCGACGTCTTCCTGAACCTTGGCGCGGGTATAGATGCCGCGCGGCGCCAGGGTCACTTCCTTGGTCAGCTTGTCCTTCGACAGCGCCTTGTTCCCCTCGAACACGACCTGGTTGATGATCGGGTTCTCGACGATCTGGACGATCAGATCGCCGTTCTGGATGCCCAGTTGCACATCGGCGAACAGGCCCGTCCGCGACAGGGTGCGCACCGCGACGTCCAGCACCGAGGCATCTACCGCGTCACCAGGACGGATCGGCAGATAGGAAAGGACCGTCGTCTGGTCGATCCGCTGCGCGCCCTGGACGATGATGCGGTTGATCGTGATCGTCTGCGGCGCAGCGATCTCGACACGCGGTTCGGCGGCGCTCGCCGCCGCCTGAGGCGCGGCCGTCGGCGCGGGGGTTTGGGCGGGCGTTTGAGCCGGCGCAGCAGGCGTCGGCACCGGCGCGGTCTGGGCCAGCGCGGGTGCGCCCAGCCCGGCGGCGACCGCCAGAGCCAGCAGGCTGGAGCGGGCGCTCAGTCGAACGGCGGCGCGAGAGGTCATGTCATTCATTCGGGAAACCGTCGGGGGCTGGCGTCGGCTCACGAGACGAGCCCGCCGAGGAATTGGAAGATATTGAGCTTCTGTAGGTCGTTCCACGTTGCGAACAACATAAATCCCGCCAAAAGCGCAAGGCCTGCACGATAGCCCATCTCCTGGAACCGCGCCGACACAGGCTGTTTCGCCACAGCCTCATAGCCGTAGAAAAGCAGATGCCCGCCGTCGAGGACCGGAATGGGAAGCAGATTTAGAAAGCCGATTCCGATCGAAAGTATGGCGGCCAAGGTTGTCAGCGTCAGGATCAGATTGATCGCCATGGCGCCAGGCGCTGGATTGGCCTCGACCGCGGCCGTGGTCAGAGAGCCCGTCGCCTTGGCCATGCCCAGCGGACCGCTGAACTGATCGCCCGACTCGCGGCCCGTCGCCAGGCGTCCGAGGTAGGTCAGGGTCGAGCCGATGACGTCGGCCGTTTGGCGCGCTCCCTCGGCGACAGCCTCGACAGGGCCATAGCGCACGTGGCGGACATCGCCGGCCGACGAGCCCAGCCCCAGGCCGATGCGGCCGACCTTGACGCGTCCGGCGATGGGGTCGTTTTCCTCGCGACGTTCCGGCGTCGCGACCAGTTCGACGGGACGCCCGGCGCGCTCGACCGTGAAACGTACGGGATCGCCGGTCGATAGCATGACGGTGCGGGTGACAGCGCTTCCGTCCTTGATGGCCTTGCCGTTCACCTCGGTGATCAGGTCGCCAACCTGGAAACCGGCGGCGGCGGCTGGCGATCCCGCCTGGACCTGAGCAACACGCGCGGGGCGCAGAGACACGCCGACGGCCATGAAGACGACGGCGAAGATGGTGATGGCCAGGATGAAGTTCGCGATGGGCCCGGCCGCGACGATCAGGGCGCGCTGCCACACCGGCTTGAAGTGGAAATAATCACGCTCGGCGCCGGGCCCGCGCTCGGCAACCACGCGGCGGCGCAGTTCGTCCAATCCGGCCCGATCAGGCACGCTGGACGCATCCAGATCGCCCGAAAACTTCACATAGCCGCCCAGCGGCAGCCAGCCGAGACGCCATTCGATGCCGTGACGATCGGTGCGGCTGGCCACGGCCTTGCCGAAGCCGACCGCGAACCGGTCCACCTTCACGCCAAAGGCGCGCGCGACGAGGAAGTGACCCAGTTCGTGGATGGTGACGATGAAGGTCAGCACCAGCAGGAACGAGGCGATGGAGATCAGGACCTGACCCAGGACGCCCAGCATTCGAAAATCGTCTCCCCTGGCCTGCTGTCAGGCCGCATTCGCAAGGCCAGCGATGACGCTCTCGGCCATTCGACGCGTCTCGGCGTCGACCGAAAGGGCCGCGCCGCAGGCGTCTCCAGAACCGAAAGCCATCCCCGCTTTCGTCGCACGCTCAAGGGTTTCGGCGACGACTGCGGCAATATTGAGAAACGCCAGCTTGCGGTCAAGGAAGGCGAAGGCGGCGACCTCGTTGGCGGCGTTGAACACGGCGGGCGTCGCGCCGCCCGCCTTCAGGGCCTGACGCGCCAGATCGAGGGCGGGAAAGCGCGTCAGATCGGGCGCTTCGAACGTCAGCCGACCCAGCGCAGCCAGATCCAGCTTGGGCGCCGGCCACGCGATCCGATCCGGCCAGGCCAGGGCGCAGGCGATCGGCGTGCGCATATCCGGCGGTCCCATCTGGGCCAGGGTCGAACCATCCACATATTCCACAAGGCTGTGGATAATCGATTCGGGGTGCACCACGACGTCGATCCGATCGTGCGGCATATCAAACAGATAGGCCGCCTCGATCATCTCCAGACCCTTGTTGGCCATGGTGGCGCTGTCGACCGAAATCTTCGCCCCCATGCTCCAGTTGGGGTGGGCGACGGCCTGTTCCGGCGTGATGGCGACCATCTGCTCGCGCGGCGTATTGCGAAAAGGCCCGCCCGATGCGGTCAGGATCAGCTTGGCCACCCGCTCAGGCGCTTCGGCCGGAAACACCTGGAAGATGGCGGAGTGCTCGGAATCGACGGGGATCAAGCGCCCCCCTGCCCGCCTGACCCGCTCGATCAGGGCGGGGCCGCAGCAGACCAGGCTTTCCTTGTTGGCCAGCGCCAGGGTCGCGCCCGTCCCCGCCGCCGCCCAGGCGGACTTCAGACCCGCCGCTCCGACGATGGACGCCATGATCCAGTCGACAGGTCGCGTCGCCGCCTCGACGATGGCCGCGTCGCCGGCGGCGACAGCGACGTCCGTGCCGGACAAGGCGTCGCGCAGCTCTTCTAACCGCGCCGGATCGGCGGTCACGGCCAGCTTGGGCCGCCAGCGCCTGGCCTGCTCGGCCAGTTTGGCGATGTTGGCGCCGCCTGTCAGGGCCTCGACCTCAAACGCGCCCGTGCCCGTCGCCTCGGCTTGAGCCATCAGGTCTAGCGTGGAGGCGCCGACCGATCCGGTCGCGCCAAGCACAGTGATGCGACGTCGGATCATGCCCCACGCTCCAGCATCAGCACGATCAGTCGGCCAGCCGCGACGACCACGACCGCGAACATCAGGCCATCGACGCGGTCCAGCAGGCCGCCGTGGCCCGGAATGGTGTTGCCCGCATCCTTGACCCCGAACCGTCGCTTCAGCGCCGATTCCCACAGGTCGCCCGCCATGGTTGCTAAGGCCGCGGCAAAGCCCAGCACCGCTCCCCACACGACGCTTAAGGCGCCCATATTGACCCAGGCCGTCATGACGGCGCCCGCAACCGCGCCGGCGGCAACGCCGCCGATGAACCCGGACCAGGTCTTGTTCGGCGAGAAGCGCGGCCACAGCTTGGGTCCGCCAAAGGTGGATCCCGCCAGGTAGGCCACGATGTCGGCCGACCAGGCGACGGCGAAGACAAGCACGGTCCAGTGCAGCCCGATCAAACTGTCGACGTCGCGGAGCCACATCAGCAGCACCGAAGGCCAGCCGAGGTAGAGCACGCCGTAGGCGGCATCCAGCGCCTCCTGCCCTCGACTACGGGCATAGACCCCGGCCGCGACCGCGCCGAACACCAGCATGATGAAGGCGACGGACATGGCGCCGAAATGGGCGCTAATCACCGCCGCCACGACGCCGAAGCTGACCGCTCCGCCCATGACGCGGCGCGCATGGGGCGCACTCATCGCCGCCCATTCGAATGCCAGGACGACGCTGGCGACGATCATCAGCGCCAGGAACCACACGCCGCCGCCCCACGTCGCAGCGACGGCGGCGGGCGCCAGCACGACGGCGGACGCAGCCCTGAGGGCGATATCCCGACCCTTGACCGCCATCAGGCCGTAGCGCGCTCAGGCGCGATCACGCGTCCGCCGAAACGACGATCGCGCTGACCAAAGGCCGAGATCGCCTCAGCCAGGGCCTTTGGGCCATAGTCGGGCCACAGAATGTCTTGGAAGACGAGCTCGGCGTAGGCGGCCTCCCACAACAGGAAGTTCGACAGTCGCTGCTCGCCCGACGTGCGCACGATCAGGTCAAGCGGCGGCGAGCCCGCCGTGGCCAGGCCCGAGGTCAGGATCGCCTCGTTGAAAGGCTCGACCGTCTCGCCCGCCAGCACCCGCTCCATATGGCGACGCGCCGCGTCCACCAAATCCGCACGACCGCCGTAGTTGAAGGCGACCTGCAACAGGAATCGATCGTTATGGGCGGTCTGGGCCTCGGCCCGTTCGATGATGGCGGCGATGTCGGCCGGCAGACCTTCGCGTCGCCCCAGGATCTTCAGCCGGACGCCGGCCTTGGTCAGCCGGGCCAGATCGCTGGCGACGTAGGACCGCACCAGGCCCATCAGGTCCGATACCTCGTCCTCGGGCCGGCTCCAGTTTTCGGTGGAGAAGCCGAACACCGTCAGGCAATCGATGCCGAGATCCGGCGCCGCCTGGATCGTGCGCTTCAGCGCCTGGACGCCTTCGCGATGGCCCAGGGCCCGCGGCAGGCCGCGCGCCTTAGCCCAGCGTCCATTGCCGTCCATGATGATGGCGACGTGGCGCGGGCCGTCCTGACCCTGCTTGTCTGGGCTTTGGCCTGAAGGCGCGACGCGGTCTGCCGTCATCTGTCGTGCGATCCCTTCCGGACCCAGCCGTTTCGCCTCAGACCTGCATGATCTCTTGTTCCTTGGTCTTCAAGGTCTCGTCGATGCGCTTGATGGCCGCGTCGGTGTCCTTCTGGACCTCGGTCTCCATCTTCTTTTGCTCATCCTGGCTGATCTCGCCGGCCTTCTCGGCCTTCTTCAGGTCGTCGTTGGCGTCGCGGCGGACGTTGCGAACCGAGATCTTCTGCTGCTCGGCGTATTTGCCGGCCAGCTTGACCAGGTCCTTGCGGCGTTCCTCGGTCAGGGGCGGCACCGGAATGCGCAGGGTCTGGCCGTCCACGATCGGGTTAAGGCCCAGGTTGGCGTTGCGGATCGCCTTTTCGACGGCGACCACCATGCCCTTGTCCCAGACGCTGACGCTGATCATGCGCGGCTCGGGCACGCTGATGGCGGCGACGGCGGTCAGGGGTGAGGCCGATCCGTAGGCTTCGACCCGCACGGGCTCCAGCAGGCCGGCGTTGGCGCGACCGGTGCGCAGACCGCTGAACTCTTCCTTCAGGGCGGCGACGGAGCGATCCATGCGGTCGCGATAGGTCTTCAGTTCAGGCTTTGCCATGGTCTTGGTCTCTCTTGTCTTTCCTGGTCAGGCGAACGTTCAGGCGACGTCCTGAATGACCGTGAACGTGCCTTCGCCGGTCAGGGTCCGGTGCAGCGAATTGTCTTCCCGAATGGAGAAGACCACGATCGGTATGCCCGTGTCGCGCATCATGGCGATGGCCGAGGCGTCCATGACGCGCAGATCCTTGGCCAGAACATCCTGATAGGACAGCGTCTCGTAACGCGTCGCGTCGGGATCCTTCTTCGGGTCGGCGGTATAGACCCCGTCAACACTGGTGCCCTTCAGCAGGGCGTCGCAGCCCATTTCCGCCGCACGCAGCGCCGCGCCCGAGTCCGTGGTGAAGAACGGTGCGCCCACGCCGGCGGCGAAGATCACGACCCTGCCCTTTTCAAGGTGCCGCAGAGCGCGACGACGGATGTAGGGTTCGGCGATGGCCGCCATCGGGATGGCGCTCTGCACGCGGGTCGAGACGCCGATCTTCTCCAGCGCCGACTGCATGGCCAGGGCGTTCATGATCGTCGCCAGCATGCCCATATAGTCGGCCTGGGCGCGCTCCATACCGGCCGCCGCCTTGGACAGACCGCGGAAGATGTTGCCGCCGCCGATGACCAGACAGATTTCGACGCCCTCGGCCGCGACGTCCGCGACGGCCTTGGCCACCGCATCGACCGTCTTCATATCGACGCCGAACGACTGGTCGCCCATCAGCACCTCGCCCGATACCTTCAGCAGGACGCGTTTGTAGCGGAAGGTCGAGGGGGCGTCGGGCATGCGGGAAGGTCCGTTTGACTGCGGCGCCATTGAATCAGGCGGCTTCTTATAGACGAAAGGCGCGCCGGCCATCAAAGCCGAACGCGCCCTTCTGATACAAAACCCTCACGAATGAGGGGAATGTTTTTTAGTTGCCGCCCATCATGGAGGCGACTTCCGACGCGAAGTCGGGGCCTTCGACCTTCTCTACGCCTTCACCCAGCGCCAGGCGGACGAAGCCGGCCAGGTGCAGGTTGGAGGAGCCCAGTTCCTTGGCCGAGTTGGCGACCAGTTGTTCGATGGTCACGTCCGGATCCATGACGAACGGCTGCTTGGACAGCACCACGTCCTTCTGGAACTTGTTGATCTGACCTTCCACGATCTTGGCGATCATGGCTTCCGGGCGACCTTCTTCCTTGGCCTTTTCGGTCAGAACGGTGCGTTCCTTCTCGATGGCAGCGGGGTCCAGGTCGTCGGTGTTCAGCGACAGCGGCGCGGTGGCGGCGACGTGCATGGCGATCTTGCGGCCCAGTTCGCGAAGCGCGGTCTTGTCGCCCTCGCCTTCCAGGGCCACCAGCACGCCGATACGGCCGACGCCCGGCGAAACCGCGTTGTGGACGTAGGTCGAAACGACGCCTTCCGACACCGACAGGCGGGCGGCGCGACGCAGTTGCATGTTCTCGCCGATGGTGGCGATCATGTTGGTCACTTCGTCCTGGACCGTCTTGCCGGCTTCCAGTTCGGCGCCGTGCAGGGCCTCGACAGAATGGTGCTCCAGACCCAGTTGGGCGAACGACTTGGCGGCGTTCTGGAACAGCTCGTTGCGGGCGACGAAGTCGGTTTCGGCGTTGAACTCGATGGCGGCGGCGACTTCGCCCTTGCCGTCTTCCTTCGACGCGACGGCGACCAGACCTTCAGCGGCGACGCGGTCGGCCTTTTTAGCGGCCTTGGACAGGCCCTTGGCGCGCAGCCAGTCGATTGCTGCTTCGATGTTGCCGTCGTTTTCGACCAGCGCCTTCTTGCAGTCCATCATGCCGACGCCCGAACGCTCGCGAAGCTCCTTCACGAGGGCGGCAGTGATCTCGGCCATGTTCTTCTCCTTGGGGGATTTCGTATGTGGGAACGGCCGGACTGATTTAGCCCGGCCGTGTGTCAGTTCGTCAGGCGGCGCTCTAAAGCGCGAACGCCGCCCGGCGGGCGATTAGCCCTCGGCCTTCTCGGTTTCGGCAGCCGGCTCAGCAGCGGCTTCCAGTTCGGCGGCGGCGCCTTCCGTGCCGGCCGGCGCGGCTTCGGCTTCGGCCTTGGGGGCCGAGGCTTCACGCAGCATCGGCTCAACCGGGGCTTCCGAAGCGCCCAGGTCGATGCCCGAGGCCGAAGCGCCGGCGGCCAGGCCGTCCAGGACGGCGTCGGCGATCAGGTCGCAGTAGGTCTGGATAGCGCGGGCGGCGTCGTCGTTGCCGGGGACCGGATAGGTGATGCCGTCCGGATCCGAGTTGGTGTCCAGGATGGCGATGATCGGGATGTTCAGCTTGCGGGCTTCCTGGATCGCGATCGCTTCCTTGTTGGTGTCGATCACGAACATGATGTCCGGGATCGAACCCATGTCCTTGATGCCGCCCAGCGACAGCTCAAGCTTGTCCTTCTCGCGCTGCAGGTTCAGCAGCTCTTTCTTGACGCGGCCTTCGCCGCCGTTTTCCAGAATGCCTTCCAGCTCACGCAGACGAGCGATCGAGCCCGACACGGTGCGCCAGTTGGTCAGCGTGCCGCCGAGCCAACGGTTGTTCATGTAGTACTGGGCGCAGCGCTTGGCGGCTTCGGCGACCGGCTCTGCGGCTTGGCGCTTGGTGCCGACGAACAGAACGCGACCGCCCTTGGCGGCGACTTCGCGCACGGCCACCAGAGCCTGGTGGAACAGCGGCATCGTCTGCGACAGGTCGATGATGTGGATGTTCGAGCGCGAGCCGAAGATGTAGCGGTCCATCTTCGGGTTCCAGCGGTGCGTCTGGTGGCCGAAGTGGGCGCCTGCTTCAAGCAGGGTGCGCATCGAGAATTCAGGCAGAGCCATGATCGTTCAGTCCTTTTTCCGATCAAACGTGGCGCGGGGGATTAAAGGTCTGAAAGACCCTCGGAATGGTGCGGATCGGGATGTCTCCCCGAAGCGCGCCTCTCCCGCGTTGCGAAATGCGGGGGCCATGTAGGCCGGATGGGCCGCAATAGCAAGCGCAGCCCTGCAAATGCGGAAAAGGCGGCCCCTTTCGGGACCGCCTTTGGTCAGCAATGCAACGGCTGCTTTTACTTTATCGCGTCCAGCAGGGTCCGGGCACGGTCGCGGTGTGCAGTGACGGGCGTCACCAGTTCGCGCGCGAGGGTGGCCAGGGCGGGCGCTTCGGTGTTGTCGGCAAAGCCGTTCAGCAGCGCCAGCGTCTCGTTGTGGGCGGCGACTTGTTGGTCCAGATAGACCTTGTCGAAGTCGTCAGGCGTCGCGGCGTTCAGATTGTCGATCAGGCCCTTGCGGCGTTCGTCCAACGTCGTGGGGATGGCGACGTTCGGCGCAGCGGTCGCCTGAGCGGCGGCCAGCTTCTCGCCGGCGGCGGTGTGATCCTTCGTGATCATGGCGGCCAGGGCCTTCACGTCCGCATTCTTGGACTTGGCGGCAGCGATCTTAGCGGCTTCCAGCTCATACATGTTGCCGGTGCCCAGGCCGGTGACGAAACCGTCGACGGTGTTGGCGCCCATGGTCATGGCCGACGTCTGGCCCACGACGCCTGAGGTAGCGTCCTGAGTGGCGTTGACCGCTTCGCCGGTGTTCTGGGCGGCGCTGTCGCCACCCTGGTTGCAGGCGGCGAGAAGGGCCAGCGAGGCGACGCTGGCGATGGCGAGATATTTCATTGGAACAGTCTCCCTATGGACTGACCAAACCCATCACGCGTCCGTGAGGTTCCGAAAAATCAAAAGCTTAACCATATCCGCGAGGGCTCAGGCGTCCTCTAGCATGACGACGCCCGGCGCTGACTTCAACGCGCCGCGCAACGCGCCGTCCAGGCGATAACGACCGGGAATCTTGACCTCGACCTCGCGCCCCTGATCGAGGCCTGCGATCATCAGCGACACCTCCCCGCCCTTGCCGATCGCGCCCGATCGCGCGCGTTCCAGCCGCGCCCTCAAGGCCTCGGCGTCCGCGCTGCGGGCCGAGACATGGATCCGAAGGCCGATGTTGGCGTCGTCCAGCAGATTGTCCATTTGCGAGGCGTCGTCGCCGAAGAAACGCACCTCCCCCTCCGACGATTTGGCGCGCACCCGCACCATCACCGATGCGCCGGGCTCCAGCACCTCGCGGCATTTGCGCAGTTGTTCGGGCGGGAACAGGCATTCGAACTCGCCAGTCGGATCCGAGAAGGTCACGAAAGCGAACTTCTCGCCCGTCCGCGCGCTGGCCCGCTCCTGTTTGCGGCGAACAACACCCGCCATCTGGAAGGCTTCGTGGCCGGACTCAGCCAGCGGAATCGCTTCGGCGACGAAGGTGACGCGCTTGCGCTTCAGGGCTGAGGTCATCTCGTCCAGCGGGTGGCCCGACAGATAGAAGCCGACCGCCGACAGTTCGTGATCCAGCCTCTCCGGCCCGACCCAGGGTTCGACGCTCTTCAGACGCGGCCGACCGGCATGAGCCTGGTCGCCGCCGAACAATGACACCTGAGACGAGGCGCGCTCGGCCGCCACGCTCTGGCAATAGGCCATCAGAACGTCGGCCTGTTCCAGCAACTGACGCCGGTTGGGGTGGATGCTGTCGAAGGCGCCTGCCTTGGCCAGACCTTCCAGCGCGCGCTTGTTGACGCTGCGCGGATCGACGCGCTCGAGGAAGTCGAAGATGTCGGCGAAGCGGCCGCCCGTCTCGCGCACCTCGATGACGTGTTTCATCGCCTCGAGACCCACGTTTCGGATCGCGCCCAAAGCGTAGAGCACCGCCCCCTTGTCGTCGTCCCAAGCTACGTCGAAGTCGGCCGACGAGCGATTGATGTCGGGCGCCAGGACCGGCACGTCGAACCGTTTGGCGTCCTGATAGAAGACCGCCAGCTTGTCTGTGTTCGACAAGTCCAGGCTCATGGAGGCCGCGAAGAACTCGACCGGCTGATTGGCCTTCAGCCACCCCGTTTGGAACGAGATCAGAGCATAGGCGGCGGCGTGGGACTTGTTGAAGCCGTATCCGGCGAACTTGGCGACCAGGTCGAAGATGGAGCCGGACTGCACCTCCGGCACGGCTTTCTCGGCGGCGCCCTTGACGAAGCGAAGGCGCTGGAAATCCATCTCCTCCTTCTTCTTCTTGCCCATGGCCCGGCGCAGCAGGTCGGCCTCGCCCAGGCTGTAGCCCGCCAGGATCTGGGCGATCTTCATCACCTGTTCCTGGTAGATGATGACGCCGTACGTCTCGGTCAGCACCTCTTTCAGGCTGGGGTGCAGATAGTCGACCTCGGCGCGCCCGAACTTACGGTCGATATAGGTGTCGATCATCTCCATCGGCCCCGGCCGATAAAGCGAAATCAGGGCGGTGATCTCTTCGATGGAGCCGCAGCGCATCTTGCGCAGGGTGTCGCGCATGCCCTGAGATTCCAGCTGGAACACCCCGACCGTCTGGCCAGAGGCCATCAGCTCATAGGTGCGCGCATCATCCAGCGGCAGGCTGTTCCAGTCCTTGGCTGCGCCGCGCCGTTCGAGATAGCCCCGCGCCCGATCCAGCACCGTCAGCGTCTTCAGGCCCAGGAAGTCGAACTTCACCAGGCCCGCCGGCTCGACCCATTTCATGTTAAACTGGGACGCCGGAATGGTGGAGCGCGGATCCTGATACAGCGGCACCAGTTCCGTCAGCGGCCGGTCACCAATGACGATGCCGGCGGCGTGGGTCGAGGCGTTGCGGTATAGCCCCTCCAGCTCCAGCGCGGTTTCCAGCAAGGTCTTCACCGCCGGCTCGGCGTCGCGCGCCTCCTTCAGGCGCGGCTCGATGTCGATGGCCTGGGCCAGGGTGACGGGCGCTGCCGGGTTGTTCGGCACCATCTTACAGAGCCGGTCCACCTGACCCAGCGGCATCTGCAGCACCCGGCCCACATCGCGCAGCACGGCCCGCGCCTGCAAGGTGCCGAAGGTGATGATCTGGGCCACCCGGTCCTTACCGTAGCGGTCCTGCACATAGTCGATCACCTCTTCGCGCCGCTCCTGGCAGAAGTCGATGTCGAAGTCGGGCATGGAGACGCGTTCGGGGTTCAGGAACCGCTCGAACAGCAGGCCGAACCGCAGCGGGTCCAGATCGGTAATGGTCAGGGACCAGGCGACCAGCGAGCCGGCGCCGGAGCCGCGCCCCGGCCCCACGGGAATGCCGTGGGTCTTGGCCCATTTGATGAAGTCCGACACGATGAGGAAGTAGCCGGGGAAGCCCATCTGCTGGATGATCCCGACCTCCCATTCCAGGCGGGTCCAGTATTCCTCTTCGGGAACGGCCGGCGTGACCTCGGTCAGGCGGACCTTCAGCCCCTCGCGCGCCTGATGGGCCAGTTCATCGGCCTCGGAGCGCCCGGCCCCGGTGTCGAAACGCGGCAGGATGGGCGCGTGCGTATTGACCAGGAAGGCGCAGCGCCGCGCGATGTCGATGGTGTTGTCGCAAGCCTCAGGCAAGTCGGCGAACAGCTCGCGCATGACGGCGGCCGGCTTGAACCAGTGTTCGCCGGTGATGCGGCGGCGATCTTCCTGGCCGGTGAAGGCGCCATCGGCGATGCACAGCAGGGCATCGTGGGATTTCGCCTGCGCCGCCTTGGCGTAATAGACGTCGTTGGTGGCGACCAGCGGCACGTCGTTCGCATAGGCCCATTCGACCAGACCGGGCTCGGCGCGCTTTTCGTCCTCCAGCCCGTGGCGTTGCAGCTCGACGTAGAAGCGGTCGCCGAACGCCGCCTTCATCGCCGCCAGAGCCGCGGCGCCTTCGGCCTTCTTGCCCTGGGCGAACAGCGAATCGACCGGGCCATCCGGGCCGCCGGACAGCAGGATCAGGCCTTCGGAGCGGGCGACGACCTGCTCCCAGGCCACGCCCGGCTCGGCCATTTCTCCGGCGTCCAGATAGGCCGACGACGACAGGGCGCACAGGTTCAGCCACCCGGCTGTATCCTGAGCCAGCAGAACCACGGTCGGAACCTTGGCCCAACGGGCGTTGATCTGGCCCCCGATGCCAAAGACCGGCAGGGCGCAGGCCACGAGCGGCTGAACGCCCGCATCTTTAGCCGTCTGGCTGAACTCCAGCGCGCCGAACAGGTTGGCCCTGTCCGCCACCCCAACCGCCGGCATCCCGGCGTCGGCCGCCAGCTTGCCGACCTTGGCCGCCTTGATCGCGCCTTCCAGCAGCGAATAGGCCGAACGGACCCGCAGATGGACAAAACCCTGACTGTTCACCGGCTCGTTCACGCCTTCTTCGACCCCGGCCCGCTGAAGAGCCCTACTCTAACCTGAGTCTCATATCGGGTGGCGCGCGGCCATCGCAAACCGGTCGCCCCACGGATCGGCTGTGGATCGCTGGCTTCAGACGGTCCTCGAAAAAACACCGTCTAAAGTGTCTAATTCGTCTGATCTCAGGCGGTGACGCTGATCGCCACGGTCCAGACCATCCAAACAAAACCGCCGCACGACGCCAGCGACAGCATATCCCTCATCAAACGCGGCATGACCTTGGCTCCGAGACATCCGATATGTTCTGCTAATGTTCTATGTTGGCGTTTTGTTCCGGTCAAGTCGTTCTCGGTGAAACCGTTTGCGCGTCGCCGTCGTAGTCATTGCAATAGGAGATGAGATCATGTCCCTTCGCACGACCGCCCTCGCCGCCGTTGCATCCTTGACCGTCGCTGCGCTGGCGATCGGCACGCCCTTGGCCCGTCAGGCCGAGGCGCAGACGGCGTTTCAGACCGCGATCTTCGCCGGCGGCTGCTTCTGGTCGGAGGAGAAGGCCTTCGACGACGTGCCGGGGGTGCGCTCGGCCGTGTCCGGCTTCGTCGGCGGCCATACCGCAAACCCGACCTATGAGCAGGTGGTGCGCGGCGGCACCGGCCATATGGAGGCGGTGCAGGTCACCTTCGATCCGCGCGTGGTCAGCTATCGCACCCTGGTCGATCGCTATTGGCGCACCATCGACCCGACGGATCCTAACGGTCAGTTCTGCGACCACGGCCCGTCCTATCGATCCGCCGTCTTTGCAACAGCGGCCCAACGCGCGGACGCCGTCGCCTCGCGCGATGCGGCCATGCGCGTGCTGAGAAAGAGCTTCACGACGCCAGTCGTCGGCGCCCAGCGGTTCTGGCCAGCCGGCGAGGAGCATCAGAACTACGCCAAGCGCCACGCCGCCAGCTATCAGGCCTACCGGATCGGATGCCGCCGCCCCGAACGCCTGCGAGCGATCTGGGGCGACGCCGCCGTCAGCTGAGCGATAGGCGTGGCTCAGTAGGCGTGGCTCTGGGCCTCGCGCTCTTCCAGATGACCGTCCTTCAGGGCGAAGACGCGGTCCATATGGCCGGCCAACTCCATATTGTGCGTGGCGATCAGGGCGGCGACGCCCGTGGTCTTAGCCAAGTCGCGCAGGGATTCAAACACCGACTGGCTGGTGGTCGGATCCAGATTGCCGGTCGGCTCGTCGGCCAGCAGCAGGCGCGGGCCGTTGGCCAGCGCGCGGCCGATGGCGACACGCTGCTGTTCGCCACCCGACAGCTGAGCCGGCTGGTGCGTCAGGCGTTCGCCTAGCCCCAGGGCCGTCAGCGTGACCTCGGCGCGTTTGCGCGCCTCGTCTTGGGACAACCCGGCGATCCGCATCGGCAGGGCGACATTGTCCCGCGCATCGAACTCGGGCAGGAGGTGGTGGAACTGGTAGACGAAGCCGATCCGGCCCAGGCGCAGGCGTGTGCGGGCGCGCTCGTCCAGATCACCGACCTGTTCGCCGTCGATGGCGACCGTGCCGCTGGTGGGCTTCTCCAACAGGCCGGCGGCGTGCAGCAGCGACGACTTGCCCGAGCCCGACGGTCCGATCAGTCCGACCAGTTCGCCGGGATAGACGTCCAGATCCACGCCCTTCAGCACGGTCAGGCCGCCTTGGGCGGTGTCATAGGTGCGGGTCAGGCCGCGCACCGAAAGGATGGGAGCCTTACTCATAGCGCAGCGCCTCCACGGGATCGATGCGAGACGCGTTCCAAGACGGCGGCAGGCTGGCGATACAGCTCATCAACAGGGACCAGAAGGCCACCCAGGTCACGTCCACCGGATCGACCAGGGCCGGGATGGCGTCCAGCATATAGACGTCGGAATCGAACAGCTTGGTCTGCAGCACGAACTCCAGGAAATGCTGGATCGAACCAATATTCCAGCAGAACAGCAGACCAAGGATCAGCCCCGCGATGGTGCCCGCGACCCCGATCATGGCGCCGGCCATGAAGAAGACGCGCAGGATCGCCGAGGGGCTGGCGCCGATGGTGCGCAGGATGGCGATGTCGCGGCCCTTATTCTTCACCAGCATGACGATGCCGGAAATGATGTTCATGGCGGCGATGGCCACGACGAGGCCCAGGATGATGCTCATGGCCACGCGTTCGACCTTCAGCGCGCCGTAGAAGGCGGCGAGCCGCTCGCGCCAGTCGCTGACGACCGAGCCGGGACCGGCCGCGTCGCGGATGGCGGCGGTCAGGGCGCCGACCTGATCGGGGTCGTCGACCTTGATCTCGATCGCGTCCCAGACGCCTTCCTTGCCGAAGAAGAGCTGCTGTTGCTCTAGAGGCATGAAGATGAACGCGCGGTCGTAATCGGCGGCGCCCGAGCGGAACAGGCCGCCGACGAAATAGGTCTTCTCAAGTCCGCCGAGGTTGCCGAAGGCGCTGTCGGCCCCGGTCGGCGAATACAGGGTCACAGGATCGCCGACGCGCAGGCCCATGGAGTTGGCCAGGGCCGCGCCGACTAGAATGCGGTCGCCGCCGTAAGGGCCCTTGCCGAAGCTGGCGCGTTCCTGCGGGCTTAAGCTGTCGAAGACATACTGGGTCTTGGCCAGATCCTCAGGGCGGATGCCCTTGGCGATGGCGCCGGTCGTATAGCTGCCGACGCGGATCAGGCTTTGCGCCTCGTTCAGCGGACTGGCGCTGGCGACGCCCGGCACGGCCTGGATGCGTTTCAGCGCGGCTTCCCGATCGGGCGAGGTCAGGACCTGCCCCTGCACATACATGTGGCCGTTAAAGGCCAGCATGCGGCCCAGCAGTTCGCTGCGGAAGCCGGACATGATGCTCATCACGCTGATCAGCACGGCGACGGCCAGCATGATCCCGATGAAGCTGATCACCGCAATGGTGGCGACGCCGCCCTCCTTGCGCTTGGCGCGCAGGTAGCGGAGGGCAAGGCCGATCTCCCACGAGGAGAAGGCGCCGGACGGACGGGACGGCAGGCTCAAGCGGTCAGCCTTTCGATGGCTTCGGCGAGCGGCACGGAGACCTTTTCGCCGGTGGCGCGACGTTTCAGTTCGACCACGCCGTCGGCCAGACCCTTGGGACCGATGGTCAACTGCCACGGCACGCCGATCAGGTCGGCGGTCGCGAACTTGCCGCCCGGACGCTCGTCGGTGTCGTCGTAGAGGACGTCCTTGCCGAGTTTTTCAAGCTGGGCCACCGCGTCCTCGCAGGCCGCCGAGACGGCCTCGTCATTGGCGCGCAGATTGATCACGACCACGTCGAACGGCGCGACCGCATCGGGCCAGATGATGCCGCCGGCGTCGTGGCTCGCTTCGATGATGGCCCCCAGCAGGCGCGACACGCCGACGCCATAGCTGCCCATGTGGACCTCGGCGTCCTGACCGTCCGGACCGGCGACCTTGGCCTTCATCGGGGCGGAGTATTTGGTGCCGAAGTAGAAGATGTGGCCGACCTCGATGCCGCGCGCCGACAGGCGGTCGCCCTCGGCGGTCTTGGCCTCGAACTGCGCCGGATCGTGCATCTCTTCGGTGGCGGCGTAGAGGGCGGTGCGTTCGTCGAAGACGGCCTGGACGGCTTCCGGGCTGAAGTCGTCGCCGGGCGCGGGCATCTCGACCAGCTTGCGGTCGCAGAAGACCTCGCTCTCGCCGGTGTCGGCCAGGACGATGAACTCGTGGCTCAGATCGCCGCCGATGGGGCCGGTGTCGGCGCGCATCGGCACGGCCTTCAGGCCCATGCGGGCGAAGGTGTTCAGATAGGCGACGAACATGCGGTTGTAGGCGACGCGGGCCGCGGCCTCGTCCACGTCGAACGAATAGGCGTCCTTCATCAGGAACTCGCGCCCGCGCATCACGCCAAAGCGCGGACGGCGCTCGTCGCGGAACTTCCACTGGATGTGAAACAGGTTCAGCGGCAGCGACTTGTAGGACTTCACATAGGCCCGGAAGATGTCGGTGATCATCTCCTCATTCGTCGGCCCGTACAGCAGCTCGCGCTCGTGGCGGTCGGTGATGCGCAGCATCTCGGGGCCATAGGCGTCATAGCGGCCGCTCTCGCGCCACAGATCGGCCAGTTGCAGCGTCGGCATGAGCAGTTCGACCGCCCCGGCCCGCTGCTGCTCTTCACGAACGATCTGCTCGATCTTGCGCAGCACCCGCAGGCCCAGCGGCAGCCAGGCGTAGATGCCGGCGGCCTCCTGCTTGATCATGCCGGCGCGCAGCATCAGCTGGTGCGAGACGATCTGGGCGTCCGAAGGGGCTTCCTTCAGCGTGGGCAGGAAAAAGCGCGACAGGCGCATGGTCGGGAATCCTAGGCGTAGAGACGGAACAAGGCTTTAGACGCTCGGACGGGGCGAAAGCTAGGCCGATGCGTCGTTTAGACAGCCGGGCCGCTGGCGAAGTTCGGCAGGGGCAGCCAGCCCGTGAAGATCAGCACCATCACGAACACCCAGACCAAGGCCGAGACCCAGGTGGTCGTCAGAAACTTCTTCTTCAGATTGGGCGTCTTGGGCGCGCCCCATTGTGAGCCGTCGGTCGGCGGCTCGTGCGTCTCGCTCGCCGTGCCCAGCGGCAGCACGGCGAACAGCACCGTCCACCAGGCGATGATGTAGATGCCGACCATGGTGAAGACGCCGATGGGCATGACGGACCTCTAGGGATGGGGCCGGCCGACGCCGTAGCGGGCCGCCAGATAGGGAGCGATGGCGTGATCTTGAAGAAATGGCCGGCCGGTCGTTTCGCTGACCTCGGCCTCGGGCCAATCCAGTTCGCCGTCCAGGATCAGGATGGGGCAGCTTTGATGCGCCTCACCGACTTGGTCGATGACCGGCAGGCGCGGGCGCGGATGGTCCAGATAGACGACGTCGAGCGCATCGCGAAGCTGAGGATAGAAGCCCAGGACGCCCTCGATATAGGCCCCGGGCGGGCAGAACCACGGACCGCCCTGGTCGTCGTGCCAGTCGGGGTTCAGCAGGAAGAGTCGCTCGGTCATCGGCGTGGATATATCCGAGTTGAGGCCGTCGGCGCGACCGCTATTCGCACGATGCGCCAAACCCCGGCGCCCGCAGGGCCAGCAGGATCGACGACCGAGCCTGTTGGCTGATCGCCCCCGATCCTTGCAGCACGCACCCAACCGCGGTGTTGGAGTTGGGCGCCAAAAGGCCATAGGTCAGCCCCTCGGCCGCCAGTCGCGCCTGGGCGCCCTTCAACGTCTCGATGGCCGTGGCGACGCGGGCGGGATCGTTGGTGATGCGGGTCATCTCGTGCAGAGCCTCACCCGAACTGGGGAAGTCATAGGCGTTCGGGTCGAACGGCGCGATCTCCGCCGACAGCCGGTCTGGATGCGTGTCGATGCCGAATTTGGCGTTCTGGCTGGCGGAAAAGGCGATGGCCGGCCCGCTCTCCGGCACCACCAAAATATATGCGTGGCGCGGAAACAGCAGATACTGAGCCAGGAACTTGGTCACCGGCACCAAAGGCATGCCGTCCGGCCCTAGGGCGTGGGCGCCGACATAGACTCCCGATGGCACGCTGCGCGCATCCATCCGGCCGTTCAGCTTCAGGATTCGATCCACCATCACATGGTCGAGCAGGAAGACGCCATCCTCGGCTTCGCGCTCCAGATAGGCATGGATGGCGACCGTGTCGGGCGCCGACCCAAGGTCGCGGCCATAGACAGTGGGAAAAGCCGTGGGCGACATGGGCGTGCCGTCCGGCGGGCTGAACCACAGGACGCGCAGTTCGTGGACCGTCCGCGCCAACAGATCCTCGCCCCGGAACGTCGACAGGCTGAGCACCAGATTGACGACGGCGAACAGGGCGACGAAGCCGATCACCCCCTGCCCTGCGATCACCGCCCAGCGCCGCCAGCCGTGCAACGGATGGCGGGCATGACGCACCCGCTCAAGCAGACGGCGCGCACGGGTGGGTTTGTCAGACATGGGCTCTCCCGACCGTTCAGGCGCGCAAAAAATGCGCCCGAACGGTCAAGGTTGCATCAGACCCGCAGGACGACAGTCTCGACGATGGGACGGCGATCCCAGATCTGCTGGCTGGCCTTTTTCAGCACGCGGGCGACGGCCTGTTCGATGACCATTTCGTCGTCCAGCGCATCGCCCTTCAGACCCTTGACCACCTGTTCGACGCGCTCGGCAAGCTTGTCCAAGGCATCGCCCAGCGGCGTGGCGGTATCGCCGGGCAGACCGACGCTGCGGATGTCGATGTCGCTGGCGATGCGGCCGCGCTTGTCCAAGGCGAAGCTGACGATCAGCACGCCGTTGGTCGAGGCGTGACGACGTTCCTTCAGAGCCTCGCCCTGTTCGGTCACCAGCATGCCGCCGTCGACGTACAGGCGACCGTTCGGCACCTCGTCGATGATCTTGGCCGGGCCAGGGGCCAGGCGGACCATGTCGCCGTTGCGCGGCGTCACCGTTTCGGGAACGCCCATGTCCTTGGCCAGATTGGCGTGTTCCAAGAGGAAGCGACGCACGCCGTGGGTCGGCACCGCGATCTGCGGCCGGGCCCATTCGTACATCTGCTTCAGCTCGTCACGGCAGGGGTGGCCGGAGACGTGGATGCCGGGGTGATCCTTCTCGGTGTAGAGCCGCACGCCGCGGTCCGCGAGCCGGTCCTGCAGATTGCCGATCGCCAGTTCGTTGCCGGGGATCTGGCGCGACGAGAAGATGCAGTGGTCGCCCAGACCCAGTTTCACGACCGGGTGGGTGCCGTCGGCGACGCGCGACAGCGCCGCCCTCGCCTCGCCCTGGCTGCCGGTGCACAGATACAGAATCTGATCGGCGGGCCAGACGCGGGCCTCCTCGTCCGACAGGAAGGGCTTCACGTCCTTCAGCATGCCGACGTGCTTGGCCGCCGCCGTGATCCGGTGCATCGACCGGCCGGCCAGGGCCACGCGACGCCCGCAGGCCTCGGCCGCACGGATCACGCTGTCCATCCGGGCGACGTTGGAGGCGAAACAGCCGACCGCGACGCGCCCCTTCAGGCTGGCGATCAGCTTGGAGATGGCGACGGCGACATCGCCTTCGGACCCGGCAACGCCCGGCACGAAGACATTGGTCGAATCGCAGACCATGGCCAGCACGCCTTCGTCGCCCAGGGCGCGGATGACGGGAGCATCGGTCTTGGTGCCGATCACCGGTTGGTCGTCGATCTTCCAGTCGCCGGTGTGGAACACCATGCCCAGCGGCGTATCGATGGCCAAGCCGCTGGGCTCGGCGATCGAGTGGGTCATGTTGACGAAGGTCACGCCGAAGGTGCCGATGTCCACGGTCCCGCCGAGCGGCACCTCGATCAGTTCGACCTCGTCCAGAATGCCGCGCTCGCGCAGCTTGTCGCGGATCAGATAGGCGGTGAAGGGCGTGGCGTAGATCGGCGCCTTGATGCGCGGCCACAGCCAGCCCAGAGCGCCGATGTGATCTTCGTGTGCGTGGGTCAGCACGATGCCCTTGATGTTCTCACCCTCCAGGAAGGTGGGATCCGGCACGATCACGTCCACGCCGGGCGTAGACAGGTCGCCGAAGGTGACGCCGACATCGACGATCAGCCATTCACGGTTCGCCTCTGGGCCAAAGCCATAGGCGTTCAGGTTCATACCGACCTCGTCCGAGCCGCCTAGCGGCAGGAAAACGAGTTCGTCTTGGGTTTGCTTTTTCATTCAATCAGTCAAATGGGCGTTACGACGCCAGATTTCGAGGAGGCCGCGAATAGTCAGGTCGGGATCGAAGTGATCGATGCTGTCGGTCGCGCCTTCGAACAGGCTGGCGACCCCGCCGGTGCCGATGACGGTCATGGGCCTGCCCCACTCCGCCTTGATGCGCCCGACCAGGCCTTCGATCAACGAGATATAGCCCCAGAAAACGCCGGACTGCATGGCCTCGACCGTGCCCTTGCCGATGATGTGTTCGGGTTTCTGAATGGCGATGCGCGGCAGTTTGGCGGCCGCTTCGTGCAGCGCCTGAAGCGACAGATTGATGCCGGGCGCGATCAGACCGCCCTCGAAGGCGCCGTCGCCCGAAACGATGTCAAAGGTCGTCGCCGTGCCGCTGTCGATCAGCAGAAGGTCGCCCGGATACATCAGCGAGGCCCCCACAGCGTTGACCAGACGGTCGGCTCCCGCCTCGCTGGGCTTGGCGATCCGCACCTCGATGCCCAGTTCGGCGTTCTCGCCGATGACCAGCGGTTCGATGTTCAGATAGCGCCGCGCCAGATTGCGCAGGTTGAAGATCGACTGGGGCACGACGCTGGAGATGATGCAGCCGCCGAGGGCGTCGAACTTGAGCCCCTTCATCACCATCAGTTGGTTCAGCCAGACGGCGTATTCATCGGCCGTGCGGCTGGCCTCGGTCGCGGCGCGCCACTGGGCGATCCAATCCGAACCGTCGTGAACGGCGAACAGCGTATTGGTGTTGCCCTGCTCGATGGCGAGAAGCATCAGGCGGCTTTCCCGAAGAAGACGTCGCCGGCGGAAATCAAACGCACGGAGCCGTCGGCCAAACGCAGGCGCAGGGCGCCATCCGGCTCCACGCCCTCGGCCTGTCCCTCGATCGTCTCGTTATCTAGTCGCGCGACGCACGGTCCGTTCAGGCCCGTCAGGCGGCTGGTCCAGGCGTCCAGCACAGGCTCGAATCCCATCGTCTGCCAACGCCCCCACCAGACGGCGAAGGTCTCGGCCAGGATTTCGGCAGCGGCCTCGATCGGCGGGACATAGGCCAGGTCGGCGCGCAGTCGTTCGGCAACCGAGGTCGCCCCCCGTTCGGTGCCCTCAGGCGCATGGGCCAAGTTCACGCCGATGCCGACCGCAAGCCAGAGGTCGCCGTTCGCATGCCTGCCGGATTCGACCAGGATGCCCGACACCTTGACCCCGTCCAGCAGGACGTCGTTGGGCCATTTGATCGAAACGAGTGCGGGCGAAACGAAGACGTCCAACAGGTCTGCGACGGCGAGGGCGGCGATGAAGGTGGCCTGGGCCGCCTCCGCCGCCGACTTGGGCGTGGTGATCAGAAGGGTGGCGGCCAGATTGCCCTGATCGGTGTCCCACTGGCGACCCCGCCGACCGCGGCCGGCTGTCTGGCGGCGCGCCACGATCCAGCGCGGCCCCGCCTCTCCGGCCTCGGCGAGACGGCGCGCCTCGGCGTTGGTCGAGTCGATCTCGTCGAGGATGACCAGAGGGACGGGCGCCAACGCCCTACCCGTTCCCGAAGCCGGCGCTCGCAGCCTTGGTCAGCGGCTCCAACCAGGTCAGACCGACAATCACCAGGGGGAAGGCGAAGGCGGCGCACGCCCAGCCGATCCACTTGGCCTCGACCGGCGCGGCGTCGGTGGCGATGTCATCCACCGGCGCATCAAACCACATCAGCTTGATGATGCGCAGATAGTAGAAGGCGGCGACGACCGACGCGACCAGACCGGCGGCCGCGACAGGCCACAGTCCCGCATCGGCGGCGGCGCCGAACACATAGTATTTGCCCCAGAAGCCCGAGAACGGCGGCATGCCGAGGACCGACAGCGACAGGATGGTTAGGGCGACGGCCGTCAGCGGACGATCCTTCTTCAATCCGGCCAGATCGGCGATGCGGCGGATCGGACGGCCCGACTTGGACAGGCTGAGCAGGATGGCGAAGAAGCCCAGTTGGTCGATGACATACAGCGTCATGAACATCAGCATGGCCTGCAAACCCTCGGCCGTGCCCGCCGCAATTCCCAGCAGCGCGTAACCGATGTTGGCGATCGACGAATAGGCTAGCAGGCGCTGGATGTCCTTCTGCGCCAGGCCGCCAAAGGCGCCGACGACGAAGCTGATCAGCGAGATGGCGATCAGGACCTGCGACCACTGAGCGTGGGCGTCGCCGAAACCGTTTTCCAGCGCGCGAGCGATCAGCACCATGGCCGCCACCTTGGGCGCCGTGGCGAACAGGGCCACGACCGGCGTCGGCGCGCCTTCATAGACGTCGGGCGTCCACATGTGGAACGGCGCGGCCGATACCTTGAACGCCAGGCCGCAGATCAGGAAGACAAGGCCGAAGACCAGGCCCGGGCCGGGATTGTCGGCGGCGACGGCGGCGATGTCCTCGAACCGCATAGAGCCGGCGAAGCCGTAGATGAGGCTGGCGCCATACAGCAGCAGGCCCGACGACAGCGCGCCCAGGACGAAATACTTCAGGCCCGCTTCCGACGCCTTGACGTCGTTGCGGTGGAAGGCGGCGAGCACATACAGGGCCAGCGAGTGCAGCTCGATCCCGACATACATGGAGATCAGGTCGCCCGAGGACGCCATCATCCCCATGCCGGCCGAGGCCAACACGATCAGGACCGGATATTCGAACTTGGCGATGCGCGTACGCTTCATCCAGCCGTCACCCAGCACGACCGCCACGGCGGCCGACAAATAGATCAGGCTCTTGGCGTAGATGGCCAGCGGATCGGCGACATAGGCGCCGTTGAAGGCGACGCCCCACGGTCCGACGATCGAGATGACCGATGCAGCGATCAGCAGCAGGACCGACAGGATCGAGACCAGACGGGCGCTCTTGTCGCCCATGAAGGCGCCGACCATCAGCAGGACCAGGGCGCCGACCGCGAGGGTGACTTCCGAGGCGGCGAGATGCAGGGCGGAGGATAGATCAGGCATCTGTAAGTCTCACCCGCCGATCGCGGCGCGATACGCGCTGGTCAGGGCCTCGACGGCAGGCCCGGTATAATCAAGGACTGAGGCCGGATGGACCCCCAGCCAGATGGTGCCGACGATCAGGGGCACGAACAGCAGGAGTTCGCGCTTGTCGATGTCGGTGATGGTCTCAAGCTTCGGATTGGTGATCTCGCCGAACATGACCGCGCGGTACAGGGTCAGGGCGTAGACCGCCGAGAAGATGACGCCCGAGGCCGCGACCAGCGCCGCCCAGGTCGAGGCGTTGTAGGCGCCCGTCATGGTCAGAACTTCGCCGATGAAGCCCGAGGTCCCCGGCAGGCCGACGTTGGCCATGGTGAACATCAGGAAGATGGCGGCGTACCACGGCATCTTGGACGTCAGGCCGCCGTAGAAGGCGATCTCGCGAGTGTGCATCCGGTCGTAGACGACGCCGACGCACAGGAACAAGGCGCCCGAGATCAGGCCGTGGCTGATCATCTGGAAGATGGCGCCCTGCATGCCGATGTCGTTGCCGGCGAAAATGCCCAAGGTCACGAAGCCCATGTGGGCCACGGACGAATAGGCGATCAGCTTCTTGATGTCCGTCTGACGCCAGGCGACCAGCGACGTATAGACGATGGCGATCACCGACAGGGTGAAGACCAGCGGCCGGAACATCTCCGACGCCATCGGGAACATCGGCACGTTGAACAGGATGAAGCCATAGCCGCCCAGCTTCAGCAGAATGCCCGCCAGGATGACCGAACCGGCCGTCGGCGCCTGAACGTGGGCGTCGGGCAGCCAGGTGTGGACCGGCCACATCGGCATCTTGACCGCGAACGAGGCGAAGAAGGCCAACCACAGGATCGGCTGGACGGCGGGATCGAAGGCGAAACGCTTCAGCTCGGGAATGCTGGTGGTGCCCGCCTCATGCGCCATCCACAGCATGGCCAGCAGCATCAGGACGGACCCCAGCAGGGTGTAGAGGAAGAACTTGTAGGCCGCATAGATGCGGTTCTGACCGCCCCAGATGCCGATGATCAGGAACATCGGGACCAGGGTGCCTTCGAAGAAGATGTAGAAGAGGAACAGGTCCAGCGAGGTGAATACCCCGATGACCAGCGTCTCCAGCACCAGGAAGGCGATCATATATTCGACGACGCGCGTTTCGACCGACTTCCAGCTGGCCAGGATGCAGATCGGCATCAGGAAGGCCGTCAGGAGCACGAACAGGATCGAAATCCCGTCGACGCCCAGGTGATAGCTGGCGCCCGCGAACCACGGGACCATCTCCACAAACTGATAGCCGGTGTTAGCCGGATCGAAGCCGGCGACCAGCGCGACCGACACCACCAGGGTCACCAGGGTGGTGATCAACGCGATCCAGCGCGCGGCCGGTGCGGTCGCATCGGCCGACTTTGACGTCAGCCGGGCGGCGAAGATCGCCAGGGCCCCGACCAGGGGCAGGAATGTAACGAGGCTCAGGATGTAGGGCACGAGATCAGGCTCCCCACGCGAGGATGGCGAAGGTGAGCAGACCAGCCACCCCGAGCAGCATCACGAAGGCGTAGTGATAGACATAGCCGGACTGGATCTTGCCCAGTCGAGCGGCGGATTTCAGCGACACCCAGGCGGCGCCGTTCGGGCCCAGACCGTCGATGATCTTCACGTCGCAGATCTTCCAGAAGAAGTTCCCGATGGCGCGGAAGCCGCGCACGAAGACGAAGTCGTACAGCTCGTCGAAGTACCACTTGTTGTAGAGGAAGCGGTAGATGACGCCGTTCCGCTCGGCCATGCGACGGCCCATGCCCTCGCGAGCGACGTAGATCCAATAGGCGAAGGCGGTGCCGATCAGCGTCAGGATCAGCGGCGACCATTTCACCCAGGTCGGAACGTCGTGGCTTTCGTGCAGGACGTGGTTGTTCGCACCGGTGAAGATCGCGCCGCGCCAGAACTCGCCCTCATGGTGGCCGATAAAGTGCGGCGCGAAGACGAAGCCGGCGGCGACGGCGCCGACCGACAGCAGGATCAGCGGAACCAGCATGACCAGCGGGCTCTCATGCGGCTTCAGCGGACCATGATGACCGTGGTCGTCATGCGCATGATCGTCGTGATGATCGCCGACCGGCTCGGAATGGGTTTCCAGCTGGGCGTGGGAAGCGTGGTCGTCAGCATGATGGGCGTCGCCCTCTTCCTTCCACACCGGCTTGTTGTGGAAGGTCATGAAGACCAGGCGCCACGAATAGTAGGCCGTCAGACCGGCGGCGATGATGCCGACGAAGAAGGCGAACAGACCGATGGCCGAGTGACCCGAGGCCGCCGAGGCATAGGCGCTCTCGATGATCGAATCCTTGGAGTAGAAGCCGGCGAAGCCGCCGACGCCGGGGATGCCGAGGCCGGTGATGGCGATGGTGCCGATGGTCATCACTGCATAGGTGACCGGCAGCAGCTTCCACAGCCCGCCCATCTTCCGCATATCCTGCTCGTGATGCATGCCGTGGATGACCGAACCGGCGCCCAGGAACAGCAGCGCCTTGAAGAAGGCGTGCGTGAACAGGTGGAACATGGCCGCCTGATAGGCGCCGACGCCCGCCGCGAAGAACATGTAGCCCAGCTGCGAACAGGTCGAATAGGCGATGACCCGCTTGATGTCGTTCTGGGTCAGGCCGACCGTGGCGGCGAACAGGGCCGTGATGGCGCCGATGATGGCGATGATCTGCGACGCGCCCGGCGCATATTCATAGATGGGGCTCAACAGGCAGACCATATAGACGCCGGCGGTGACCATGGTCGCGGCGTGGATCAGCGCCGACACCGGGGTCGGGCCTTCCATCGCGTCCGGCAACCAGGTGTGCAGGAAGAACTGAGCCGACTTGCCCATGGCGCCGATGAACAGCAGGAAGCCGGCCAGATCCAGCGCGGACCACTGGACGCCCAGGAACTCCCACGTCGTGCCGGCCTTGGTGGCGATCAGCGGGAACAGTTCGGCGAAGTTGATGGTGCCGTACATCCAGAAGATCGTCATGATCCCCAGCACGAAACCGAAGTCGCCGACGCGGTTGACGACGAAGGCCTTGATGGCGGCGGCGCTGGCCGTCGGCTTCTTGAACCAGAAGCCGATCAGCAGATAGGACGCCAGGCCCACGCCTTCCCAGCCGAAGAAGATCTGCATGAAGTCGGCCGCCGTCACCAGCGCCAGCATCATGAAGGTGAACAGCGACAGATAGGCGAAGAAGCGCGGCCGGCTGTCGTCCTCGGTCATGTAGCCCCAGGAGTACAGGTGAACCAGCGACGACACGCTGGTGACCACGATCAGCATGATCGCCGAGAGGGCGTCGATACGGATCGACCAGGCCGACTGGAAGTCGCCGACGTTGATGAAGGGCGCCAGGCGAATGGTGAAGGGCTCCAGATGGCCCCAGGTCCATTGGACGAACACCGTCCAGGCCACGACGCAAGAGAAGAACAGCAGGCCGGTCGTAACGGCCTGCGACGGGATGTTGCCGATCCGGCGTCCGAAGAAGCCGGCGATCGCCGCGCCCAGCAGCGGGGCGAAGATCCCGAGAATGACGAGGGTATGGAAGGTCACGCTCAGCCCTTCATCACGGAGGCGTCGTCCACGGCGATGTCGCCGCGGTTACGGAAGAAGGTCACCAGGATCGCCAGGCCGACGGCGGCCTCGGCCGCGGCGACGGTCAGGACGAACATCGCCATGATCTGCCCGCTGATCTCGTTCAGATAGGCCGAGAAGGCGACGAAGTTGATGTTCACCGCCAGCAGGATCAGCTCGATCGACATCAGGATGATGATGACGTTCTTACGGTTCACGAAGATGCCGAACACACCGATGGTGAACAGGATCGCAGCGACCGTCAGATAGTGGGTCAGACCGATCATCAGAGAAGCTCCTCGGCGCTGACGCCTTCGCCCGTGGCGGCGGACTTGATCTCGACCGACTTGCGACGGTCACGGTTCACCTGGTCGCCGGGGTTCTGGCGTTTGATGTGCGGCTTGTGGCGCAGGGTCAGTGTGATGGCGCCGATCATCGCGATCAGCAGAACGATCCCAGCCGCCTGGAAGAAGTAGACATAGTCTGTGTAGAGCACGCGGCCGATGGCCTCGACGTTCGTCACACTGGCGTCCGGCGCGCCCGGCGCCGGCAGGCCCGCAGCAGCGCCGCCCTGAACCACGGCGACCGAGACGATGATCATCTCGACCAGCAGCACGGCGGCGATGATGGCGCCCAGCGGCAGATAGCGAGCGTAACCTTCGCGCAGCTTCAGGAAGTCCACGTCCAGCATCATGACGACGAACAGGAACAGCACCGCGACCGCGCCCACATAGACGACCACCAGCAGCATCGCCAGAAACTCGGCGCCCAGCAGGACGAACAGACCCGCCGACGAGAAGAAGGCCAGGATCAACCACAGCACGCTGTGCACCGGGTTGCGCGCGGTCACGACCAAAAGGCCGGAAACCGTGGCGACCGCCGCCAGCAGATAGAAGGCTATGCCTTGCAGCATGTCGGGACGAAGCCCCTTTCGTATCGGCCGCGACCCCCATTCAGGAATCGCCGACCCGTTTAGCGAGATGCGCCTTAGCGGTAAGGCGCGTCGAGTTCCAGATTCTTGGCGATCTGCCGTTCCCAGCGGTCGCCGTTATCAAGCAGGCGTTGCTTGTCGTAGAGCAGCTCTTCGCGCGTCTCGACGGCGAACTCCGAGTTCGGCCCTTCCACGATGGCGTCCACCGGGCAGGCCTCTTGGCACAGGCCGCAGTAGATGCACTTGACCATGTCGATGTCGTAGCGGGTCGTGCGGCGGCTGCCGTCGGCGCGCGGCTCGGCCTCGATGGTGATGGCCTGGGCGGGGCAGATGGCTTCGCACAGCTTGCACGCGATGCAGCGTTCCTCACCGTTCGCATAGCGACGCAACGCGTGTTCGCCACGGAAACGTGGCGACTGCGGATTGCGCTCGAACGGATAGTTCACCGTCATCTTGGGACGGGCCATATATTTCAGCGACAGACCGATGGCGCCGATGACGTCCAGCATCATCGCGCCCTTGGTCGCCTGGACGATACGGGTGAACATCAGGGCTTATCCTTGGGGGCGGGCGTCGTCTGGGGTGCGGGCTGGCTGGCGCGCCAGTCCTGTTCGATGCGGTCCTGGCGTTGCTGCCATTGATAGCTCGACTCGGGCATGCGCGACGCGTCGGGCGCGCATGCGGCGGTCATCGTCAGAAGACCGAGGCCGATGATGACGCCGCGCATCACGACCCCACCACGAAGACGCGCCATGCCGACACGATCACGACCGCGACCAGCGACGTCGGCAGGAAGATCTTCCAGCCCAGACGCATCAGCTGGTCATAGCGATAGCGCGGCACGAACGCCTTCACCATCGAGATCATGATGAACCAGAAGACCGTCTTGGCCATGAAGGTCAGCAGATAGATCGTATAGGCGATCCAGGCCGGCAGCCCATCCATCCACGCCTGCGGCACGCCGGGGTTCCAGCCGCCGAAGAACAGCAGGCTGATCATCGCCGACATGAAGACGATGTTGACGTACTCGCCCATCATGAACAGCAGATACGGCGTCGAGCTGTATTCGACCTGATAACCCGCGACCAGTTCGGACTCGGCCTCGGGCAGGTCGAACGGCGGGCGGTTGGTCTCGGCCAGGGCCGAGATGAAGAAGATGATCGACATCGGGAACAGGATCACGACCAGCGGCCAGGTATCGGCGCCGCCGCCGAAGCCGTACCAGTTCCAGAACATGCCCTTCTGGCTGTCGACGATGGCCGACAGGTTCATGGTGCCGGCCAGCAGGATCACATTGATGATGATCAGGCCCAGCGAGACTTCATACGACACCATCTGCGCCGCCGAACGCAGCGAACCCAGGAACGGATACTTCGAGTTCGAAGCCCAACCGCCCATGATGATGCCGTAAACGCCCAGCGACGACACGGCGAAGATGTACAGGATGCCGACGTTCAGGTCCGACACCACCCAGCCGGGCGCGAACGGAATGACCGCCCAGGCCATGAAGGCCAGGATGACGGTGATGATCGGGGCGATGATGAAGACCGCCTTGTCCGCGCCGGCCGGGATCACGACCTCCTTCAGCACGAACTTGATCATGTCGGCGAAGGATTGAAGCAGGCCGAAGGGACCGACGACGTTCGGACCCTTGCGCATCTGCACCCCGGCCCAGACCTTGCGGTCGGCCAACAGCAGGAAGGCGACGGCGATCAGCACGCCGACCGTGATCAGCAGGACCTGGCCGACCGTGATCAGCGTCCAGCCCAGAGGCGTGGCCCAGAAGGAAACGGGGTCCATGGCTTACTCCGCCGCCATTGCGACCGGCTGGGTCCGCAGGGCGGACAGCTCGGCCATCGTCGCGCTGGCGCGCGCTATCGGATTGGAAAGATACGGGTCGGTCACGGCCGAGACGAAGGCACGGTCGCCCAGATCGCCCTTGGCGCCCAAGGCCGCCACGTCGAACGTCGCCGGCGCCGGCAGATAGTCGATCCGGCCAAAGGTCGGGTGATCGCTCATCAGCTTGGCGCGCAGCTGCTCCAGCGTGTCGTAAGGCAGGGTCTTGTCGACGCGCGCCGACAGGGCGCGGATGATGGCCCAGTCTTCCTTGGCCTCGCCCTTGGGGAAGACGACGCGTTCGGCCAGCTGCACCCGGCCCTCGGTGTTAACGTACAGGCCGGCCTTCTCGGTGTAGGCCGCGCCCGGCAGGATCACGTCCGCGCCGTGCGCGCCGCGGTCGCCATGGCTGCCCAGATAGACGCGGAAGGCGTTCGAACCGGTCGGATCAACCTCGTCGGCGCCCAACAGGAACAGAACGTCCAGGGCATCCGGCTTCAGCATTTCGGCGACGGTCAGGCCGCCCTCTGCCGGCACGAACCCCATGTCCAGACCGGCGACGCGCGAGGCGGCGTGGTGCAGGACGTTGAAGCCGTTCCAGCCGTCAGCGACCACGCCGACCTTCTTGGCCAGGGCGCCGAGTGCGTTCAGGACGGCCGGACCGCCCTCCCCGCCCAGCGCGCCGGAGCCGACGATGATCGCCGGACGCTCGGCCTTGGTCAGGAAGTCGAGCGCCGACTTGGGCAGCTTGGTCAGGGTCTGCGTACCTGCGCCCAGATAGGCGTAGTCGAACGTCAAGTCGGCCTGTTCGCCGATCAGACCGATCTCCATGTCGCCCTTCAGCCAGGCCTTGCGAAGGCGGGCGTTCAGCAGCGGCGCCTCGGTGCGCGGATTGGCGCCGACGATCAGAACGGCGTCAGCCTTTTCAATGCCTTCCAGGCCGGAGTTGAACAGCCATCCCTCACGCGGGCCGTAGCCCACGGCGGCGCCGTCCTGGCGGCAGTCGGTGTTGTTCGAGCCGAGCGCGCGGAACAAGTCCAGCGTCGCCTTCATCGACTCGGCGTCCTGCAGATCGCCGGCGATCACGCCGATGCGGTCGGCCGGTGCGGCCTTCAGCTTGGCGGCGACGGCGTCCAGCGCCTCATTCCACGAGGCGGCGCGCAGCTTGCCATTCTCACGGATCCACGGACGGTCCAGACGACGCGCGGTCAGGCCGTCGACGACGTAGCGGCTCTTGTCCGACAGCCACTCCTCGTTGATGCCCTCATTGACGCGCGGCAGCACGCGCATGACCTCGGACCCGCGGTAGTCGGCGCGGATGTTCGAGCCCAGGGCGTCCATGACGTCGATGGTCTCGGTCTTCTTCAGTTCCCACGGACGATAGTGGTACTGCCACGGACGGTGTGTCAGGGCGCCGACAGGGCACAGGTCGTTGACGTTGCCCGACAGTTCCGAGGCGACCGACTTCTCCAGATAGGTCGTGATCTCGGCGTCCTCGCCGCGCGAGATCATGCCGATGTCCGGCACGCCGGCGACTTCGGTGATGAAGCGGACGCAGCGCGTGCACTGAATGCAGCGCGTCATGAAGGTCTTGATGGTCGGACCCATCGCCTTTTCTTCGACCGCGCGCTTGTTCTCCGAATAGCGCGAGCCGTCGCGGCCGTAGCCGACCGACTGGTCCTGCAGGTCACACTCGCCGCCCTGGTCGCAGATCGGGCAATCCAGCGGGTGGTTGATGAGCAGGAACTCCATCACCCCTTCGCGGGCCTTCTTGACCATCGGCGTGTCGGTGAAGATTTCCTGACCTTCGGCGGCCGGAAGCGCGCACGAGGCCTGCGGCTTCGGCGGTCCAGGCTTCACCTCGACCAGGCACATGCGGCAGTTGCCGGCGATGGACAGGCGCTCGTGATAGCAGAAGCGCGGAATCTCTTGTCCGGCACGTTCGGCGACCTGGAGCACGGTCATCCCGGGCTCAAACTCGGTTTCGACGCCGTTGACCTTGGCGATAGGCATCAGCGGGCCTCTTGCTTGGCGGCGGGAGCCGCCATTTGTACATCCACGGACATCGGCTGACCGTCGCGGAACAGGCCCGCGCCGTCGGCTTGCGCCCGGCATTCGAATTCCAGCCTGCCGCCATCGACCGGCCCGCGCCACGACACCTGGGCCGTGCGTTCGCCGGTGGCGGTGAAGGCGACGGAGTCGCCTTCCTGGCCATACATGCGGTTCACCACGTCGCGGCAGACCGCTTCGAGGTTCGCCGGAGCCGCCGACGCCGCTTGAGCCGCGACCGGCGCAGCCTCGGCCGACGCCGCCTCGGGCGCTGGCGGGGCTTCGGGCGCAACCCTTCCCCCCTCGTCGCAAGCCGCGAGGATCGGGAGCATCAGCAACAGGGCGACGGCGAGGCGCATCTCTACTCCGCCGCGATCGCGTGGCCGGCGAAGTTCGCGCGGCGACTGCGATAGTTGGCGATCCGCTCTTCGATCTCGTGACGGAAGTGACGGATCAGGCCCTGAACCGGCCAGGCGGCGGCGTCGCCCAGGGCGCAGATGGTGTGGCCCTCGACCTGGCCGGCGACGTCCAGCAGCAGGTCGATTTCCGACGGATCGGCCTCGCCCACGGCCATCCGCTCCAGTACGCGCCACATCCAGCCGGTGCCTTCGCGGCACGGCGTGCACTGGCCGCAGCTCTCGTGCTTGAAGAAGTAGCTAATGCGGGCGATCGCCTTCACGATATCGGTCGACTCGTCCATCACCGTCACGCCGGCGGTGCCCAACGAAGAGCGAACCTCGCGCATGGAATCGAAGTCCATCAGGACCGTCTCGGCCTGTTCGCGCGTGATCACCGGGCAGGACGCGCCGCCGGGGATGATGGCCTTCAGATTGCTCCAGCCGCCACGCACGCCGCCGCCGTGATCCTCGATCAGCTGACGCAGCGGGATCGACATGGCCTCTTCGACCACGCACGGCGTGTTCACGTGGCCGGACAGCGACATCAGCTTGGTGCCGGTGTTGTTCGGACGGCCGAAGCCGGCGAACCAGTCGGCGCCGCGACGCAGGATCGTGCCGACGACGGCGATCGACTCGACGTTGTTCACCGTGGTCGGGCAGCCGTACAGGCCCGCGCCGGCCGGGAACGGCGGCTTAAGGCGCGGTTGACCCTTCTTGCCTTCCAACGATTCCAGCAGCGCCGTCTCTTCGCCGCAGATGTAGGCGCCCGCGCCGTGGTGGATATAGACGTGGAAGTCCCAGCCGTGGACGTTGCCGTCGCCGATCAGCTTAGCCTCATAGGCCTGCTTGACGGCGGCTTCCATCCGCTCGCGCTCCAGCACGTATTCGCCGCGCAGATAGATGTAGCAGGCATGGGCCTGCATCGCGAAGCTGGCGATCAGCGCGCCTTCGATCAGCAGGTGCGGATCATGGCGCATGATCTCGCGGTCCTTGCAGGTCGCGGGCTCGGATTCGTCGGCGTTGATGACCAGGTAGTGAGGACGATCCTTCACTTCCTTGGGCATGAAGGACCATTTCAGGCCGGTCGAGAAGCCCGCGCCGCCCCGGCCGCGCAGCCCCGAGGCCTTGACGTTGTTGATGATCCAGTCGCGCCCAAGGTCCAGCATGTCCTTGGTGGCGTTCCAGGCGCCGCGGTTTTTCGCCCCGTCCAGCGTCCAGTCGTGGAAGCCGTACAGGTTGGTGAAGATGCGATCCTTGTCTTCGAGAATGCCGACCATGGCCCTCAGAGTCCTTCCGCCAGACGGCGTTTGTGGTGGCGCGTGCGCATCCAGATGGCCGCGATGACCATCACCCAGCCCGCCGCCAGCATGAAGTAGGAGAGATTGACCGCCCACGGCCCGACTACGCCCTGACGCGAGATCAGGATCAGAACGGCCGCGCCGACGACCATGGCCAGGCCGCCCGCGCGCAGCGGACGCCCGACGTTGCGCAGTTCCTTGCGGTAGGCTGCGCGGCCCTCCTCAGTGTTCAGATCCGGCGGCGACATCAGGCCGGCGCCTTCTCGACCGGCGCGGGGTCGCTGTTCGGCAGCTTCTTGATCGGCTCGGCGGCCGAGCCGTTATACAGCGTCGCATCGAGCAGGGTCTTGGGCCCGCCTTCCGGCGCCGCATTGGTGCGACCGATGTAGGAGCCCGGCTCGGGCGTCTTTCCGGCGGCGAAGTCGTCGATGATCCGGCCGATCGTCTCGGGCGTCAGGTCCTCGAAATAATAGTCGTTGATCTGGGCCATCGGCGCATTGGAGCAGGCGCCTAGGCACTCGACTTCCTGCCAGGTGAAGCGACCGTCGGCGGACAGATGATCCTTGGGACCGATCTTTTCCTTGCAGACGCGCATCAGCTCATTGGCGCCGCGCAGCATGCACGGCGTGGTGCCGCACACCTGGATCAGCGCCGTCTTGCCGACCGGCTCCAGCATGAACATGGTGTAGAAGGTCGCGACCTCCAGCACCCGGATGTAGGCCATGTCCAGCAGCTCGGCGATCGCGCGGATAGCGGGTTCGGACACCCAGCCTTCCTGCTTCTGCACCAGCCACAGGATCGGGATCACCGCCGACTGACGGCGGCTTTCGGGATACTTCTTGATCCACCATTCAGCCTTGGCGGTCGTATCGGCCGAAAAGGCGAACGAGGCGGGCTGTTCCTTGGCGAGACGACGAACGCTCATCGGTCCACTTCTCCGAAAACGATGTCGAGCGAGCCCAGGATGGCGGACACGTCGGCCAGCTGGTGGCCTCGGTTCATCCAGTCCATCGCCTGCAGCGAGCGGAAGCCCGGCGCCGAGATCTTCACGCGATAGGGTTTGTTCGTGCCGTCCGACACCAGATAGATGCCGAACTCGCCCTTGGGCGCCTCGACCGAGGCGTAGACCTCGCCCTCGGGCGTCTTGAAGCCTTCGGTGTAGAGCTTGAAGTGGTGGATCAGCGACTCCATCGAGCGCTTCATCTCGCCACGGCGCGGCGGGACGATCTTGTTGTCCTCGACCATCACCGGCTCGCCGGGGCAGTTGCGCAGCTTATGGATGCACTGCTCCATGATCCGCACCGACTGCTTCATCTCCTCGATGCGCACCAGATAGCGGTCCCAGCAGTCGCCGTTCTTGCCGACCACCACATCGAAGTCGAGCTCGGCATAGCACTCATAGGGCTGCGACTTGCGCAGGTCCCAGGCGATGTTCGAGCCCCGCAGCATCACGCCGGTGAAGCCCCATTCCAGGGCTTCCTGCTTGGACACCACGCCGATGTCGACGTTGCGCTGTTTGAAGATGCGGTTCTCGGTGACCAGGCTTTCGATGTCCTTCAGCGCCGGCGGGAACTCGTGGCACCAGCGGCCGATGTCGTCGATCAGGTCCATCGGCAGGTCCTGGTGGACGCCGCCGGGACGGAAATAGTTGGCGTGCAGACGGGCGCCGCAAGCGCGCTCGTAGAACACCATCAGCTTTTCGCGTTCCTCAAAGCCCCAGAGCGGCGGCGTCAGGGCGCCGACGTCCATGGCCTGGGTCGTCACGTTCAGCATGTGCGACAGGATACGGCCGATTTCAGAGTACAGGACGCGGATCAACTGCGCCCGATACGGAACCTCGATGCCCAGCAGCTTCTCGATGGCCAGGCAGAAGGCGTGCTCCTGGTTCATCGGCGAGACGTAGTCCAACCGGTCCAGATACGGCACGTTCTGAAGGTAGGTGCGGGCCTCCATCAGCTTTTCGGTGCCGCGGTGCAGCAGGCCGATGTGCGGATCGACGCGCTCGACGATCTCGCCGTCCAGCTCCAGCACCAGGCGCAGCACGCCGTGCGCGGCCGGGTGTTGCGGACCGAAGTTGATGGTGAACTTGCGGTCTTCCATCTCGCGCGCGTGGGCGGTGCGGGTGTCGAGGTCGTCCTCGAACACATCGACGCCCAGCGGCGGCAGGGTGGGGTTTCCGTCAGCCATTACGCCTGGCCTCCCGCCTTCTCGTCGCCGGGCAGGACCGGCGCGGGGTATTCGGCGCCCTCCCAGGGCGACAGGAAATCGAAGGTGCGGAACTCTTGGGTCAGCTTGACCGGCTCATAGACCACGCGGCGCTGTTCCTCGTCGTAGCGGACCTCGACATAGCCCGTCATCGGGAAGTCCTTGCGCAGCGGATGGCCTTCGAACCCATAGTCCGTCAGCAGGCGACGCATGTCCGGGTGGCCCGAGAACAGCATGCCGTACATGTCGTAGGCTTCACGCTCGAACCAGTTGGCGGCCGGATAGGCCGAGATGACCGAGGGCACCGGCTGGGTCTCGTCGGTCGACACCTTGACGCGCAGGCGCGCGTTCCGGGTCATCGACAGCAGGTGATAGACGACCTCGAACCGCTCCTTGCGATCCGGATAGTCCACGCCGCAGAGGTCCAGCAGCTGCTGGAAGCCGAACTGATCGCGCAGCGCCGTCAGCACCTCGACGATCCGCTCGCGCGGCGCGACCAGCGTCAGTTCGCCGAACGCCACCTGGGCCTCGACGCCCAGCGCCCCGACCATCTCGGCGCCCAGCGGCGTCAGGGCGGCTTCGAGTTGCGCTTGAACAGCCAGAGAGGTCATCGGTCGATGGTCCCCGTGCGACGGATCTTCTTCTGCAGTTGCAGCAGGCCGTAAAGCAGCGCCTCGGCCGTCGGCGGGCAGCCGGGCACATAGACGTCGACCGGCACGACGCGGTCGCAACCGCGCACGACACTGTAACTATAGTGGTAGTAGCCGCCGCCGTTGGCGCAGCTGCCCATCGACACGACGTAGCGCGGGTCGGGCATCTGGTCGTAGACCTTGCGGATAGCCGGGGCCATCTTGTTGGTCAGGGTGCCGGCGACGATCATCAGGTCCGACTGACGCGGGCTGGCGCGCGGCGCCATGCCGAAGCGCTCGACATCGAAGCGCGGCATCGACATCTGGATCATCTCGACGGCGCAGCAGGCCAGGCCGAACGTCATCCACATCAGCGAGCCCGTGCGGGCCCAGTTGATGACGTCGTCGGCGGCGGCGACCAGATAGCCCCGCTCGCCGAGCTCCATGTTCACGGCTTCGAAGAACTTGTCGTGGACCTTTGGGTCATAACCCTCGACGGTCGAACGCGCGCCGGCGCCGGCCGGAACCAGCGGCGCGCCCGATGCAGACACCAGGCCTGCGGGCTTGGAAGCGGCGACTACTCCCATTCCAGGGCTCCCTTCTTCCATTCGTAGATGAAGCCGATGGTCAGCACGCCCAGGAAGACCATCATCGACCAGAAGGCGAAGACCATGCCGGCGTGCGACAGATCGAACATCGACACTGCCCATGGGAACAGGAAGGCGACTTCCAGGTCGAAGATGATGAACAGGATCGACACCAGATAGAAGCGGATGTCGAACTTCATCCGGGCATCGTCGAAGGCGTTGAAGCCGCACTCATAGGCCGACAGCTTCTCGCTATCGGGGCTCTTCGGCGCCAGCAGCAGCGGCAGCACGATGAAAAGAACGCCGATGAAGGCGGCTACGCCGGCGAAGACCAGGACCGGAAGATATTCGAGAAGGAATGCGTTCATTCGAAGAACCTCGTCCGCCGGGGAGAGGCGGGATTCGGCGCTTCTTAGACCCAAGACCGCCGCCGTTCAAACCCCTGCGGCCATTGGATTTTCATTGAGAACGGCTCGCAACTTTGCGCGCCATATGTCGCAGGGCCGACGCTTGCGCGTCGCCGGGCTGCAAAGGCCTATTGGCGAGCCGATCGCGTAACCGAAAGTCATCCGAATGAGCCTAGCCAGCCGCGCCCTGAACGCTGTCGAGCGGATCGGCAATCGACTTCCCGATCCTGTCTTCCTGTTCCTGTGGCTGATCGGCGGTTTGATCGTCCTCAGCATGGTCGGCGCCGGCCTGGGCTGGTCGGCCGTCAATCCGGTCACCGGCGATCAACTGGTCGCCAAGAGCTTGTTGTCTGCAGAAAATCTGGAACAGTTGATCATCGGCATGCCGCGCACGCTGGCGGACTTCCCGCCCCTCGGCATCGTCATCACCATCATCTATGGCGCTTCGGTCGCCGAACGCACAGGGATGTTCGCCACCGCCATTCGCGGCGCCCTGCTGAACGCCCCGCGTTCCATACTGACGCCTGTCGTCGTGATCACCGGCATGGTGTCCCATCACGCGTCGGACGCCTCCTATGTGGTGGTCATCCCGCTGGCGGCCGTCATCTTCGCCGCAGCGGGCCGACATCCGCTGGCGGGTCTGGCCGCAGGCTTCGCCGCCGTGTCGGGCGGATACGCCGGCAACCTGTTTCCCGGCGCCAGCGACGCCTTGATCCTGGGCATCACCGAGCCGGCCGCCCGCCTGATCGATCCGTCCTATTCCGTGAACATCGCCGGCAACTGGTTCTTCATCGTCGGCGTCGTCTTCGTCTTCACCCCCATCGTCTGGTTCCTGACCGACCGGGTGATCGAGCCGCGCCTCGGCGTCTGGAAACCGTCAGAAGGCGTCGCCGCAGCGAACGCCTCGGAAAAACAGCCCCTGACCGCCGCCGAAAAGCGTGGCCTGAAGTTCGCCGGCCTGGCGCTTCTCGGCATGATCGCGCTCTGGACCCTGCTGACCTTCATACCGGGCTCGCCGTTCGTCGATCCCGAGGTGGACCCGGAGCAGAAGTTCAATCCGCTCTACAAGTCCCTGGTCGCCTTCTTCGCCATCACCTTCTTCGTCACCGGCGGCGCCTATGGCGCGGGAGCTGGCACGATCCAGTCGCATCGCGACATGGTCACGATGATGCGCGACGGCATCGCCCAGTTGGCGCCCTATATCGTGCTGGCCTTCTTCGCCGCCCACTTCGTGGCCATGTTCAACTGGTCGGGCCTGGGGCCGATCCTGGCGGTCAATGCGGCGGCGGGTCTGAAGACCCTGGCCCTGCCCGCCCCGCTGCTGCTGATCTGCGTGGTCTTTGTCTCTTGCTTCTTTGACCTTTTCATCGGCTCGGCCTCGGCCAAGTGGTCGGCCTTGGCGCCCATCGTTGTGCCGATGTTCATGCTGCTGGGCATTTCGCCCGAGATGACGACCGCCGCCTATCGGATGGGCGATTCCGTCACCAACATCGCCACGCCGTTGATGAGCTACTTCCCGCTGATCCTGACCTTCGCCCAGCGATGGGATCCGCGATTCGGCCTCGGTTCCTTGATGGCGACCATGCTTCCCTACGCCGGGGCCTTCCTGGTCGCCGGTCTGGCCATGGTGGCGGCCTGGGTCGCTTTCGACCTGCCGCTGGGGCCGGGCGTCGGCGTCCACTATGAGCCGCCACCTCCCGCCGTGGCGGCCCATGAGCCTGCCGACGGCGGCGTAGCGGGCCCGCACAGCCCGCCCCAGGCGGCGATGGTGGCACCGTCCACAGCCCCTTCGCGTTGAGCGGCGCGTTTCTCCGAAAAGGTCGCTTGACGCGATGTGTCAGCCCGCCTAAACGACGCCCCTCGCCGGGGCGCACAGCCGCTTCGGCCGGGAAACGCGGGTGTAGCTCAGTTGGTTAGAGTGCCGGCCTGTCACGCCGGAGGTCGCGGGTTCGAGCCCCGTCACTCGCGCCACTCTTTCTAGAAATAGAAGAGTGGCGCACACCGCCTTCCCAAAAAGCTTTCGAAACAGCTCAAAAGTTTCGACCTGATACGCGGGTGTAGCTCAGTTGGTTAGAGTGCCGGCCTGTCACGCCGGAGGTCGCGGGTTCGAGCCCCGTCACTCGCGCCACTTCTTTTCAAGACATCGATAAAAGAAGTGGCGCACTCCCGTTTTCGGAAACGCGCCATTCGAACGCGTCGTGGCCCTGGCCGCCTCAGTGCAGCGGCAGTGCAATATCCGGGTTCACGAAAGCCGCTTCGCCCGTCAGCTCGCCATAGACCATGCAGAGGTCTTCGAAGACGCGGTTCCAGGCGAATTGGCTGACGGCCTTCTCGCGCGCCGCCCGACCGATCGCTTCGATGTCGCGCGTGAACAGGGCCTCGACCGCCTGGGCGTAATCGTCGGCGTCCGCGCTGGCGGCCAGTTGCCCCACGCTTTCGTCGACGGTTTCGGCGACCCCGCCCGCGTTGACCCCGACGACGGGCCGGCCGCAGGCCATGGCCTCCAGCACGATCAGCCCGAACGGCTCCTTGTCATTGGCGTGAACGAAGGCGTCGCAGCTGGCGATGATCTTTGCGACCGCCTTGGGATCGCTTTCATAGGGCATGGAGATGACGCGATCCTCTTCAGGCATCCCCGCGCCTGCGCCGACAAGAACCAGATGATAGGGCGCCCCCAGCTTCTGGACCGCCTCGATCAGCACATCGACGTTCTTCTCCTTGGCCGGACGACCGGCGAAGCACAGCAGCCGCGCGTCATCGCCCAGACCCAGCTGTTTCAGCAGCCACTGCCGGTCACGACGGTCCGGACGGAAAGTGTCGATCTCCACGCCCAGAGGCCGAATGACGATGTTGTTCACACCCGCCTCTTCCAGGCGCCGTGCGATAAAGCGGCTGGGCGACACCACCCGATCAAACTGTGAAAACAGCTTCGCCCAGCGCTTTTCCACCGGCTTCTTGGCCCATTCGCCGAAATGCAGCGCCGCGAGGCCCGCCGGATCGGAGTGGCAGAAGCCGACGACCGGGCATCCGACTCGCTGACCGGCCTCCAAAGCCCCTTGCCCGGGCGTGTAAGGATCTCCGGCCTCGATAATCGACGGCTTCATAGCCGCCACCCAGGCGCTCCAGCGTTTGACTGAACTGGGCCAGCGATAGCCATCGCCGAACGGCAGCTTGGTCGCCCTCAGTTGCACGATGCCGTCAGCGCGCGCCTTGTGACGCGCGCCGGGCACGATCAGCGAGTGACTGACCCCCGGCCGATTGGCCTCAATCCACGCCTTCTTGGACAGGATATATCGCTTCACGCCGCCCGAGCGCGGTGCATAAAGCATTGTGGTGTCCACCAAGCGGGGCCGCTCGTCCATCGCCGCCGCCTTCAGAGCCCGCAGCGTATCGGCGACTTCCACATCCAGCCCCGGAATCAGTCGGAGTTCGCTTTCCTGGACGTCGAGGTCTGTCATGCTCATGGAGTGTTCTCGCCTGGTCTGGGCTGTCGAACGCCGGAGGGGTTCGATGGATGCGTCCACGGGACGCGGCCTTTGGACCGTTCGACGCCCGTAGACCCGGGCGCGGCAAAGCTCAAGTGCGCGCCGTCGCGATTTCCTCCGCATTCGGCCTATGAGGCATCGACGAGCGAACGCGGGTCGCCTTACAGGATCGCCTCAGGACCATCACGGCCTTGCATTCGCCTCAAATTCGATAAACTTGGAACGCTGGCGCGGACCCTGCTATGGGGTCTCCCGTAACGTGACGCGTGACCACCAGGGGTTTCTACCGAATGCGTATTTTGCTCGCGACCGCCGTGGCGATCGCCCCCTTGATGGTCGCCACAGGATCCCAGGCCGAGATCGTCATCTCGAACGCCCGGACCACGCCGATCCAGACGTCCAATGCGACGGGCACGGCCGCCGACAACATCCGCATCGCCAGCGGCGGCAGCGTCGCCATCGCCTCGGGCGCGGCGGTTACGCTGAACAGCAACAACACGGTCGATCTGGACAGCGGCAGTTCCATCACGATGGACAAGTCGGCCGACGGCTCGACGGGTCTTCTGGTCAACGGCGGCAACACCGGTTCGGTGATCGTCGGTGGCTCGATCACCGTCAACGACACTCAAGAAACGGCAGACATCAAGGACACGGACGGCGACGGCGATCTGGACGGTTCTTTCGCCAGCGGAACTGGCCGCTACGGCGTACGGGTCACTGGAGCCTCGCCCTTCACCGGCAACATCCTTGTCGAGGGCACGGGCGTCATCGCCGTCGAGGGCAACAACTCCTACGGACTTGCGGTCGAATCAGCGCTGAACGGCAAACTCCAAAGCCTGGGTGCCGTCCGTGTCACTGGCAACGACAGCGCCGCCATCCGCACGACGGGCCCGATTTCCGGCAATGTCGATCTCGCTGGCGCCATCTCCGCTCTCGGCGCCAATGCGACGGGTGTGTCCATCGAGGGCGATGTCGGCGGCGCGCTCAAGATTCATTCCTCGGTCGTCGCCACGGGATATCGGTACACCACCCCGCCAGCCGCGCGCCCAACAACCGGCACATTCGACAACGCAACAACCCTCTTCCTAGACGAACTCGACGCTGACGATCTGTTGCAGGGCGGACCGGCTGTGCGCGTTGGCGCCAATGTCGCCGGCGGCGTGCTTCTGGATAAGGCGCTCGCCTATTCTGCTGCCGGCATCGAAGGCGACGACGACGGAGACGGCATCAAGAACGGCGACGAGGACGATGACGGCGACGGCGTCAAGAACCGCGACGACACGGACCGCGACGGCGACGGCGTCCCGGACGCCAGCGAGACGACTGCCTCCCTCACGTCGCTAGGCGGCGCGCCTGCCCTGCTGATCGGCTCGACGACCAACACCGTGACCCTCGGCGCCGTCGGTACAGGCGACGCGGCCTATGGCCTGATCAACCGCGGCACCATTGTCGGTTCCGGCCTCTATTCCGGCGTGGAGTCGCGCGCCGTGCAACTCGGCGTGACCGGTGGCCAGGCCGTCAACGTCGTCGGCGGCGTGCGTAACGAGGGCGGCATCTCATCGACCGCCGTGAACGCCAACGCTACCGGTCTTTGGATCGGCTCGGGCGTGACCGTTCCTACGATCAACAACTCCGGCTCCATTCAGGCCGTCGCTTCGGGCAAGCAGACCCAAAGTGCTACCGGTATTCTGATTGGTGCGGGGGCCAACGTTGGCTCCCTAACCAACACCGGCAATCTCGTCGCCACGTTCGGAGGCAATCAGGGTTCGGCAACCGTTATTCGTGACCAGTCCGGCAGCCTGACCCAGTTGAACAACGCCGGTTCGATCATCGGGGCGCTCAGCCTAGACACCACTGACACGAATCCCGTAACTGGCACTGTCACCGCCATCGACCTGTCGGCCAACACGACCGGCGTCACCCTACGTCAGCATGGAATTTCCGCCGCAGCAGGCAGCACGGCGACCGACACGGACGGCGACGGCGTGCCGGACGCGAACGAACCGGCCATCGTCGGCGCGATCAAGCTCGGCTCTGGCGCCGACACGGTCAATATCGAGAACGGCGTCGTCAACGGCGACATCGATTTCGGCGCCGGCGCCGACCGGCTGAACATCAGCGGCGGCGCGGTCGTGACCGGCGCCATCGCCAACAGCGATGGCCTGCTGGACATCAATGTGTCCAAGGGCACCCTGGCCGCCACCCAGACCGGCGCCACGGCCATCTCCAACCTGAACATCGGAGCCGAAGGGACGTTGCTGGTCAATCTTGACCCCGCAAACGACCGCGCCGGCGGCTTCAACGTCAGCGGCAATGCGACCCTGGCGACAGGGTCCACCCTGGGCGTCCGCTTCTCTTCGCTGATCGATCAGCCTGAGCGGTTCAACGTCATCACGGCCGGCACGCTGAATGTGGGTCAGATCAACCAGACCCTGCTGTCGGACAACTCGCCCTATCTCTACGTCGTGCAGGGTGGCGTCGCCGGCAACACCGTCTATGTCGACGCCCGTCGCCGCACGGCTTCCGAGGCTGGGCTGATCCCGGTCGAGGCGTCCGCCTACGACGCCGTCTATGGCGCGCTGGGCTCCAATGAGGCGCTGCGCAACCTGTTCCTGTCGCAAACGTCGCGCGACGGCTTCATCGACGCCTATGAGCAGATGCTGCCCGACCACTCCGGCGGACCGCTGATGTCGCTGTCGGCCGGCGTGGACGCGGTCACCCGCGCGCTGACCGGACGTAACGCTGCCGCTGCGCCGGGTGAAACCAGCGCCTGGGTCCAGGAGATCAACTTCTACGCCGACAAGGACAAGACCGACTCCTACGGCTTCCGGTCCGAAGGCTTCGGCGTCGCCGGCGGCGTCGAAAAGGGCACCAGCCTGGGCGCCGTCGGCATCTCGGCCGCCTTCACCTCGTCCGACATCAAGGATCCCGAGGCCGAGGCCGAAGAGGTCCTGTCCGCCAACCTGCTGGAGCTGGGCCTCTATTGGCGCGCCCAGGGTCAGTACTGGACGACCTGGGCCCGTGCCGCGGGCGGTTACGCCTCCTTCAGCGCCGATCGTTCGCTGGTCGCCACCGGCGTCTATCTGAACAACAAGTCCGACTGGCACGGCTGGACGGCGGCGGTCGCCGGCGGCGCCTCCTATGAGCGCAACTTCGGCCGCCTGAACATCCGCCCCGAAATCTACGGCGAGTATTTCAGCCTGTCGGAAGGGTCGCGCAGCGAGAAGGGCGGCGGCGACGGCTTCGATCTCGACATCGATTCGCGCGACAGCCACATCTTCTCGGCGGTGGCGGCGATGAACGTCGGCTATGGCTTCGGCCGCAACGGCTGGATCCGTCCGGAACTGCGCATTGGCTATCGTCAGAACATCTCGGTCGACGCCGGCGAAACCATCGCCCGCTTCGCCAGCGGCGGCCCGGACTTCATCCTGTCGCCGGACGCCATCGAAGGCGGCGGGCCGATCCTGGGCTTCCGCCTGAACTTCGGCAACGAATTGGGCATGCTGTCGCTGACCGGCGACGCCGAGCTGCTGGAAGACTACGTCCGCTACTCGCTGCTGCTGCGGGCCAGCTTCCGCTTCTGATCGCACCCTGATTCACACAAACGAAAGGCCGCCGGATCGCTCCGGCGGCCTTTTTGTTTGGTAGGCGGCGACGGGTTCGAACCGCCGACCCTCTCGGTGTAAACGAGATGCTCTGACCAGCTGAGCTAGCCGCCCCCAAGGGAGAGACGGGCTTATGCCCGTCGCGCCTCAACCGTTCAAGGCGCTTTTCAAACCTTCACCCGGGCGAAAGCGCGCGGTGCGCGAGGCCGGGCGCGCGACGGCAGCGCCGGTCTGCGGGTTACGGGCGACGCCAGCCTTGCGGTCCACGGCGACGAAACTGCCGAAGCCGATCAGCTTCACGTCCGCGCCCCGCGTCAGCGACTCGGTCACGCCGTCCGTGAACGCCTCCAGCGCCGTCTTGGCTTGGTCGCGGCTGATGTTCGCCGCGCTGGCCATCCGGCCGATCAGTTCCGCCTTGGTCATCCGTCCCCCTCCAGAACGAATCACTAAAGGACAGATCGGCGGTTGCGTCAAAAACGAAAACGCCGCCGGTGGGGGCACCGGCGGCGCTCGCTGTTCAACTCGGCGTTAGTGGCTGACCGCCGCCGCCGGCCCTTCTGGAGCCGCGACCGGGGCCGGCAGGGGTTCGGCCGCCTCGTCCCACTCCACCGGCGTCAGGGTGCCGACAAGCGCCCACTTCAGCGCCTCGTCCGCCGTGGAGATCGGCACGATCTCCAGCGCCGACTTCACATTGTCCGGCACGTCGGCGAGATCCTTCTCGTTCTCCTGCGGGATCAGCACCGTCTTGACGCCGGAGCGCAGGGCCGCGAGCAGCTTCTCCTTCAGGCCGCCGATGGCGGTGACCCGGCCGCGCAAAGTGATCTCGCCGGTCATGGCGATATCCTTACGGATCGGAATGCCAGTCAGGACCGAGACCATCGCCACCGTCATGGCCACGCCGGCGGACGGGCCGTCCTTGGGCGTGGCGCCATCCGGCACGTGGACGTGGATGTCGGTCTTCTCGAACACCGGCGGCTTGACGCCGAAGGCCAGGGCCCGCGACCGCACATAGGACGCCGCAGCCGAGATCGACTCCTTCATCACGTCTTTCAGGTTGCCGGTCACGGTCATGCGCCCGCGACCCGGCATCTTGATGGCTTCGATGGTCAGGATGTCGCCGCCGAACTCGGTCCAGGCCAGACCGGTGACGATGCCGACCTGATCCTCCTCATCCGTCTCGCCGTAGCGGAACTTCTTGACGCCCGCGTATTCGGCCAACTTGGCCTCATTGACCGTGATCGACTTGGCGCCCGTCTTTGCCATCTCGCGCACGGCCTTGCGCGCCAGACCGCCCAGGGCGCGTTCCAGCGACCGCACGCCGGCTTCGCGGGTGTAGTAGCGGATCAGGTCGCGGATCGTATCTTCCGGCACGATCAGCTCACCATCCTTCAGACCGTGGTCCGCCAACTGCTTGGGCAGGACGTGGCGCTTGGCGATCTCGACCTTCTCGTCCTCGGTGTAGCCCGAGACCCGAATGATCTCCATCCGGTCCATCAGCGGCTGCGGCATGTTCAGGCTGTTCGCGGTCGTCACGAACATCACCTGGGACAGGTCGTAGTCCACCTCCAGATAGTGGTCGCCGAAGGTCGAATTCTGGGCCGGATCCAGCACCTCCAGCAGGGCCGACGACGGATCGCCGCGCCAGTCCGATCCCAGCTTGTCGATCTCGTCCAGCAGGACGAAGGCGTTGGGGGTCTTGGCCTTCTTCATCGACTGGATGATCTTGCCGGGCATGGAGCCGATATAGGTCCGGCGGTGGCCGCGGATCTCGCTCTCGTCGCGCACGCCGCCCAGCGACATGCGAACGTATTCACGCCCTGTCGCCTTGGCGATGGACTTGGCCAGCGAGGTCTTGCCGACGCCGGGAGGGCCGACCAGGCACAGGATCGGACCCTTCAGGCTGCCGGTGCGGGCCTGAACCGCCAGATACTCGATGATCCGTTCCTTGACCTTCTCCAGGCCGAAGTGATCCTCTTCCAGGATGTCCTCGGCCTTGGCCAGGTCGATCGGCTTCTGCTTGGCCTTGCCCCACGGCACGGACAGCAGCCAGTCGAGATAGTTGCGCACGACGGTCGACTCCGCCGACATCGGGCTCATGTTGCGCAGCTTCTTGACCTCGGCCTCGGCCTTGGTGCGCGCCTCCTTGGACAGGCGCGTCTTGCGGATGCGCTTCTCCAGATCCATGATCTCGTCGCGCGCGTCGTCGGTCTCGCCCAGCTCGCGCTGGATCGCCTTCATCTGCTCGTTCAGATAATATTCGCGCTGGGTCTTCTCCATCTGGCGCTTCACGCGCGAGCGGATCTTCTTCTCGACCTGAAGGACCGAGATCTCGCCCTCCATCAGCCCATAGACCTTCTCCAGCCGCTTGGGCACGTCGAAGGTTTCCAGCAGGCCCTGCTTGTCGGCGATCTTGACCGACAGGTGTGCGGCGACCGAGTCGGCCAGCTTGGAGGCGTCGGTGATCTGGGGGATGGAGCTGAGGGCCTCGGGCGGAACCTTCTTGTTCAGCTTCACATAGTTTTCGAACTGCTCGACCACGGCGCGCAGCATGGCTTCCGCCTGCGAGGCGTCGCCGGCTTCGTCTTCGATCTCGACGGCCTCGGCCTCGAAATACTCCTCACGGTCGGTGAAGCGGGTCAGGCGCGCGCGGCCCTTGCCCTCGACCAGCACCTTCACCGTGCCGTCGGGCAGTTTCAGCAGTTGCAGCACCGAGGCCAGCACGCCGATGGGATAGATGGCGTCCGGCGACGGATCGTCGTCGACGCTGTTCTTCTGGGTCGCCAGCAGGATCTGCTTTTCGCCCTTCATGATCTCGTCCAGCGCCTTCACCGACTTCTCGCGTCCGACGAAGAGCGGCACGACCATGTGCGGGAAGACGACGATGTCTCTCAGCGGCAGGACGGGCAGGATTTTTGGTTCAGTCATGATGCGTACTCCTGGGCCATTGATCATCTCCGGCCCGCCGTCAGGGTCCGCCGGGCAAGAGGCCCGACCGGCGCATGACGGCCCGTCGATTCCGACGGCGTTCGGATGAGTATGTGGTTTGAAAGACCCGCGGTTCAAGCGTGACCGCGGAACGGCCCACATCTGCGTGGCCACAAGCCCTTCCGATCACGTCGCTTTAGGTCCGCATTACGCCCGGCGGCGCTTTCGACATGGCCGCTTTACGGGGATCGGGCGTCTTCTGCCGCTCCAAGGAGATGACCATGAGCCGTTCCCACCTGCTGGCCGAGACCCTGAAACGTCCCGCCCCAGCGCCGACAACCCTTCAAATGGCGCTGACCTTCATCGGCGCCCTGTTCGGCGCCCCGATTCGCAAAGGCCGCGCGCGATGATGCAGGGCCATGTCGAGGGCGGCGTGACACGCGCCGCCCCTCCCCGACGATACAGGGTCGTGCCTCGCGCCAGCGGTTGGGCCGTGGCGGTCAACAACGCCTGCACCCGCCCCCTGCCCGATCGCATCTCGGCCGAACGTCTCGCCGCCCGACTTCAGGCCGAGGCCGACCGCCTGAACCGCGACCAACATCGCCTCACACAATGATAATGCCGCTAGCCTCACCACCCGCGTTCGAAATCCTGACGATCCAGCCTGTCGGCGATCGCTGGCGCATCACCTCAAGCGACGGCCTGTTCGAAGGCGTCTTCACCGACGCCAAAAGCGCCGTCCGATGCGCCAGAGCGGAGGCCGAGGCGCACCCGTGGCACTCGGTTCGGATGGTTCGACCCGATACGGCCTAGCGCTTCTTCCCCGACGCCTTCTTGACCGCCACGTCCAGCGATCGTCGCGACCAGGCGACAGCCTCGTCGGGATCGTCCAGGGCGGGTTCGGGCAGGCTCCAGTAGCCCATGCTCATCATGCGGCCGTCCTTGGTCGGATAGGTGAACTGACGCGAGCCGGCGTCGACGAAGGCCTCGCCCAGCGCCTCGTCGCCCTTCAGCCAGACCACGCCGTCGTCCAGCAGGGCGAACATGACGCCGGCGGCATAGACCCCGGCCCCGCCGAACATGCGCCTGATCTCCAGGCGGCCGAGCGCGTGGAAATGCTCGCGAACCCATTCGCCGAAGTCCGCGTCATAAGCCATCAGACCGGACCCCTCTCAGTCGGCGGCGACCGGCACGATGGTCACGCTCTCGCCGCAGCCGCAAGCGTCGGTCTGGTTCGGATTGTTGAACACGAACTTGGACGCCAGACGCGTCGTCTCATAGTCGATCTCGGTGCCGATCAGGAACAGCACGGCCCGAGGTTCGATCAGAATGGTGACGCCCTTGTCCTCGACCACCTCGTCCATCGGCCCGATCTCGTCGGCATAGGCGAAGGTGTATTCCTGTCCGGCGCAACCGCCGTTCTTGACGCCGATCCTCAGGCCGATGTGATCGTTCTCGGCATTGTCCAGGATCTCACGCACCCGCTCGGCGGCCGCGTCCGTCAGGGTGACGGCCTTGGGGCGCGGGCGGCGCGGACGGGATGTGGCTTGAAGCTCGGTCATCAGAACATATCCATCAGAACATATTCAGGGCCAGCTTGGCCTCGTCGCTCATCTTTGAAGCGTCCCACGGCGGATCGAACACCAGATTGGCCTTGGCGCTGCGCACGCCCTCGACCTTTTCCACCGCCGTCTCCACCCAGCCCGGCATTTCGCCGGCGACCGGACAGCCCGGCGCCGTCAGCGTCATGTCCACCACCACATCGCGGTCATCGTTGACGTCCACGCGGTAGATCAGGCCCAGCTCATAGATGTCGACCGGAATTTCCGGATCATAGACCGACTTCAGCGCCTCGATCAGCTGATCGGTCAGAGTGTCCAGCTCGGCCTGCGACAGGGCGCTCTTCTGGGGTTCGTCCCAGGCGTCCTTGAAGGCGTCGCTGTCTTGAATCGGTTGATCTGTCATCGGCTTACACGAAGAAGTTCCGCGCCTTGATCAGCGCATCCACGAAGGCGTCGGCATCCTCCACGGTGTTATATAGGGCGAAGGAGGCGCGGGTGCTCGACGTCACCCCCATTCTTTTCGCCAGTGGCTCGGCGCAGTGCAGACCCGCCCGCACCGCGACCCCGTAACGATCCATGATCTGGGCCACGTCATGGGCGTGCGCGCCCTCGACGGCGAAGGTCAGGATCGCGCCCTTGCCTTCCGCCTGCCCCAGAATCCGCAGCCAGGTCTCACCCTGAAGTCGGTCAACAGCGTGCTGATAAAGGGCGTGCTCATGCGCCTGCACGGCCGCCCGGTCGTATTGCGCCAGCCATTCCAACGCCACGCCCAGGCCGATGGCCTCCAGGATCGGGGGCGTCCCCGCCTCGAACCGGTGAGGCGGCCGGGCATAGGTCACGCGGTCCTGCTCGACCGTCTCGATCATTTCGCCCCCGCCCTGATAAGGCGGCAGCGCCTCCAGCGCTTCGGCCTTCCCGTACAGGGCGCCGATGCCGGTTGGGGCGAACAGCTTGTGCCCGGTCAGAACGTAAAAGTCGCAGCCGATGGCCTGCACGTCCGGCGTCGCATGGACCGCCCCCTGGCAGCCGTCGATCAGCACCTGAGCCCCGGCCGCATGGGCCAGGCGGCTGATCTCGGCGACCGGATTGATGGTCCCCAGCACGTTGGACATGTGGGTGACCGCGACCATCCGCGTCCTGGGCCCCAGCAGGTCGGCATAGGCCGCCATGTCCAGCGACCCGTCGTCCTTGACCGGAATCCATTTGATCACCGCCCCGCGGCGTTCACGCAGCAGATGCCAGGGCACGATGTTGGAGTGATGCTCCATCTCCGAGACGATGATCTCGTCGCCTGGCTGGATCGACAGGCCCAGCCCATTGGCCACCAGATTGATCGCCTCGGTCCCGCCCTTGGTCCAGACCACCTGTTCGGCGCTTTCGGCGTTCAGGAAACGGGCGACGATCTCGCGCGCCTTTTCGAAGGCTTCGGTCGCCTCGTTCGACAGGGTGTGCAGGCCGCGGTGGACGTTGGCGTAGCCGCCCTCCATCGTCGTGACCAGGGCGTCGATCACCGCGCGCGGCTTCTGCGCCGAGGCCGCGTTGTCCAGATAGACCAGCGGCTTGCCGTTCACCTGTCGCGACAGGATCGGGAACTGCGCCCGCACGGCGTAGGGATCGAAGGTCTTCACAACCGCGCCGTCAGCCATTCCCGCGCCACCTCTCTCGCGCCCTCGTGCTCGATCCGGTCGATGACCTCGATCAGGAAGGCCTGGGTCAGCAGGGCGCGGGCCTCCTCGGCCGGAATGCCGCGCTGCTGCATGTAGAACAGGGCGCTCTCGTCCAGCGTCCCCACCGTATTGCCGTGCGCGCACTGCACGTCGTCGGCATAGATGATCAGTTCCGGTTTGGCGTCGATCTCGGCCCGTTCGGACGCGATCAGGGCGTGATGGCCCATGCGCGCATCCGTGCCGTCGGCGCCGCGCTCGACCACGATTTTGCCCTGGAAGACGCCGCGCGCCGTGTCGCGGGCCACGCCCTTTATCAACTGGCTGGTCGCGCCGTCATGCTCGACGTGGCGCACCACGCTGGTCAGGTCGGTGTGACGCGATCCGTTCAGCAGATACAGGCCGTCCGCCTGAACCTGGGCGCCCTGGGCGTAATGCGTGATGCGGGTCTCGATCCGCTGCAGCTTGGCGCCGGTCGTGACGATGGTCTGGCGATAGACGCCGCCCGCCTCGACCTTCACATGGGCCTCGGCGATGGAGATGGCGTCCTCCGGCTCCTCGACCAGGACGACGCGCGTCACCTCGGCCCCGGCCGCCACGTCCAGTTCCAGCGTATTGTGCGCGACATAGGCCGAGCCCGCGCCCTCGTGCGTTTCCAGCAGCAGCAGCTTGGCGCCGGCGCGCGCCGAAACCCGCGCGCTGGCCGTGTGACCCGTGCCGACGGCGTCCGACACATAGCGCAGTCGCAGGGTCCGCTCGCCCGAGGCAATGAAGTCGGTCACGCCGACAGCGCGCCCGTTGGCGAAGACGATCGCCTCCCCGCCCAGATCATAAAACGGTCCCGGCGGCCCGACCTCAGCCGTGCCTGACGGCTCCGGCGCGGCGCGAAGATGGCGCTTCAGGTCGCTGTATTTCCACGTCTCCGTCCGGCGCGACGGGTAGGTCTCGGCGTCGGTCAGGTCGATGGCGAAGGCCGCGCTCATGCCGCCCCCTCTAGGACTGGCGGCAAATACTTGTCGTACCCTTCCGCCTCCAGCTCCAGGGCCAGCTCCGGCCCGCCCGACGCGACGATTCGACCCCCGGCCAGCACGTGCACCCGGTCCGGTTTGATGTAGTCGAGCAGGCGCTGATAGTGGGTAATGACCAACATGGCGCGGTCGGGACGACGCAGCGCGTTCACGCCCTCCGACACGATGCGCAGGGCGTCGATGTCCAAACCCGAATCCGTTTCGTCCAGGATCAGCAACGACGGCTCCAGCAGGGCCATCTGCAGGATTTCCATCCGCTTCTTCTCGCCGCCGGAGAAGCCGACGTTCAGCGGCCGCTTCAGCATGTCGAAGTCCATCTTCAGCGCCTTCGACGCCTCGCGAACCAGCTTCAGGAAGGCGGGCGCCGCCACCTCCTCCTCGCCCCGCGCCCGCTTCTGGGCGTTCAGCGCCGTCCGCACGAAGGTCAGGGCCGGCACGCCGGGGATTTCGATCGGATACTGGAACGACAGGAAGACGCCCTTTGCCGCCCGCTCGGCCGTGTCCAGCGCCAGCAGGTCCTCGCCCGCCCATTCGACCGCGCCTTCGGTCGCCTCATAGCCCGGCCGCCCCGAGAGAGCGTAACCCAGCGTCGACTTCCCGGCCCCGTTCGGACCCATGATCGCGTGCACCTCGCCGGCGGGGACGTCGAGCGTCAGGCCCTTGAGGATCGGTTTTTCACCGACGGAGACGTGGACGTTGGAAATGGAAAGCATTAGTTGAAGCCGTATTTTTGCTGGGCTTCGCTTAGCCCGATTTTCTTGAAGCTGACGGGGCCGCCGCCGTGCATCTGGCCTTGCGCGTAGGTCCGCTCCCAGAGCGATCCGTCTCGCGGATGGCGGAACAACGAAGACCAACCGTCAGGCGTGTCGCCCACGGGGTCATACTCGGCCCAAGGTTCAACGCTGACTGATTTGGGTCTTTTCAACCAGCCGAACATCACCCCACGCTCCCTTCCAGACTGATCGCCACGAGCTTCTGCGCCTCAACGGCGAACTCCATCGGCAGCTTCTGCATCACGTCTCGGACGAAGCCGTTGACCAGCAGGGCGACCGCCTCCTCCTGCGACAGGCCGCGCTGCTGGGCGTAGAACATCTGGTCGTCGGACAGGCGCGTCGTCGTCGCCTCGTGCTCCAGCTGGGCCGAGCCGTTGCGGGCCTCGATATAGGGGATGGTGTGCGAGCCGCACTCCTTGCCGATCAGCAGGCTGTCGCACTGGGTGAAGTTGCGCACCCCCGTCGCCTTCGGATGCACCGAGACCAGGCCGCGATAGGTCGAATCCGACCGACCCGCCGACACCGCCTTGGCGATGATCCGCGACTTGGTGTTCTTGCCCAGGTGGATCATCTTCGTGCCGGTGTCGGCCTGCTGATGTCCGTTGGTGATGGCGATGGAATAGAACTCGCCGGACGATTCCTCGCCCTTCAGGATGCAGGACGGATATTTCCAGGTCACAGCCGAGCCGGTCTCGACCTGTGTCCAGCTGACTTTGGACCGATCGCCCCGGCAGTCGGCGCGCTTGGTCACGAAATTGTAGATGCCGCCCTTGCCCTCGGCGTCGCCCGGATACCAGTTCTGGACCGTCGAATATTTCACCTCGGCGTCGTCCAGCGCCACGATCTCGACCACGGCCGCGTGCAGCTGGTTCTCGTCGCGCATCGGCGCGGTGCAGCCCTCGAGGTAGGAAACGTAAGCCCCCTTGTCGGCGATGATCAGCGTCCGCTCGAACTGGCCTGTCTGGCTGGCGTTGATGCGGAAATAGGTGGACAGCTCCATCGGGCATTTGACGCCCGGCGGGATGTAGACGAACGACCCGTCCGAAAAGACTGCGCTGTTCAGCGCTGCGAAATAGTTGTCCGAGACCGGCACCACCGACCCCAGATATTGCCGAACCAGATCAGGATATTCGCGCAAGGCCTCAGAAATCGGCATGAAAATCACGCCGACCTTGGCCAGTTCCTCCTTGAAGGTCGTGACGACCGACACGCTGTCGAAGACGGCGTCCACGGCGACCTTGGGCGCGCCCTGCACCCCGGCCAGCACCTCCTGCTCCTTCAGCGGGATGCCCAGCTTCTTGTAGATTTCCAGGATTTCGGGATCGACCTCGTCCAGCGACTTGGGCCCGTCCTTCTTCTTGGGCGCCGCATAGTAGAACAGATCCTGATAGTCGACGGGCTCGTAACGGACCGCCGCCCAGGTCGGCTCTTCCATCGCCAGCCAGCGCTCATAGGCGGCAAGACGCCATTCCAGCATCCATTCCGGCTCGCCCTTCTTTTCGGAAATGAAGCGCACGATCTCCGCGCTCAATCCCTTCGGCGCATATTCCGTCTCGATGTCGGACGTGAAGCCGTGCTCGTACTTCTCCAGCGCGGCGACGGCGTCGATGGTTTCCTTGACGGCGGCCATCAGGCGACCTCTCTCACGCGCTCGGCGGCGCGCGTCTTGTGCTTGTTGTAGGCGGCGACCCAGGCGTCGGCGAACCTTGCCCAGTCGCTCTCGACCGTGCCCCAGCCGCCGGACACGCGAACGCCCCCGGTCGCCAAGCTGTTCAGCCCCATGGCGCTGATGGTCTTGGACGGCTTGACCTTGCCCGACGAACAGGCCGAGCCGGCCGACACCATGACGCCCGTCAGGTCCAGGGTGATCAGCTGCTGCGGACTGTCCCAGCCCTCGACCGCCATGAACAGGGTGTTGGGCAGCCGCGCCACCCCGCCGCCGATGATGGTCGCGCCCGCAGCCTTGACCTTCGCCTCGGCCGCATCGCGCCAGGCGACGTGCGAGGCCATCGTCTCCAGATCCCGCACGGCGCAATCGGCCGCGACGCCGAACCCGGCGATGCCCGGCACGTTCTCGGTCCCGGCGCGCAGGCCTCGCTCCTGCCCCGCGCCGTGCAAAATCCGCACGCCCGACAGGCCTTCCTTGAAGATCAGGGCGCCCACGCCCTGCGCCCCGCCCAGCTTGTGCGCCGACAGGGTCAGGGTGTCCGCGTCCAGCGCGCGCATATCGACCGCGATCTTGCCCGCCGATTGGATGGCGTCGACATGCAGCCAGCCGCCCGCCGCCCGCACCAGAGTCGCCGTCTCGGCGATCGGCTGAATGACGCCGCTTTCATTGTTCGCATGATGGATGGCGACCACGGCCCGGCCCGGGCGGCTCAACGCCTGCGCCAGCCAGTCCAGATCGACCACGCCGTTCGCATCGACCGGCAGCACCTCGACCGGCGCCCCCGCATTCGCCGCCGTCTCGGCCACGCAAGGATGCTCGGTCGCCGACACGATCAACCGTTCGCACCCGGCCGCCAGGGCGCTGGCGATGCCCTGGGCGTTGGCTTCGGTGCCGCCGCTGTTGAACACCACCGCCGTCGGATCGGCCCCGACCAGGTCCGCGACCTGCGCCCGTGCGGTCTCGACCCGCGCCCGCGCCCGCCGGCCCGCCGCATGGACCGCCGACGGATTGCCGTTGTCGGCCAGGGCCCTGGCCATGATCTCCAGCACCTGCGGCCGCACCAGGCCCGAGGCGTTATAATCCAGATAGACGCCGCTCATGCCGCGACCCCCACGGCCGAGGGCTCAACGTTGCGCCGACGCTGGCCCGTGCGGTTCATCACCACATCCTCCAGCGAGACGCCGGCCAGATAGCGATGGATTTCGTCGCCCAGGTCTTCCCAAAGATTGTGAGTGATGCAGCGTTCGCCGGCCAGCATGCAGCCCTTGGGCGAGCCATGCGCCACGCACCGCGTCGCCCGGATCGGCTCATCCACCGCCAGCACGATCTCGGCGACCACCGTCTCGTGCGCCGCCTTGGCCAGACGGTATCCGCCGCCCGGCCCGCGCACGCTCTTGACCAGTTCGCTCTTCCTCAGACGGGCGAACAACTGCTCCAGATAGCTCAGCGAAATCTCTTGGCGCGCGGCGATCTCGGCCAGCGAAACCGCCCGGATTTCACCGCTCTCGCCGCGTCCGTTCTTCGCCAGATCGGCCATCGCCATCACGGCGTATCGTCCCTTGGTCGACAGACGCATTTCGCACCTTCAAAAATTGCGCGCTTTTCGGGGCTCCTGTGCTAGAACCCGCGCCTTCGCAAAGGCGGCGCGCTTGCGGAGGGACTTAGAAAGTCCCACCTCCGCGGTCAAGTATTACGCACTCGCGAAATGACAGTTGAACGGATTCCAGAGCCCCTATGCCTGAAGTCATCCTGCCCGGCGCCTCCGGTCGCATCGAAGGCCGCTATTCCCCGGGCAAGCGCCCGAACGCCCCGATCGCGCTGATCCTGCATCCGCATCCGAAGGCGGGCGGACATATGAACAACCCGGTCGCGGTCACCCTGCACCAACTGTTCCAGCAGCGCGGCTTTGCGACCCTGCGCTACAACTCGCGCGGCGTCGGCAAGTCGCAGGGCGAGTTCGATTCGGGCATCGGCGAACTGGCGGACGCCGCTACGGCCCTCGACTGGCTTCAGGCCAACAACCCCGGCGCCAGCCAGACCTGGGTCGCCGGCTATCAATTCGGCGCCTACATCGGCATGCAGCTTCTGATGCGTCGCCCCGAGACGGACGGCTTCATCTCCGTCTCGCCGCCGTCGAACATGTATGACTTCAGCTTCCTGGCGCCCTGCCCTGCGTCCGGCCTGTTCCTGCACGGCACGGCCGACACCATCGTCCCGCCGGTCGAGGTCGAGCGCGTGGTCAACAAGCTGCGCACCCAAAAGGGCATCATCATCGACTACGAACTGGAAGAGGGCGCCAGCCACTTCTGGCAGGACCACATGAGCGCGGTCGAAACCCGCGTCGGCGCCTATCTGGACAAGCGTCTGGAAGAAAAGCCGGCCTAGTATCCGGCTTGGCGTCACGGCTGATTAAGGCGCGGGCGGCATGATCGGGCGAGACATCGCTACGAGATCCGCCATGCGTCCGCCCCTTCTGATCGCCTTGATCGCCTCCCTGGCCTTGCCCACGGCCGTTGCGGCTCAGTCGACTCCCGCGCAAGAGCGCGATTTCTGCGCCGATCGCCCCGGCAAGGGCACCCCGACCTGCATCCTCGACAAAGGCCGCTGGCAGGTCGAACTCGGCCTGTTCGACGGCGCGCGTCAGACGGACGGCACGACACGGAACGACACCTGGGACGCCGGTGACCTGTTCGTGCGCTATGGCCTGACCGGCCTGACTGAGCTTCAAGTCGGGCTCACGACCTGGAACCACGAACGCATTCTCGACCGCGCGACCGGCGATCGTGATGTGAACGAAGGCGTCGGCGATCTCAGTCTCGGCCTGCGCCATTCTCTGAAAAACCCGGATGGCTCGGGCCTGTCCGTCGCGATTTCCGGCTTCATCACCGCGCCGACCGGTGCGCGCGGCATTCGCGCCGACGGTTTCGAGGGCGGCGTCATCCTGCCGGTCTCCATCCCGCTGAACGACGACTGGAGCCTGGCTTTGTCACCCGAAGTCGATTGGGTCTCGGACGCGGACGGGGACGGCCGCCACGCCGCCTACACGATGGTCGCCGGCGTCGGCCGCGGCTTCGGCCGCTGGGATCTGAGTGCCGAGCTTTGGGTTAGCCGCGACGATGATCCGGTGGAAGCGACCACCCAGTCCACCTTCGACCTGACCGCCGTCTGGTCGCCCCCGTTCCTGCCCGACGCCCAACTGGATTTCGGTCTCAACTTCGGCCTGAACGACGACAGCCCGGATGTGGAGTTCGGAGTCGGTCTCGCACGGCGGTTCTAACGCGCCGTTGCGGACCAGACCTGTCGCTGCGACAAATGGGCATGGCCGATGCGACCGACATCACCGGCGGCGTGGTTCACGACTTGCCGGACGACCTGCGCGCGGCGTTGGTCGCCGCGCCTGACGCCCTGGCGACCTGGCGCGACATCACGCCCCTGGCCCGCAACGAATGGATCTGCTGGATCGAGTCCGCCAAGAAGTCGGAAACCCGGCGCAAACGGCTGGATTGGGGCCGGGCGAGCTTGACCGACGGCAAGCGCCGCCCCTGTTGCTGGCCCGGCTGCCCTCACCGTTAAGCGGTCACGCCGGTTCGGCCACCGCCTCTTTCGCCGGTTCGGTACGGATCATGTAGTCGAATGCCGACAGCCCTGCCTTGGACCCCTCGCCCATGGCGATGACGATCTGCTTGTAGGGCACGGTCGTAACGTCGCCGGCCGCAAAGATGCCCGGCTGCGAGGTCTCGCCGCGGTGATCCACCTCGATCTCGCCGCGCGGGGTCAGGCCCACCGCGCCGTGCAGCCATTCCGTGTTCGGGACCAGACCGATCTGGACGAAGATGCCTTCCAGATCGACGTCGTGATGGGCGTCGGAGTTGCGGTCCTTGTAGGACAGGCCCGTCACCTTCTCGCCGTCGCCGTGTACCTGGGTCGTCAGGGCCGAGGTCACGATCCGCACGTTCGGCAGGGTCGCCAGCTTTCGCTGCAGCACCGCATCGGCCCGCAGTTCGCTGTCGTATTCGATCAGCGTCACATGGGCGACGATGCCCGCCAGGTCGATCGCCGCCTCGACGCCCGAGTTGCCGCCGCCGATCACCGCCACCCGCTTGCCCTTGAACAGCGGCCCGTCGCAGTGCGGGCAATAGGCCACGCCCTTGTTCTTGTACTGGTCCTCGCCCGGCACGTTCATCTGGCGCCAGCGCGCCCCGGTCGACAGGATGACTGTCCGCGATTTCAGCGATGCGCCGTTCTCCAGCACCACCTCGTGCAGGCCGCCCGCCACCTTGGCCGGGATCAGCTTGGCCGCCTTCTGCAGGTTCATCAGGTCCACTTCATACTCGCGGACATGCTGCTCCAGATGGGCCGCCAGCTTGGGCCCTTCGGTGTAGGGGACCGAGACGAAGTTCTCGATCGCCATCGTGTCCAGCACCTGACCGCCGAAGCGTTCGGCGACGACGCCCGTGCGAATGCCCTTGCGCGCCGTATAGATGGCGGCCGCCGCCCCGGCCGGCCCACCACCGACCACCAGAACCTCGAACGGATCCTTGGACTTCAGCCGCTCGGCCGCACGGGCTTCGGCGCCGGAATCCAGCTTGGCCACGATCTGCTCCAGCTCCATCCGGCCCTGACCGAACAGTTCGCCGTTCAGGAAGACCGTCGGCACGGCCATGATCTTGCGTTCCTCGACCTCGTCCTTGAACAGGCCGCCCTCGATGGCGACGTGTTTGATGCGCGGATTGATCACGCTCATCAGGTTCAGCGCCTGCACCACGTCCGGGCAGTTCTGGCACGACAGCGAGAAGTAGGTCTCGAACACATAGTCGCCGTCCAGGTCCCTGACCTGCTGGATCACCTCCTGCGCCGCCTTGGACGGATGGCCGCCGACGTGCAGCAGGGCCAGCACCAGCGAGGTGAACTCGTGGCCCAGCGGAATGCCCGCGAACCGCACGCCGATGTCCGTGCCCTTGCGACGGATCAGGAAGCTGGGCTGGCGCTCGTCATCATAGTCGCGGCCCATCTCCACCTTGCCGTGCGAGACCGACACGATCTCCTCCAGCAGGGTCTTCAGCTCGATCGACTTGGGCCCCGCGCCCAGCGAGGCGACCAGTTCGACGGGATGGACGATGTTCTTGAGGTAGGCTTCGAGCTGGGATTTCAGATTGGCGTCTAGCATCGGATGCTCCTCAAATTTCAGGGTAACGCGCCGCCTTCGAGCCGATCCCGGCGAGGCCTGCGCGATAAGGTCCGCGTCCCGCGTTTGGGAGGCGGCCGGGTGGGTCCGACCCGAAGGCCGGACCCGATAGGCGTAGTCAGTCTTAGATCTTGCCGACGAGGTCGAGCGACGGGGCCAAGGTGGCTTCGCCTTCTTCCCACTTGGCCGGGCAGACTTCACCGGGGTGCGAACGCACATACTGGGCGGCCTTGACCTTGCGCAGCAGTTCGGTGGCGTTGCGGCCGATGCCTTCCGACGTCGTCTCGGTGAACTGGATCACGCCGTCCGGATCGACCAGGAAGGTCGCGCGGTCGGCCAGGCCCACGCCCGGTCGCATGGCGTCGAAGTTGTTGGTCACCAGGCCCGACGGGTCGCCCAGCATCGTGTATTCGATCTTGCCGATCGCCGGCGACGAGTCGTGCCAGGCCTTGTGCGAGAAGTGGGTGTCGGTCGACACCGAATAGATCTCGACGCCCAGCTTCTGGAACTCGGCGTAGTGGTCAGCCAGGTCTTCCAGTTCGGTCGGGCACACGAAGGTAAAGTCGGCCGGATAGAAGAAGAAGATCGCCCACTTGCCCGCGACGTCGGCGTCCGTGACCGTCAGGAATTTGCCGCCCTTATAGGCTTCGGCCGTAAAGGGTTTGATGGTCGTGTTGATGAGGGCCATGCGCAAAATCCAATGCAAGGTGGTTGGGAGGCGCTCTCCCTACCGCACCGCACCAAATAAGCCCAATCACTTATTTGCAGATGCGCAATAGATTTTGGTTATGGCTGCTCAGTAGAGCAGGAACGGCCGACGCGCCTCTTCCCACGCCGCCTCGTCCGGCGTCGTCGCCGCGTCCAGATCGCCAGGCGTCGCGCCTGAGTCGTCCACCCATTCCCGCAGGCCCGGCCCGCCGTTGATCACGTCGATGGGCAGTTTGCCGAACGCATATTCATACGGAAAATCTCGCCACAGATCGTAATCGGGATACAGCCGCCGGATCGCCTTGAAGCCCAGGGACTGAACCCGCCACGGCTTGAAGGCGGCGTGGTTATAGCCGGGGTGATCGACATGGATCTGCACCCCGCTGCACAGCTTTCCGACGTGCTTATGGAAGGTCGGCTCGAACCACATGTCGCGCAAGACGCAGCCGCCCAGCCATTCCGGGGCAAAGGCGTGCATTTCCGCGATCACCGCCCGGGCATCGATGTCCGGCGCTCCGAACAGCTCCAGCGGCCGTGTCGTCCCCCGCCCTTCCGACAGCGTCGCCCCTTCCAGCATCACCGTGCCAGCATAGGCGCGTGCCATCGACAGGTTCGGCGCATTCGGGCTGGGGTTGACCCACGACCGGTCCAGAAGCGGCCAGCCGAAGCCGGGCGCCGCCTCGGGCGCCCAGCCCTGCATCTCCATCACCCGATAATCCACATCCAGCTTGAACTGGTCGATGAACCACAGGCCCAATTCGCCCATCGTCATCCCGTGCCGCATCGGCATCGGCCCGGCCCCGACGAAGCTTTCCCAGCCGGGTTTCAGCGTCATCCCCTCGACCGGCCGTCCCGCCGGATTGGGCCGGTCCAGCACCCAGACCGACTTGCCGTGTTTCGCCGCCGCCTCCAGCACGTACAGAAGGGTCGTCACATAGGTGTAGATGCGGCAGCCCAGGTCCTGCAGATCAACCAGCAGCACGTCGAACTCGGCCATCCATTCGTCGCGCGGACGCCGCACCTCGCCGTACAGGCTGAAGACGGGAAAGCCGTGCACCGGATCGCGATAGTCCGGGCTCTCCATCATATTGTCCTGCAGATCGCCCTTCATCCCGTGCTGCGGGCCAAAGGCGGCGGTCAGCCGGATCTCGGGACAGGCGGCCAGGGCGTCGACCGCATGGGTCAGATCCTTCGTCACCGACGCCGGATGCGCCAGCAAGGCCACGCGTCGCCCCTTCAGCTGCGCCCTCAGGGCATCGTCGGACAAAAGGCGGTCGAGGCCGAAGTTCATGTCAGGTCCAGCGCGAACGAGTCGGGATGATGAAAGTCCGGCTTATCCGATGGATGCGCCAGCGCCCAATAGCCGATGGCCCCGTCCACGCCCCGGATCACCGCCGCCAACCCCGTCGCCCCGACCGCATCTTCCGGCAAGGTCACGTCCGCCGTCAGCACGATTTGTCCGGGCGCCGACCGCGTCACGATGAAGGGCGCGGGCATCTCCAGCTCCCGCATCCCCTCGCGATAGCCGTCGAACCGATAGGCCGCCCACGCCCCCGACGGCGACAGATTGTATTCGACGTAGCCGCCCACCGTCCGCACGAACGCCTCGAAACAGGTCGCCCGCCACAGCCCATCCGTCCGCACCCGCGCCGCCGTCTCCGGCCGCCACACCCCCTCCACCGGTCCGGCCAGCACATACTCCAGGCTCAACACCCGCCCGGCTCGCCGCGCCTCGACGTCCAGAGTCAGTCCCGCAGAGTTGGATGTCGGATGCGGGATCAGAGGCAGGCGCATGGCGCCTTCGTATCGCAGGCCGGCCAACTCGTCGATTGCATCAACCGAGGCGGCGCATCTACAATCTGGAGATGAGGTTCCTCGCCCTTTTTGCGCTGACATTGGCCTACACCTTTGCGCTGTTGCTCTTGAGCGAGGCCGCGCCCCCGCCTTTGCCGCACATGCTGACGGTGGCGCTTTGCGGCGCCATCGGGGCGTCTCTGGCGAACGCCACCTGGTGGCTGGTCGAGCGAAAGCTGCTTCGCAAGTCCACGCACTAGATCAAGAGCCGGCCTCCAACTTCCTCCACCTGGGACCGATTGTGCAAATGCGTTTCGCTTTGCAAACAGCGTCGAAAACCATCGCCCGACCGACTTGCCCGACGCCTCATCCCTTGCTTGCTTCTGACCGGTGTGAAAGCATTGCAGCATGCCTAAGCGCTCCCCCTACGGTCCGCAGATGACCTTCCCTGAGAAGCGCAAATTTTTAAACGATCGCCTCCACCTCGTTGTAGGTCTGCTCACGCCGTGCTTGGTCGTCAGCGGCACATCTTCTGAGCCGTCTTCCGTGTTCCTGACATGGACCGTAGTTGCCGCTCTCTTTGCGCTGGTCCTCAACCGGGTGATTCCCTGAAGGCCGACAGCTCGGCGGTACGTCGTCAGGCATCGCATCTGCGCGGAATATCGGCTGCATTTACAGCGGCATGAGGCGCAGCAGCGTCGTCGTACCCATCGCGGCCTGAAACGGCGTTACAATGGTCGCGCCATGCCCAAAGCCGCTCCACCTGAAATTGCACCATCTTGCATTTTGCACGCGTTTTCGCGGTGCAGTGCGATTTTTCGCCGACCGAGATTAGACGAATTAGACACTTCAGACGGTGTTTTTCATCCGCACCGTCTGAACAGCCGGCGCCGCCTCGACTAGGGGAAGACGACCCTCGTCATCCCTGCTAACCCAGCCTCACCATGACCGAACACGCCTTCAAATCCGACTTCCTGCGCACGCTTCAGGCGCGCGGCTACATCCATCAGATCACCCACCCCGTCGAATTGGACGAGGCGGCCGCTGCGGGCGTGGTGCCGGGCTATATCGGCTTCGACGCCACTGCGCCGTCACTGCACGTCGGCAGCCTGATCCAGATCATGATGTTGCGCCGGCTTCAGCAGGCGGGCGGCAAGCCCATCGTCCTGATGGGCGGCGGCACGACCAAGGTCGGCGACCCCACCGGCAAGGATACGTCGCGTCCGCAACTGACCGAAGAGACGATCCAGTCCAACATCGACACCATCAAGACGGTCTTCGCCAAGTTCCTGACGTTCGGCGACGGACCGACCGATGCGGTCATGGTCAACAATGACGACTGGCTGTCCGGCTACGGCTACATCCAGTTCCTGAGGGATTTCGGCACCCACTTCACCGTCAACCGGATGCTGGCCTTCGACTCGGTCAAGCTGCGTCTGGAGCGTGAGCAGCCCATGACCTTCCTTGAGTTCAACTACATGCTGATGCAGTCGGTGGACTTCCTGGAGCTCAATCGCAGCCACAAGGTCACCCTGCAAATGGGCGGCTCGGACCAGTGGGGCAACATCACTTCGGGCGTGGATCTGGTGCGCCGCGTGGATCAGAAGGCCGCCTTTGGCCTGACCACGCCGCTGCTGACCACGGCATCGGGCGGCAAGATGGGCAAGACCGCTCAGGGTGCCATCTGGCTAAACCCCGAACAACTCAGCCCCTACGACTACTGGCAGTTCTGGCGTAACGCCGAGGACGCCGACGTCGGCCGCTTCATGCGCCTGTTCACGGACCTGAGCCTGGAACAGATTGCGGAATACGAAGACTTGGAAGGCGCGGCCATCAACACCGCCAAGAAGGCCCTCGCCGACGCCGCGACCACGCTCCTGCATGGCGCGGACGAGGCCGCAAAGGCGCGCGCCGCCGCCGAAAGCAACTTCGAAAAGGGCCAGCTGTCCGCTGACCTGCCGACCGTCGAACTGCCGTCGGCCGAGGTCTACGGCGCCATGATCGCCGCTGTCGTGACGAAGGCTGGCCTGACGGCCTCCAACGGCGAGGCCCGTCGCCTGGCCCAAGGCGGCGGCCTGCGTTTAAACGATGCCGCAGTGTCCGACGGCGCCCAGCTGCTGACCGAGGCCGACCTCAAGGCCGGCGTCATCAAACTGGCGGCGGGCAAGAAAAAGATCGTTCTGGTGAGGCCCGTCTGATGTCCGCCACTGAAGGTCAGCCCGCGCCCGCCCTCGACCTACCCACGGACGGCGGCGGCCGCGTCACCCTCGCCGCCCTGCAAGGCAAGCCTACCGTCGTCTATTTCTACCCCAAAGACGACACGACCGGCTGCACGCGCGAGGCCCAGGACTTCACCGCCCTGGCGCCCGACTTCGCCGCTCTGGGCGTGCCGGTGATCGGCGTGTCGAAGGACACGGTGAAGAAGCACGACAAGTTCAAGGCCAAATACGATCTCGCCGTCACCCTCGCCTCCGACGAGGACGGCGCAGCCTGCGAGGCCTGGGGCGTCTGGGTGCAGAAGAAGCTCTATGGCCGCGAGTATATGGGCATCGAGCGGGCCACCTTCCTGATCGACGCCGACGGCCGGGTCGCCAAGGCCTGGCGCAATGTGAAGGTCGCCGACCACGCCGCCGCCGTGCTGGAGGCCGCCAGGGCCCTGTGATCGGCGAGCGCCGTTCGGAAGCGATGCTTGACCTTGGCCCCTCCTCCACGGCCTAGTGGGCGTCGGGGCTAATAGGGGCTTGGCCGGCCTTGGCTGGCAGATGCGGAGCGCACCATGTTCACCAAGAGCAAATCCTACGACAGCGGATCGAACGGCCTGGGCATCCCCCCGGCGCCCGAACCGACCACGCCCACGCCGACGGCAGCGAGCACGCCGTCCCTGCCCGCGACAACGCCTGCGCCGCGCGCGCCTGAACCGGCCCGTCCAGCGGCCCGGTCCAGCAACCTGTCGACACTCTCGGCCGGCGTGAAATACGAAGGCAACATCTCCGGCGCCGGCGAGCTTCAAGTCGACGGCTCGCTGAAGGGCGACGTCCGCGTCTCGCGCGTCGTGATCGGCGAAGGCGGCTCGGTCGAGGGCACGGTCCATGCCGACGTGCTTGACGTGCGCGGCCGCGTCTCCGGCGCCATCGTCGCCAAACAGGTCAAGCTGCACGCCACCGCCCGCGTCGAGGGCGACATCACGCAAGAACAGCTCGCCATCGACCAGGGCGCCTGGTTCCAGGGCCGCTGCAATCAGGCCAAGCGCGACACCCCGGGCGCCGCCATGCTGGAAGCCCCCGCGCCGAAGGCTGACAAGGCGGACAAGACCGCCGCTTGACCGCGTCGAATTCGAACGGGCTCAAGTCGGCCGCAAGGCCGGAAGCCCAAAACAAAAAGGGCGGCTCGTCGGAGCCGCCCTTTTCCGTCAGTCCACGCTCGATCCGCGGGTCTCGCCGACCCGCTGGGCCAGGGCCGCACCCATGAAGGCGTCGAGGTCGCCGTCTAGCACGCCTTGGGTGTCCGAGGTCTCAACCTCGGTCCGCAGGTCCTTCACCATCTGATAGGGCTGCAGGACATAGGAGCGGATCTGGTGGCCCCACCCGATGTCCGTCTTGGCGTCGGCCAGCGCCTGAGCCGCCGCCTCACGCTTCTGCAGTTCCAGCTCGTACAGGCGCGCGCGCAGCATCTTCCACGCCATCTCGCGGTTCTGGTGCTGCGACCGGCCGGCCTGGCAGGCCACGACGGTGTTGGTCGGGGTGTGCGTCAGGCGCACGGCCGAGTCGGTCTTGTTGATGTGCTGACCGCCGGCGCCCGAGGCGCGATAGGTGTCGGTGCGCACGTCCGAGGGGTTGATGTCGATCTCGATCGCGTCGTCCACGACCGGCGACACCCCGATGGAGGCGAAGCTGGTGTGGCGCTTGGCCGCCGCGTCATAGGGGCTGATGCGGACCAGGCGGTGCACGCCCGATTCCGACTTCAGCCAGCCATAGGCGTTGGGCCCTTCGATCAGGATGGTGGCCGACTTGACCCCCGCCTGCTCGCCCTCTTCGTGCGCCTCGATCGTGACCTCGTAGCCGTGCGCCTTGGCCCAGCGGGAGTACATGCGCAGCAGCATGCCGGCCCAGTCGTTCGACTCGGTGCCGCCGGCGCCGGAGTTCACTTCCAGATAGGCGTCATTGCCGTCGGCCTCGCCGGACAGCAAGGCCTCCAGCTCGGCGCGGGCGGCGCGTTCCTTGATGCCACGCAGCGACGCGCGAGCGTCTTCCAGCGCGCCCTCGTCGCCTTCCTCGTCCGCCATCTCGGCCAGCATCACCCCGTCTTCGAGGTCCTGCTCCATCGCCTTGACGGTGTTGATCTTGCCTTCCAGCTGCGAGCGTTCGCGGCTGACGGCCTGGGCCTCGTCGGGCTTGTCCCACAGTGTCGGATCCTCGACCCGCGCGTTCAGCTCATCGAGCTTTCTCAGAGCGACATCCCAGTCAAAGACGCCTCCTGAGCAGAGCGACGCTCTGCTCGATGTCGGCCTTCATGGCCTCGACATCCGGTCTCATCGCAATCTCCGCGACACAACGCCCTCAGGTAGCGCGGCCCACAGGCCGCGCGATAGGGCAGGATTTATGGAAAACGGCGCGCCACGAGGACGCGCCGTTCGAAAGGCCTACCTAGAGCCTCAGTACAATCCGCTCAAGTCCTCGGCCGGCGCCTTCTTGGGCGGCGGCGGCGCGGTGGGCGCGGGCGACGAGGCGGGCGCGCCACTGGCGGCCTCTTGCTCGCGGCGGATCACCTCATAGTAGTTCTGCGGTCCGACAGGCTGAGCCGGGCCGGTCGGGCGCGGCGGCGGAGCCTGACGCTCGGTGCCGGGGCGGAAGGCTTCCTCGATGCCGTTGACGGTGCGGAAGATGGCGTTCTTGGGCCGCACGAACGGGCGAGCCGGCCTTTCTTTCAACGCCGTCTGCATGAACTCCGTGAAGACCGGCACAGCGGCCGAGGCGCCGGCTTCACCGGATCCCAGCGAGCGGTTGTCGTCAAAGCCGATGAAGACGCCGACCACGATGTCGGTGGTGAAGCCCACGAACCAGGCCGAGCGATATTCGTTGGTCGTGCCGGTCTTGCCCGCGACCCACGGACCCAGGCCGCGCGCGCTGGCGGCGGTGCCGCGCTGAACCACGCCTTCCAGCATGGAGCTCATCTGATAGGCGGTGATCGGGTCGATGACCTGGGTGCCGCGCTGCTGCAGCCGCGGCGACTCCTGACCGGAGAAGCCCCGTCCGCATTCGCGGCAGCTGCGGTTGTCGGCGCGGAAGATGGTCTCGCCGTCGCGGTCCTGAACATAGTCGATCAGATAGGGCGTTACCCGCCGCCCGCCGTTGGCGAAGGCGGAATAGGCGGCCGTGATCTCAAGCGGCGTGACCTCACCGGCGCCCAGCGACACCGACAGGTTCGGCGTCATGCCCGGCAGACCCATCTTGGCCGACTGATCGACGATCTTCTTCATGCCGACCGACTGGGCCAACCGCACCGTCATGACGTTGCGCGACAGCTCCAGCCCGCGCCGCAGCGTCTGAGGGCCATAGTATTGGCGGCTGTAGTTCTCGGGCGTCCAGCGCTGGCCGTTCGGCCCTCCGGCGAAGCTGATCGGCGCATCCAGCACGATCGAGGCCGGGGTGAAGTCGCCCTCCAGCGCCGTCGCATAGACGAACGGTTTGAACGCCGAACCCGGTTGGCGCCGCGCCTGGGTCGCCCGATTGAAGCTGGAAAGCGCATAGGAATAGCCGCCGACCATCGCCAGCACACGGCCCGACTGCGGCTCGATGGCGACCAGCGCCCCGTTGACGCGCGGCACCTGCTTCAGGGCGAATTGACCGCCCTGCGGCTCCACGAAGATCAGTTCGCCGCGCTTCAGCTGACGATTGGCATTGGCCCAGGCGGCGTCCGACGCCAGCAGCGTGCCGGACTTGTCGTCGCGGGCCGTGCGGATGCGCACGGTGTTGCCGCTGACGCTTTCGATGGCCGCAGCCTGCCAGCTGCGGCGCTCGGGCGGCGCCTGTTCCTTCAGCGCGACCGCCTGCCAGCCGTCGGCGAAGTCGGTCGTGCCCCACCCGCCGCGCCAGCCATGACGACGGTCGTAATTCTCGAGGCCTTGCATCAGAGCCCGGCGCGCCGCCGTCTGCAGCGTGGGGTCCAGGGTCGTGCGCATATAGAAGCCGCCGGCGCGCAGCTGCTCGCCGAACTGGGGATTGGCTGCGGCCTGGCGGCGCGCCTCCTCGACGAAGAAGTCGGCGTCCTTGTAATCCGACCGTTGCGGCGCATCGCGCGTGACCAGAGGCTTGGCGCGCGCCTCGACCAACTGCTCAGGCGTCAGCCAGCCGCTCTGCTCCATCTCGCCCAGCACCCAGTCACGACGGCCCTTGGCCGCCCCGGGGTGACGCTTGGGGTGATAGTTGTTCGGCCCCTTGGGCAGGGACGCCAGGAAGGCGGCTTCGTCGGGCGTCAGCTGCGCCAGCGATTTGCCGAAATAGTTGTAGGCCGCCGACGCGATGCCGAACGAGCGATAGCCCAGGAAAATCTCGTTCAGATACAGTTCGAGGATCTGTTCCTTGGACAGGGTCGCCTCCAGGCGATTGGCCAGGATGGCTTCCTTCAGCTTGCGGTTCAGGCTGGATTCGTTGGTCAGCAGGACATTCTTGGCCACCTGCTGAGTGATGGTCGAGCCGCCTTCCAGCCGGCGTCCCGACGCCAGGTTGAAGACGTTCTTCAGCGACGCGCGGCCGATGCCGCCCACGTCGATGCCGCCATGCTGGAAGAAGTTGCGATCTTCGGCCGCCAGAAAGGCGTGAATCACCGGCTGGGGAATCTGGTCGTAGGAGACATAGATTCGGCGCTCGTCCGAAAACTCGCCGATCAGGGTGCCGTCGCCGGCATAGACGCGCGTCGCGGTCGGCGGACGATAGTCTGCCAGCTCCGACGCATCGGGCAGGTCGTGGAACAACCACGCCGCATAGACGGCGACGACCAACCCCGCCAGGGCGATGCCGCCCAGCAGAACCATGCCCGCCCACACGAACCAGCGTTCGGCAATCTTCACTGCGTACTCCGACGACGCGCCTCGAAAGGGTGCTTTAGCCCGCGTCGCCGGTCGATGGCTAGAGCCGCGATGCAACGCCCCCTTCCCGTCCGCCGTTAAGCTCCCATCTCAAGCATCCCAACCCAAGGAGCCTGCCATGGAAGTTCTGTATCGCGCCCAATCGACGGCATCGGGCGGAGGCCGTGAGGACGGCCGTTCGGCCACCGACGACGGCAAGATCGACGTCAAACTGTCGACGCCGACCGAGATGGGCGGCAAGGGCGGCGACGGCACCAACCCGGAGCAGCTCTTCGCTACCGGATACGCCGCTTGCTACCTCGGCGCGCTGCGTCTGGTCAGCGGCAAGGCCGGCACGCCCGTCAGCCCCGACACCAAGGTCACCGCCGGCGTCGGCTTCGGCAAGAACACCAAGGGTGATGGCTTCAACCTGGATGTCGACCTGACCGTGACCGACCACGGCCTAGAGCAGCCCGTCATCGACGACCTGATCGAGAAGGCGCACCAAGTCTGCCCCTACTCCAACGCCACCCGCAACAACGTCGATGTTCGCCTGAGCACGAAATAACCGACGCCAAGGGCCGCGCGCGTGTTGAGCCTCGCGCGCGGCGCCTCTAGATGAGGTCCATGACCTCCCCGCTCGACGCCTCCCCCGATCCCCTGCTGACGCTCGAACCGCATCGTCGCGTGACCCTGCGCGAAGCCTTCGGCGTGGACAGCGACATGACCGTGCCCGCCTTCGACGAGCGCGACAGCCATGTGCCCGAGATCGACGAGGCCTATCGCTTCGATCCCCAGACGACGATCGCCATCTGCGCCGGCTTCGCCTTCGACCGCCGCGTCATGGTCCAGGGCTATCACGGCACCGGCAAGTCGACCCACATCGAACAGGTCGCCGCCCGCCTGAACTGGCCGCTGGTGCGGGTGAACCTGGACAGCCACGTCAGCCGGATCGACCTGATCGGCAAGGACGCCATCGTCCTGAAGGACGGCAAGCAGATCACCGAGTTCCGCGAGGGAATCCTGCCCTGGTCGCTGCAACGCCCCATCGCCTTGGTCTTCGACGAATATGACGCCGGCCGGCCTGACGTGATGTTCGTGATTCAGCGCGTGCTGGAGGCCCAGGGTCGCCTGACCTTGCTGGACCAGAACCGCGTTATCCGCCCGAACCGCTATTTCCGCCTGTTCGCCACGACCAACACCATCGGCCTGGGCGACACCACGGGCCTGTATCACGGCGCACAGCAGATCAATCAGGCCCAGCTGGACCGCTGGAACATCGTCACCACGCTCAACTACCTCGATCACGACGTGGAGGCCGAGATCGTCGCCGCCAAGGTGCCCGAGTGGAAGGACGCCGAGGGCCGCCGTCGGATCGCCGCCATGGTCCGCGTCGCCGATATGACGCGCAACGCCTTCATGAACGGCGACATCTCGACCGTCATGTCGCCCCGCACCGTCATCACCTGGGCCCAGAACGCCCAGATCTTCAACGACGACCTGGGCCTCAGCTTCCGCCTGACCTTCCTGAACAAGTGCGACGAACTGGAACGCCCGACCATCGCCGAATTCTACCAGCGCGCCTTCGGCGAGGACCTGCCCGAGGCGGCGACGCGGGTGAAGGTGGGATAAGCCTATGTTTCTGGCGGCGATGTCTATCGTGATCATGGCTAGCCAGGCTTCGGCTACGGAGACCGCTCGTCCGCCCCGACCATCGGACGAGGCCATCCTTCAGACAGTCTTCGAAAAGCGACCTTCCGCAGTCATCCTCGAGCACACTGCTCGTGACGTTCGAAACGGCGGACGGGTTATTTGTGGTCTTGTGCAGCATGTGGACACGATCGAGCCATTTGCGGCCTACACGATCTGGGAAGAGCCCAGTTCCATCCGGATTATCGAGAACGGTCGCCCTGTGCCGGTCCCGCCAGCGCAATGGAAGTCAAATACGTTCACGCCCGTCGAAACGGCCAGTGTCACTGGGGAAGCCGACCGCCAAAAGCGTAATGCAAACGCCTACCAGCGGGGCCTTGCGCTGAGCGTATGCCGTGATTTGGCTGCGCCGGCCGGAGCACGCTGGGCGACGACGCAAGAGCCCCACCCCGATCCCGACCGTCAGCGACTTATCGAGCAAAGGGCCCGAGCGACGACAGACATGCTTTTCCGCAGGCGTCAGGAAGCGAGCGCAGACCGGCCAAACTAAGGTGTTGAGTCGTCTTGGGCTCGCATCACCTCGTCGAGCTTTTGAAGAAGTTAGCCCCGCCCCTCTTCACCGCCGATGAAGGCACCGGCGATCCAGCTGACGACGCCGGTCACGATGGCGGCGCCGATGCCGGCCCACAGGCCGTCGACCCGGAAGCCGTCCAGGAACACTGACGTCAGCCCGATCATGGCGGCGTTCACCACCAGCAGGAACAGGCCCAGGGTCACGACGGTGATGGGGAAGGTCAGCACCACCAGGATCGGCCGCACGAAGGCGTTGACCAGACCCAGGATGATGGCGGCGGCGATGAGCGACCCCGTGCTGGTGAAGTCCACGCCCGGCACGACCAGGGCGGACAGCCACAGGCCCGCCATGGTGACCAGCGCCTGGATGATGAAACGGATCATGACGTGCCTCGTTACGTTCAAGCGTGACCATAATGCATGGCGTGGGCGAAGGCTCCCCCTCCGTGGACAGCGCTGCTATCGAAGGTTCGAACCGCACGGAGACCGCCCATGAGCCTGCACGGCGCCTATGACACCAACAACATCTTCGCCAAGATCCTGCGCGGCGACATTCCGTCGGTGAAGGTGTGGGAGGACGACCACATCCTGGCCTTCATGGACGTGTTTCCCCAGTCGGAAGGCCACGTCCTGATCATCGCCAAACAGTCCCAGGCGCGTAATCTGCTGGAGATCGAGCCCGAGGTGCTGGCCCGCATGACCGCCGCCCTGCAACGCACGGCCAAGGCGGTCGAGAAAGCGTTGAAGCCCGAGGGCCTGTCGATCCTGCAGTTCAACGGCGAGGCGGGCGGCCAGACGGTCTTCCACCTGCATTTCCACATCGTGCCGCGCTGGGCCGATCGCGAGATGAAGGGTCACGGCCATGCGCCGATGGCGGATACGGCGACCTTGCGGGCGCTGGCCGACCGGATCGCGGCCGAACTGGACTAGGTGACGCGGCGCTTTTCCAGCTTCCGCGCCAGGGTGCGGCGGTGCATGCCCAACCGCCGCGCCGCCTCCGAGATGTTGAAGTCAGTCTCCACCAGCGTCTCGTGGATCCGCTCCCATTCCAGCGTCTTGATCGAAGTGGGGCGCGTGCCCAGCGGCGTCTCGGCGTCGCCGTCCGCCCGGCCGAACGCGGTTTCGATGTCATCGGTGCTGGCGGGCTTGGCCAGATAGTGCCGGGCGCCCAGCTTGATCGCCTCCACCGCCGTGGCGATGCTGGCGAAGCCGGTCAGGACGACGATGTTCATCTCGGGATCGAAGGCGTGCAGGGCTTCGACGCAGGTCAAACCGGAATGCCCGCCCAGCTTCAAATCGACGACCGCATAGCCGGGGCGATGCGTCTTCAGCACCTCGGTCATCTGGTCGGGACTGGCGGCGCTGGCGACCGTATAGCCACGCCGTTCGAACGAGCGTCGCAGGGTGGTCGAGAACGATTCGTCGTCCTCGACGATCAGCAGCAATCTGGCGTCATCGGTCATGCGCGATCTCGTCCGTCGGAGCCAAGGCCGAAAGCGGCAGGGTCAGACGCACTTCTGCGCCGCCCGCCGGGGGATTGGAGGCTTCTACCCGACCGCCAAGCGACCGGATCACATTCATGAGCAGAAAGAGGCCGAGACCCGCGCCTGGCCTGGGCTTGGTGGAGTTGTAGGGCTTGCCCCAGGCCTGAAGGATCGCCGGCGGAAAGCCCGGTCCGTCGTCGCGGACCGCGATGCCGAAATCCTCGTCCGTGCGTGTCGTGGTCACGGTGATGCGGCTCGCTCCGGCCTCGACCGCATTGTCGAACAGCACGCCCAGCACCTGACGCAGGGCCGGGTCGGCGATGATCGGCGGGTTCTGGGCCAGTTCATCGCGGATTTGCACCGCCACACCGTCGCCGCTCCAACTGGCCACCACATCGGCGACGAACGCCCGCAGGGTCGTGCGCTCGGGCGCCTGTCCCCTCGCCTCGCCGGCCGACATCAGGATGCCGGTGACGATGGCCTTGCAGCGTTCGACCTCGGCCCGCATCACCGTCATGTCCTGGGCCAGGTCGGCGTCCTGGGTCAGGGCCGGCATCCGCTTCCAGTCACTGAGGATCACCGACAGCGAAGCCAGCGGCGTTCCCAGCTCATGGGCTGCGCCCGACGCCAGCAGGCCCATGCGGACGATATGATCATGCTCAGCCGTCTGCTGGCGCAGGGCGGCCATGGAGGCGTCGCGCTCGCGCAGGTTCTGGCTGATCCGGGTGACAAACAGCACCAGCAGCACGGCCATCAGCACGAAACAGATCAGACTGCCCTGAAGATAGAGGCTGAGCAGCGAATCCTCGCGCGCCGGCGGCAGGTTCAGCGGGCGGGAATGCAGGCCCAGCCCGGCGAAACACAGGCTGGTGATGGCGATCAGCGCCCAGGCATAGACCGGCGCCAGCAGCACGGCCCCAAGAACGACTTGCAGCAGATACAGCGCCACGAACGGATTGGCCGCGCCCCCGGTCAGGAACAGCAGCCAGGTCAGGGCCGCCACATCCGCCAACAGGGCGATCATCAGCGCCTGGTCCTCGACCTCCTGCGTGCGCACGGTCAACGGCGCGCTGACCAGATTGACCAGCACCAGACCCGCCGGCGCCGCCAGCAACCACAGCACCGGCAGCGGGATCCGCATCACGTACTGGACCAGCAGGATCGTCGCCACCTGCCCGGCGACCGCCAGCCAGCGCAACTGGATCAGCAGCAGCATGTTGCGGCGGTTGGCCCCGCCGTGGGTCGCGACACCACCTCTGAGTCCCAGGCCCAGCAGCCTTTGTACAGTTGTCGTCGTCACGACCTGTTGCGCCTGCCGTCGCGCAGGAACAGCCAAAGACCGACCAGGGTCAGCAGCGCCATGCCGAACCAGGTCAGGGCATAGACAAGATGGCTGTTGGCGAACCGGATCACCGTCAATCCTCCGCGCGGCCATCCGCCCGGGTTCGGGCTGGCGTCCGCATCAATGAAATAGGGCGCGACAGTCGACAGGCCGCGCCGCGCAGCGATCGCCGCGACGTCACGAGAGCGCCAGCGATCACCGGCGGGATCATTGGCGCGCAGGAAGCCGCCCTTGGGCTCGGTGATCCGAAGCAGTCCCGTCACCGTCTGCGGCCCCTCGATCTGACCATCGGCGCGGACGGCCGGATCGCGTCGGCCTGCGGGCACAAAGCCGCGATTGATCAGGACGGTGAAACCCCGGTCATCAACCAGAGGCGTCATGACCCAGAAACCGCCGCCGGCGTCGGTCACCGCCTGAACCAGTGTTTCCTTGTCGTGCAGGAATCGACCGTGAATCGTGACACGGCGGTACTGATCCTTGTCGCGCGTCACGCCGGCCCATTGGGTCGGACCAGGCGCTGGAACGGCGGTCGCGTGAACGCGCGCATCCACCTGGGCGATCAGATTGGTCTTCCAGGCCAGGCGCTGAACTTGCCATCCGCCCAGCGCCAGAAAACCGACGAACAGCGCCAGGCCCGCGACCACGACCGCCATGCGGAAGGATCGCGAACGTCTGGCCTTGCCGCCGGCCGGGACTGAGGATGGGTCCGTAATCTCGACCTCAGCCGCCCATCTGCGCCATGTCGTGCGTCATGGGCATCATGTTGGTGTTCAGGTGGTACATGACCCACAGCGAACCCGACAGGGCGATGACCACCACGATGATGGTGAAGATCAGCGCCAGCATGATCCAGCCGCCCTCGGACTTGGAGTTCATGTGCAGGAAGTAGATCATGTGGACCACGATCTGCACCACGGCGAAGCCCATGACGATCAGGGCCGTCGCCTGGGTCGGCAGGACGCCGGTCATGACCAGGGCGAACGGGATGGCCGTCAGGATCACTGAGAGCACGAAGCCGATCATATAGCTCTTGAAGGAGCCGTGATTGTGCCCCTCGTGGCCCAGGTGGTCGGTCTCGTGAGACTCCGGCGAATGGTCGTTCATGTCGGCGCTCATCGCAGCATGCCCAGCAGATAGACGAAGGTGAAGACGCCGATCCAGATGACGTCCAGGAAGTGCCAGAACATCGACAGGCACATCAGGCGGCGTTTGTTGGCGGGGATCAGGCCCTTCATGCTGACCTGAACCATCAGCGTCACCAGCCAGATGATGCCGAAGGTGACGTGCAGGCCGTGGGTGCCCACCAGGGTGAAGAAGGCCGACAGGAAGGCGCTGCGTTGCGGCGTGGCGCCTTCATGCACCAGGTGCGCGAACTCGTAGAGTTCGATCCCCAAGAAGGCCAGGCCGAACAGGCCGGTGATCGCCAGCCAGACCAGCGTCTGACGCTGGTTGTTCCGATCCATCGCCAGCATGGCGAACCCATAGGTGATCGACGAAAACAGCAGCATGGCGGTGTTGATCGCCACCAGCTTCAGGTCGAACAGCTCCTTGGGCCCCGGCCCGGCGGCGTAGTTGCCGCCCAGCACGCCGAACACGGCGAACAGCATCGCAAAGATGAGGCAGTCGCTCATCAGGTAGAGCCAGAAGCCCAGCATGGTGCTGGAGCCTTCCTCGTGATGCGGCTCCTCTTCCAGGTGGAAGACGGTCCGGTCGATCTCGGTCGCAGTTGCGCTCATGATCAGGCCTCCGTTCCGGCCAGGGCGCGGGTCCGCGCCTCTTCTGTCGCGCGGACCTCATCCTCGGGGATGTAATAGTCGCGCTTGTAGTTGAAGGTATGGCCAATCGAGACGGCCAACACCCCGATGAAGCTGATGGCGGCCAGCCACCAGATGTACCAGATCAAGGCCAGCCCCATCACCAGGCACAGGCCCGAGATGATGATCCCCGCCCCCGTGTTCGAGGGCATATGGATCGCCTTGTAGCCGCTCAGCGGACGCTGATAGCCTTGCTTCTTCATGTCCCACCAGGCGTCGGCGTCATGGACGTAGGGCGTGGCGGCGAAGTTGTAGGCCGGCGGCGGCGAGGACGTCGCCCACTCCAGCGTGCGGCCGCCCCACGGGTCGCCCGTGGTGTCGCGCAGCTTGTCGCGGTTGATGATCGACACGGCGAACTGGATGAACATGGCCGCGATGCCCAGGGCGATGACGCCGGCGCCGATGGCCGCGATAACGAACCAGATTTGCAGCGAGGGATCGTCGAACACCCGCATCCGGCGCGTCACGCCCATCAGGCCCAGCACATACAGCGGCAGGAAGGCCAGCCAGAAGCCGGGCACCCAGCACCAGAAGCTGATCAGGCCCCACTTCTTGTCCAGCTTAAAGCCAAAGGCTTTGGGCCACCAGAAGTTGATCGCCGCGAACAGGCCGAACAGCACGCCGCCGATGATGACGTTGTGGAAGTGGGCCACCAGGAACAGAGAGTTGTGCAGCACGAAGTCGGCCGGCGGCACCGCCAGCAGCACGCCGGTCATCCCGCCGATCACGAAGGTCAGCATGAAGGCGACCAACCACATCATCGGCAGCTCGAACCGGATGCGCCCACGGTACATCGTGAACAGCCAGTTGAAGATCTTCGCGCCCGTCGGGATCGAGATGATCATCGTCGTGATGCCGAAGAAGCTGTTCACCGAGGCTCCCGAGCCCATGGTGAAGAAGTGGTGCAGCCAGACCAGGTAGGACAGGATCGTGATGACGACCGTGGCGTAGACCATGGAGGTATAGCCGAACAACTTCTTGCCCGAAAAGGTCGAGGCGATCTCCGAGAAGACGCCGAACAGCGGCAGGATCAGGATGTAGACCTCGGGGTGACCCCAGATCCAGATCAGGTTCACGTACATCATCGGGTTGCCGCCGAAGTCGTTCGTGAAGAAGTTGGTGCCGACGTAACGGTCCAGCGTCAGCAGGGCCAGGACGGCGGTCAGAACCGGGAAGGACGCCACGATCAGTACGTTGGTGCACAGCGAGGTCCAGGTGAAGACCGGCATCTTCATCATGCCCATGCCGGGCGCGCGCATCTTCACGATGGTCGCGATCAGGTTGATGCCGGACAGTGTCGTCCCCACCCCCGCGATCTGCAACGCCCAAATGTAGTAGTCGACGCCGACGCCGGGACTGTAACCGATGCCCGACAGCGGCGGATAGGCCAGCCAGCCGGTGCGCGCGAACTCGCCCACGAACAGCGAGGCCATGACGATGATGGCGCCTGCCGTGGTCATCCAGAAGCTGAAGTTGTTCAGGAAGGGGAAGGACACGTCGCGCGCGCCGATCTGCAGCGGCACGACATAGTTCATGATGCCCGTCACCAGCGGCATGGCCACGAAGAAGATCATGATCACGCCGTGGGCGGTGAAGATCTGGTCATAGTGGTGCGCGTTCAGGTAACCCTCGGACCCGCCGAAGGCCATCGCCTGTTGCAGGCGCATCATTATGGCGTCGGCGAAGCCGCGCACGAACATGATCAGACCCAGGATCATGTACATGATCCCGATCTTCTTGTGGTCCACGGTGGTGAACCACTCCTTCCAGAGATAGCCCCACAGCTTGAAATAGGTCAGGGCGCCAAACAGGGCGAGACCGCCCAGCAGCACGACCGACATGGTCACGACCAGGATCGGCTCGTGCAACGGCAGAGCCTCAAGCGTGAGGCGCCCGAAGATTAGCGGAATGAGTTGATCAGCGTTCATCGACTGTGTTCGCTCAGGCGTTGGGGGCGGAACGGACGTCGGTCGGAACCGGCCCCGTGGCGAAGGGATTGCGGGCCAGCGTCGTCAGCGAGGCCATCGGTGTCTGACCGGGCGACAACCCCTGCCCGGTCAGGCGCTCCAGGCTGGTCGGTCCGGCGACCGTATCCAGTTCGGCGCGGCGCATGCGGTCGGCGGCCGCCGCTTCGGCCTGCAGCGGGGTGCAGATCGTCATGACGTAGCTGTCGTTGGAGCCAAAATAGGCGGGCGATTTTCCGCGACCGGCGTATTTGTCATAGACCAGCGGCATGGTGTTGCGCACCGACGCCATGGACAGGCCGCCCTGTTTGTCGATGGCCATCATCTCGCCCATACACATCTTGCCCGGCTCGACGCACATGTTGAGGATCGCGTCCCACAGCGCGCCGTCCACGGCGCCGAAGCGCATGACCGGCACCTTCTCGCTGGGCTTTTCCAGCTCCAGATAGCGATCGCGGTCCAGCGTCTGGCCGCCCTGGCGCACTCCGGCGATCCATTGGTCGAACCCGGACTGATCCAGACCGTGGAAAGCGAAGCGCATGTGCGAGAAGCCGTCGCCGGAATAGTTGGCCGAGAAGCCTTCGTATTCGCCCGGACGGTTGATGACGGCGTGCAGCTTCGTCTCCATGCCCGGCATGGCGTAGATCTGGCCGGCCAGGGCGGGGATGTAGAAGCTGTTCATCACCGAGGACGAGGTGATGTGGAAACGGATCGGACGGTCAACCGGCGCGGCCAGTTCATTGACGGTGGCGACGCCGTACTGCGGGTAGATGAACATCCACTTCCAGTCGAGCGCGACGACATTGACCTGCAACGGCTCGACGCTTTCCTCGACGGCCTGGCCCGGCTTGATCCGGTCGATCGGACGATAGGGGTCCAGCAGGTGCGTGCCAGCCCAGGTCAGGGCGCCCAGGCAGATGATGATCATCAGCGGCGCGGCCCAGATGACCAACTCCAGTGACGTGGAGTGGTCCCAATCGGGACGGTAGTCGGCCTCGGCCTCCTTGTTCGACGCTCGATACTTCCAGGCGAAGAAGACGATCAGACCCATCACGGGCAAGATGATGATCAGCATCAGCAGGGTCGAGATCATCAGCAGATCGCCCTGCTGGGATGCTACGTCGCCGGCAGGGTTGAGGACGACCAGGTTGCAGGCCGACAGCAGGGCCACGATGGGCGCGAGCAAAAGAAGGCGCAGACGGCGCAAGGCGGATCCAATCGAAAAGCGTCGGGCGAGGGGGAGGCGCCGCGACGGTTGGCGTTCGTAGGCGGCGGGATACTCAGCTTCAATCAGGAACGACATTGGGCAATATGTCCTATCCTCACGAGGCCGCTTTCATCGCAAAGGGCGCCCGGTCATAATGCGGCGACCTGCCGTACGGCCGATAATTCAGTCTCACACGGAGCGACCAAGCCCATGTCCGCCTCGACGACCCCTTCGTCAGAGTCGCTGGAACGCGACGCCGCCGCCCTTCACACGGGCCATGGCAAGGTTGACGCCGGCGAGATCGCCATCGGCGTCATTATCGGCCGAACTTCCGAGTTTTTCGACTTCTTTGTTTACGCCATCGCTTCGGTGGTCGTTTTCCCGCAGTTGATCTTCCCCTATGCGGGCGCGGTGGGCGGCACCCTGCTCTCCTTCGCCGTTTTCGCCCTGGCGTTCCTGGCCCGGCCGCTGGGCACCGTCCTGTTCATCGCTATCGACCGCAAGTTCGGGCGCGGCGCCAAGCTGACGACCGCCCTGCTGCTGCTGGGGACCTCGACCGTGTCGGTGGCCTTTATCCCGGGATATGAGAGCATCGGCATGTGGGCGCCGGTGCTGCTGGCCCTCACCCGTATCGGCCAAGGCGTCGCCTTGGGCGGCACCTGGGACGGTCTGGCCTCGCTGCTCGCGCTGAACGCGCCCGAGAAGAAGCGCGGCTGGTACGCCATGATCCCGCAACTCGGCGCGCCTATCGGCCTGCTGGTGGCCTCGGCCCTGTTCGCCTTCTTCCTGAACACGCTGTCGGCCCCTGACTTCCTGGATTGGGGCTGGCGCTATCCGTTCTTCGTCGCCTTCGCCATCAACGTCGTGGCCCTGTTCGCGCGCCTGCGCATCGTAGTGACGCCGGCCTTCCAGAAGCTGTTCGAGACGCGCGAGCTTCAGCCCACGCCGATCAGTCAGGCACTGCGCGACGAAGGCCCCAAGATCGCCATCGGAGCCTTCGCTCCGCTGGCCAGCTTCGCCATGTTCCACATGGTCACCGTCTTCCCGCTGTCGTGGGTGTTCCTGTTCACCAAGGAAACGCCGGTGCGCTTCCTGCTGATCGAGATGGTGGGCGCCGTCTTCGGCCTGCTGGCCATCCTGGCCTCGGGCATTCTGGCCGACCGCTACGGCCGCCGCACCTTGCTGGCGATCACGGCTGCCGGTATCGCCGCCTTCTCCGGCTTTGCGCCGCAACTGCTGAACGGCGGCCCGGTCGGCGAGCTGACCTTCATGATCTCCGGCTTCATCTTGCTCGGCCTGTCGTTCGGCCAGGCCTCTGGCCCCGTGGCTTCCAGCTTCAGCCTGACCAACCGCTATACCTCCTCCGCCCTGACCTCGGACCTGGCCTGGCTGTTCGGCGCGGGCTTTGCGCCCCTCGCGGCCCTGTGGATCTCCAGCCAGTTCGGCCTGATCGCCGCCGGCGCCTATCTGCTGTCGGGCGCCATCTGCACCCTCGTGGCCCTGTGGCTGAACCGCGAACTGGCCCGCAGCTCCTCCGACAAGGACCGCGCCAAGGCTGTCTAAGCCGACGCGTCACCGCGCATTAAAAGATACGGCCCGCAGTCGCCTGCGGGCCGTGTTGCGTTTGCGGCAGATGGTTCGGCAGGGTTGCGTGTCAACAGACGGCCTGTTCACCACGTGGCGACGAAGTCAGCAGCGAGCAAAGCGACAAGACAGGTGACGTCCATGACCCAACGCGTGGGCGGGTCGGTTCAAACGGCGGACGATTTGAGGAAATGGCGGAGACGGAGGGATTCGAACCCTCGGTACCCCTTACGGGGTACGACGATTTAGCAAACCGTTGCCTTCAGCCACTCGGCCACGTCTCCTGCGAGGGCGTCGATAGCGGAGGCTGATGCGTCGCGCAATCCGGTTCGAGAGAAAGCGTCCACGTTAACGCGACATAGAGGCCCAAGCGGCAGTATCGCGGCCATCATTCGCCCCCCGGATCGCTTCTGGACCGCCTGTTGCTCGACCGCCCCGCCATTCTCGCCGCCGACACGCCGCTGAAAAGCCGGCCGTCGCGTGGGCCGTTCCGCCCGGAGATTTGGCTGAATGCGCGCGAGCGATCGTCCGTACGTCTGTCCGCGCATTATTTCCGGCTGATCGACGTGCTGATGGTCTGCGGGCTGGCGTTCAGCGCGGTCCTGGCGATCCAGCCGACGGGCTTGGCCTCGATCACGGTCGGCGACGCCGCGCCCGTGGTCATCGGCGCCGTTTTGGTGCTCGTACTGATGCGCGCACTTCAGCTTTATCGATTCGGGCGCGACACGCCCTGGCCTCTGCACATGGCAGGCGTGGTAGGCGTCGGCGTCGTCTCGGCAGGAGTCGCGCTCGTGCTGGGGTGGCTGCTGGACCGCCCGGCGCTGGACGTCATTGCGCCCTGGACCCTGACCACGACGGCCGCCTTGGCGGTGTTGCACGGCCTGTGGCTGGTCGTCATTGCTCGGTGGCGTCGGCTGGGCGTGCTGTCACCCAACATCGTCATCGTCGGCGCGACCCGAAACGCGCGACGTCTGATCGAACAGGCGTTGGAGCGGCGCGACATGAATGTGCTGGGCGTGTTCGACGACCGCTTGGCCCGATCGCCAGAGAGCGTCGCCGGCGTGCCGGTGCTGGGCGACGCCAAGGCCCTGCTGACCCACCGACTGACGCCCTATGTCGACCGGATCGTCCTAGCCATCGATCCCGAGGCGGGCCAGCGCGTGCGCGACCTGACGCAGACCTTGAACGCCCTGCCCAATCCGCTGACGGTCCTGGTCGATCCGGAATTGGGTCGCGACGGGCTGCTGAACAGGCTGGCCAATGCGCCTCTTGCGTCCTTGGACGGCCCCGTCGATCCGGATCGCCGCGCCTTCAATAAGCGGATGCAGGATCTGGTGATCGGCGCCGCAGCCCTGGTCGTCGCTGCGCCCATCATGGCCTTGGTCGCACTGGCGGTGAAGCTGGACAGCCCCGGCCCCGTCTTCTTCCGCCAGCGCCGTCACGGCTTCAATCATGAGACCATCGTGGTGTGGAAGTTCCGCTCGATGCGTCACGAGGCCGCCGACGCCAGCGCCAGCCGTCAGGTCTGCCCCGGTGACGACCGCGTGACCCGTGTCGGCCGCTTTATCCGCGCCACCAGCCTGGATGAACTGCCGCAGATCTTCAACGTCCTGTCCGGCGAGATGTCCCTGGTCGGCCCTCGCCCCCACGCCATCGGCATGAAGACCGGCGAGACCGAGTCCGCCCTGCTGGTCGCCGAATACGCCCATCGACACCGGATCAAGCCCGGCATGACCGGCTGGGCCGCCATCAAGGGCTCACGCGGCCCGGTGGACACCGAGGCCCAAGTGCGTGAACGCGTCCAGCTGGACATCGAATATATCGAGCGACAGTCCTTCTGGCTGGACCTGTGGGTCATCGCCGTCACCATTCCCGTCCTTCTGGGCGACCGGGCGGCCGTGCGTTGAGCGAGAAGCGCATGTTCTGGCGCGGCGTCTGGGGCTATCTGCCGGCCCAGATCGTCCAGGGGGTCGTCGGTTTTCTGACGATCTTCGTCTTTACGCGCCTGCTCAGCGCCGACGACTTCGGCCATTACGCCCTGGCGTTTTCGGTCACGACCCTGGCCCACACCGTGACCTTCACCTGGCTGGAAGCGTCGATGGCGCGCTTCTGGGCGGCCGAGCGCACACCCGAGGGAATGGCGACCCATTTCGCCAGTCTGTACCGCACGTCGTTCACGATCATCGCCGTCTTCACCCCGATCGCGGCCCTGATCGTGTGGCTGGCGCCGCTGACGCCGGCGTTCAAGATCGCCGTCGCCTTCGGCCTGGCGGGCGCGCCCGTGCGCAACCTCGCGAAGCTGGCGCAGGAGCGGTATCGCGCGGCGGGCGAGGTGTCGAAATCCGCCGCCGTGGACATCGGCGTCGCCATCCTGGGCTTTCTGGTCGGGGCCGGATTCGCCCTGGCCGGCGCCGGCGCGGCGTCGCCCCTGCTGGGTCTGGCCATCGCCCCCCTGTTCGCCCTCCCCTTCATCCTGCCGGGCGAATTGCGACATGCGACGGGCGGGACCTTGGATCGCGTCCGGCTCAAGGCCTATGCCCTGTATGGCTATCCCATCGCGGCGTCGCTGACGCTGGCGCTGGTGCTGGCCTCGACGGATCGGTTCCTGCTGGCGGCCTTCATGGATGCGGCGGCGGTCGGCGCCTATCACGCCAGCTACAGCCTGGCGAACCGGACGCTGGACGTCATCTTCATCTGGCTGGGCGCGGCCGGTGCGCCGGCCATGGTCATGGCGCTGGAGCGCGGCGGACGCGAGGCCCTGCGTCAGACGGCCATCGAGCAGGGATCGACCCTGATCCTGATCGGTCTGCCCGCCGCTGTCGGTCTGTCGCTGGTCGCGTGGCCGCTGGCGGAGTTGATGATCGGCCAGGATCTGCGCGCGGCCGCCGCCCTGGTCACACCGTGGATTGCGGCCTCGTCCTTCCTGTCGGGCATGATCGCCTATTATTTCGGCTTCGGCTTCACCCTGGGTAAGAAGACCGGCCTGCTGCTGGTGACCATGGCGATCCCGGCCCTGTGCAACGTCGCGCTGAACCTGATGCTGATCCCCCGCATGGGCGTGACCGGCGCCGCCGTCTCGACCACGGCCAGTTTCGCCATCGGCCTGATCGCCTGTATCCTGCTCAGCCGCCGCGCCATCGCCCTGCCCATGCCCTGGGAGGCGCTGATCCGCTGCGGGATCGCCTCCGCCGTCATGGCCGGGGTCGTCTGGATGATGCCGCCGCTGGGCGGTTTCATGGAGCTGATGCTGGACGCGAGCGTGGGCGGCCTCGTCTATGCCGTCGTCGCCCTGACCCTGAACGCCGCAGGCGTGCGTGACGTCCTCATGCGCCTGATCCGCGCGCGCCGGAGCATGACGGCATGAGCGTCCAGATTCACGACAACGCCGCCTGGGCTCAGGCGACGCCGACGATCTCGGTCCTGATCCCCTTCCTGCGCGACGATCCGCAAGGCCTGTTGCGCCAACTGGACACCGAGGCCCCCGCCCTGTCCGGCGCGGTCGAGTTGATCCTGCTGGACGACGGCACCGCCGACGCCGATCTGACGACCCGGCTTCAGGCGACCACCGACACCCTGCATCTGCCCGTCCGCCTGATCACCTCGGCCGCCAACGAAGGGCGCGCCAGGGGCCGTAACCGCCTGACCACCGCCGCCCGAGGCGAGGCCTATCTGTTCCTCGACAGCGACATGCGGCCCGACACGTCCGTCTTCCTGCAAAACTGGCTGCGACTGACGAAGGATGACGCTCCCGCTGTGGCCTTCGGCGGCTTCTCTCTCGATCAGGCGCCGACCGACGCCCGGTTCGCCGTCCACCGCGCCCTGTCCGGCGCGTCTGAATGCCTGCCGGCGTCCCAGCGCGCCCTGACGCCCGAGAAATACGTCTACACCTCCAACCTGCTGGTGCGCCGCGACGTCTTCGCCGCCGAATCCTTCGATCCCGGTTTCAGCGGCTGGGGCTGGGAGGACGTGGAATGGGCCATGCGCGTCTCGCGCCGCTTTCCCGTCGTCCATATCGACAATCCCGCCACGCATATGGGCCTCGACACGGTCGAGGATCTGGCCCGCAAGTTCGACCAGGGCGCCGGCAACTTCGCCCGCGTCGTCGCCCTGCACTCCGCCGTCGTCCAGACCTATCCCAGCTACAAGGCCGCGCGCGCCCTGAAACGCCTGCCCGCCCTGCCCTTTGCGCGCCGCATGATGAAACAGGCCGCCCTGACGGTGGCCCTGCCGGTCAAGGCCCGCGCATTCGCGCTGCGTCTCTACCGCGCCGCTGTCTATGCGGACGCCGTCTGACCATGCGCGATGTCGCCGTCATCATCCCGACCCTGCGCCGCCCAGGCAGTCTGGAGCGCGCCCTGCGCTCGGTCTTCGCCCAGACCGGATCGCTGCACCGCGTGGCCGCGATCGTCGTCGCCGACAATGACCCGCAAGGCTCCGCCGCCGTCCTGATCGAGCGCCTGCGCGCCGAGGCGCCCGTCCCCCTGACCTATGCCAACGCCCCCGTCCCCGGCGTCGCGACCGCGCGCAACGTCGGCCTGTCCGCGACTGACGCGCCCTTGATCGCCTTCCTCGACGACGACGAGGCCGCCTCTCCCGGCTGGCTCGCCGCCCTGCTGGACGCGCAAGGCCAGACCGGTGCCGATGTCGTCTTCGGCCCCATTCGCGGGCGCGTGCCGGACAACACCGGCTGGACCACCGCCTATCTGGAGCGGTTCTTCGGCCGCGACGGCCCGCGCGAGACCGGCCCGACAGACGACATCCACGGCTGCGGCAACAGTCTGATGGTACGGGCCACCGCCCTGCCCGGCGATGCGCCTTTCGATGTCGCCATGAACGAGACGGGCGGCGAGGACGACCGACTGTTTACCGCCCTGTCGGCGCGCGGCGGCCGGTTTGGCTGGGCCGCCGACGCCTGGGCGGACGAGTTCGCCCCGCCCCACCGCGCCACCCTGAAATACACCCTCACCCGCGCCTTCGCCTATGGCCAAAGCCCGACCCAGATGGCCGCCGCCCGCCGCGACTGGCCCGGCGTCGTCAAATGGATGCTGGTCGGACTGGCCCAGACCGGAATTTGGGGCGCCGCGTCCGTCCTTTGTGCGATCCTGCGGCGTCCTGATCGCGCAAACGTCTACGATCGCTGCGCTCGTGGTCTCGGCAAGGTCTTCTGGACCAAGGGGTTCGAGCCGAGACTATACGGCGCGGCGATGCTGGGCCGCCCTACTGCCTGACCCGCTCAGCGGATCGGCATATAGCGGCAGGTGAAGTCCGGATCGCCGCTCATAAGGCTGGGCTTGAGGTGGATATACAGGCGTTCGGCGCCCGCAACGTCGTCCAGCGCAAACGCCTGTTCGGCCTCATACATCTCGTCCCGGTGCGCGTCCGTCCAACCCTTGGCCAGTTTGATGGCGCGCGCCTTGGCCGCTGGCAGGCTATCGGCGACGACGAAGACATTGCGGTGCTGTTCCGCAAACGCCACCCCGTCGTAGCCGCCCAGGTTGACGTAGTAGAGCTTTTCCTTGCCCTCATAAGGCGTCGGCGACAGGCTGACCTCATAGCCGTCTGCCTGCGAAATCTCCGACCAGCAATCGATGTGCAACGTCCCTTGACGTCCCCACCACTGCGCCAGCAAGGCGTCTTTCGTCGCTTCGATCGTGGGGGCGACGAGGAAGCGCATATCGTGCACCTCGATATTGGCGCCGGGGTGCTCCCCGCCGATGTAGATCGCAAACAGCTTCATTCGTCCTCGCGTCAGGCCGCCGTATCGGCAAGATCGACCGCAGGCTTTGCGGTATTCAGGATCAACGCCAGTCGCCGACCGACGATCCCGCCCATTTCGTGCGAACTGGTGATCCCTTGCGCGAAGGGATGCCGTCCTATGATGAACGGCAGGCTGAGACAGAACAGCCGATCCATCGGCAGGGGCGCGTCGACCGGCCGAAACATGTCATCGACCGCAATCCCCCGGATGACATCGGGCGCGTCATTCGCAACCTGATCACGCACGATCCCTTGCTCCAACAAGGACAAGAAAGGAAACTGGATGCCGCTCAGAGCCGCTTGCCCCGTCGCCTCGATAAAGATCGGGAAGTGGCGCGTCGTGTCGCCGATCGTCACCCGCGCGCCGCCTTCGGGACAACGCGTATCGACATCGTAGTCGTCGCCCAGGGCGATGACATCCAGCCGTCTGGCGGTGTGCAGCGCCAGCATCCGCTCGATCGATTCGTGCGGCACACCGGCGTAGATATCGACAAAGATCGGCTTGAAGGCGCGGCTGAACCGCTCGAACTGGATGCTGTCCAGATGGGGCACGATGACGGCGACGATTTCATGCATGCGCAGGATGCCGTCGCGCCAGGCCACCGTCACCTCTGCGGCATGGTTCGCCTGAGCCTCCTTCAGGTTCGCGGCGGCCCAGACGAAGGGATCAACCGATGCCCGCCGCGCGAAATAGCTCTCGGCGAAGGTTTCCAGCGTCCCGTCATGCAGTCCCGTCTCGGCGGCGTAGTTCGGATCCAAGTGGATCAGCTCGGCTCGAAACAAGTCGAACACGGCGTCCAGCAGCCTGTCAGGACCGCGCGCTACAGCCGCAGCGACGGCCTCGGGCGTGCAATAGGTCAGCGGGCCATGCGGCAGCGGAAAATAGAAGTCTGCTTCGGGCAGCAATCCCTTTCGCGACATCATGGCGATGTGGAAATCTTCGGTATCGGACGCGGGCTGATAGATCAGCCGATCATCTCGTCGAACGAAGTCCCCGTGCGACGTGGCCAAGGCGACGGCCGCATCGATGGCCGTCAACGAAGACCCCCGAATGCCGATGCGTGTCGCCGGAACATTTGCGAGATCGGATGAAGGCCAGGGGCTGAGGAAGTACCCGGGCTGGGCGTCCGGCCGCGACGGCCACTGGTGACCCGTCGCCAGAACCACGTGGTCGAATACAGCCTTGGCGACCTTCCGCGACGGCGGCGACGTGAAGGTCAGCTCGATACCGTCCTTGCGGTTCGCTGCATCGATGACCCGGCATCCCGTCCGCACATCGATGACGACGCCCATCGCGCGGGCCTGCTGAACCAGGGCGGCGAACTGATTTTCGAAATATCGTCCCAGGGCGACGCGTGGGACGAAGGTGCGCTCATCGAGCGACGCCCCATCCACGTCCAGCTCTGCCAGTTCGGCGGGCGTTCGTGCCGACAGCCAGTCGGCCAACGTGTCCTGTAACTTCGGGATCTCTATGCTGGCGATGTTGGACAGCATCGCCGCGTCGTTCCAGTCCGGGCTGTAGGGGCTGCCGCAACCGGCCGTCTCGCGCGCCTCGAACACCGTCACCCGCGCCGAAACGGTGCCTTGAGACAGCAGGGCATGAAGAGCGTAGAGCGTCGTCGGCCCCGCTCCGACGAATGCGACGGACTTTGTCATGGCCACACAATGCGCAAGACGCGGAAAGGCGCCGCATCCACGCCGAGCTTCGCCGCAAATGCTTCATTTTCTTGCCGAATGTGCGAAAGCGGACGCCGAAAAAGCGCTTCGGAAGGCTTCAGCCCATCAATCGCCGCAGGAAGCCCGGCGCCTTGTATGTCGAGCGATTCATGACCACGCCGGCGATCTTGCCGCCCACCGCTTCGATCTCGTCGCGCAGGATGACCGGGGCATGGGCGGCCGTGCTTTCGGCCGCGATCACCAACACCGTCATGTCCACGAAGGGCGCCAAGATGATCGCCATGTCGTTGCGATCGGCGGCGGGCGCGTCGATCACGATGGTGTCGGCGTGGGGCCGCAGCGCCTCCCAATATCGGGGCTCGCCGACGGCCTCGACCCGGTGCCCGGACCGCAGCGCTTCCATGTGGAAATGCGTCACCCACAGGCGGCCGCCCAGGCAGGACCGCGCCGTCAGCAGTCGCGAATCCGGCACCGGCTTGCCGTCGCGCCCGGTCACGCGCGGCGTCACGGCGTAGAAGCTTGAGCCGTCGGGCGAGCCTTGCGCGGCCTTTCCGACCTGGCCGAACCGATCCGGCTCGGCCGACACCGTCTCCAACTGCCCCTGTTGCGCCAGATCGCCGTCGATCAGCCAGACGGGCTTGCGCGCCCGCACCGCCGCCAATCGGGCGAACTCTCGCGCAACGGTCGAGACACCCTCGCCGGTCGCGGCGGAGGCAAACTGGATCACGCGCGCGCGGTGCGCCGGCGCCGGTCCCAGCGCCGCCCACAGGCCCGCCATTTCTGAAGTCAGATCGACCATCGAATCGCCAAGGCGCTCCCTAAGCCCTCAGCCTAGCACGAGTTTCGCTAGGCTGCCTTGGCGGGCGCGACGGCCAGGACCGGCATATCCAGCGTGCGGCTGACCGAGGCCGGCGTCGTGAAGCCGCGCCGTGTGAAGACGCGCAACAGGCCCACGCACAGGGCGGTGAAACCCGCGAACAGGAAGGCCGCCGCCAGCAGCGGGATCTTCAGGCTCTTGCCCGTCGCCGGCGGCTGGGCGCGTTCGATGACAGTGACGTTGTCGGCGCCGGCGGCCACCAGGGCGTTATCGGCGCGGCTCTGCGTCTCGCGCTGCTGGAACTCTCGGATCGAGGCGCTCAGCACTTCGCGATTGCCGGCCAAAGTCGTGTTCTCGGATTCCAGCGCCGTCAGCCGCGCCTGCCGCGAACGGATATCGGCCAGCTGCCGGTCCAGAACCGCCAGACGCGCCGCCAGCGAGTCGCGCTCGGCCCGGGTGTTGATCCGCGTGGTCTCCAGCTCGGTCCAGACAGGGTTCGGTCCGGTGCGGACTTCCTTCGCCCCAACGGCCGTGCCGGTCGCGACATAGGCTTGCAGTTGATTGATCCGCGCCTCAATGTCCTTCACCGGCTGGGCGTCGGGCTGATAACGCGACAACAGCTGCTCGCGTTCGGTGCGCAGTTGCAGCACTTGGTCCTGGGCCGAGATGTTCAGATCCTGCTGCAGCGCCACCTCCGCCGGCGTTCCCGCCTGCTGCGACACTAGAGTGTTCAGCCGCTGGGCGGTCTGGTTCAACTGGCTCTGTGTCGACATCCGGTCGGTGAAGACCGTCTGATAGGTCGCCGCCAGCGTCGCCTTGGCCGCCGTAAAGTCGCCGATGTCATTGGAGGCCAGGAAGGCCTCATAAGCCCTATCCGCATTACCGAGTTCATCCTCGAAGGCGATGCGTTGGCTGGCGATGGCCGGCGTCTTGTCTTGAAAGACCTCGCGGCGATAGATCAGATATTGCTCGATGATCGTGTTTAGGATCCGGGCCGCCCGTTCGGGATCGTCAGCCTTGTAGGTCAGATGGATGACCGCGCTGCCCGGCGCCGTGGCGACGCCCAAGCCGCCGCCGACGGCCTTCAGCGCGGCGGACCGCGCGGCCTGCGGACTGCCCTTGGGCTGCTCGCCCAGGATGGCGGCGGTGCCCAGGGCCTCGACCACCTTCTGGCGCACGGCGCTGGAGCCCAGGATGGCGGCTTCGGAGTTGGCGACCTCGTCGCCCTGCGGCGCCTGACCCCGCTCGGCCGTGCCGACGCGCGGCTGATAAACGTATTCCTGACCCACGCCTGCGAAGACCGAGCCGGTTGCGGTGTAGCTCTTCTTCAAGGTCATGGCGGCGGCGAACCCCAGCCCCAGAATCACCACGAAGACGACGATCATCAGCAGCAGTTCGCGGAACAACAGGCCGATCACGTCCAGAACGCCGTAGCGCGGCCTTGTGGTGACGTGTGCGGTGGAGCGCATCGGGCGGGCCGAATCCCTTGAAAGGCGTGTAGTCCTAACCCTTCGCCCACCGGCGTTAACCGATGATTACCCATAACCGGCGACGTTGCCTGATATCCCTCGTCGAGGCCGACCGATTCCCATGCTGACCGATCGCCGCCTGTTTCTGCTGACCCTCGGTTCAGCCTCCATCGCCGCCTCGCTGGCGGCCTGCGGCGGGGCCGGCGGCGTTCCCGATCCCCGGCGCGCCGACCGGTCGCCCTACGACGCGCTCGCCGGCCTGCCCTTCGCCCCCTGGACGGACCAGGAGCCGGAATATCTGCTGTATCCCGGCGACGAGATCGAGGTGGCGACGCCGACCGCCTCGGAGCTGACGCGCACGCTCAAGGTCGGTCCCGACGGCCGTATCGCCCTGCCCCTGATCGGATCGGTCATGGCGGCGGATCGCACCCTGCCCCAGCTTCAGCAGGTCGTCTCTGCGGCCTATGCGACCCAGCTGGTGCGCCCTGCCGTCGAGGTCACCCTGCGCCAGGCCGGCCCGATCCGCGTTTGGGTCGATGGCGAGGTGCGCAACCCGGGCGTCTTCGAAATGATCGGCGATCTGGACGCTTATCAGGCGGTGATCCAGGCTGGCGGGTTCGCCCCGACGTCGCGTCAGGACAGCGTGGCCCTGATCCGTCGCGGTCCGGGTGGATCGCGCATAATGCGCGTGGTGGACCTGCGTCCGCGTCGCGGCGAGGTCGTACCGTTGCGGCGTGGCGATATCGTCTTCGTGCCGCGTTCGACGCTGGGCGAATTGGCGGCCTTCTTCACTCAGGTCCGCGCCGCCCTGCCTATCGGCTTCAGCTATTCGATCAACGGATCGAACGGCAACGGCTACGCCCAGTTCTAGATGGTCGTTTAGGCGACCAGCTGAACGACGCCCTGATCGATGTAGCGACGCGCGGCCTTCTGGGCTTCGGCGATCTCCTCGCGTTCCATCTCCAGGCTCATCTCGCGGCGATAGACGCGCGCCTCGATCGAACCCTTCATGGCCGCCAGGTTGAAGATCATGTGGGCCGACACCCGGTCCATCGGGCAACCGCCCGATCCGGCCGAATACATCATGCCCAGTTTGAACAGGTCGTCGCCGGACATGTCCGGGGTCGGCAGCGGCAGACCGTCGTCGCTGGCCTGCAGGTCGAGCGCCATTTCTTGCGCGTTCATCACCGTATCTCCTGATCGGGCGCCATTCTGGGCCCGCCTCTGAGACGCCATGAAATACCGGTGGTTTGAAGTTAAAGTTAACAGCAAAGGGGGTCGCGCGGACTTTTCAGTAAAGCAGAAATGAATACTTCCAACGGGATTCAGACCTCGGAAATCTCTCGGAAATCTCTCGTTCACGCCTTGCCAGCGGAACTTACGAGCGCTCCGCAAACCTGACGCGATCGTTCAGCGGGCATTCAGGCGCGAGATCCGACCTTGCTCATCATTAACGGGTCGAGTCGGCACATCCGTCGGCGGCCCAGAATGGAGCACGAAGATGAACCGCCTCACCAAGGCCGCCGTCGTCGCCCTCGCCCTGTCGACCACGGCCGTGCCGATGCTCGTTCAGGCCCAGGACCGCGACCGCCGCGAGTATCGTCAGGATCGCCGTGACGACCGCCGCGACTTCCGCCAGGAACGCCGTGAAGATCGCCGCGACTGGCGCGACGGTCGCTATGACAGCCGCCAAGACTATCGTCGTGATCGCCGCGACGACCGCCGCGACTATCGCGACGAACGCCGGGACGACCGTCGCGATTGGCGCAACGACCGCTGGGACCGCAACAACAGCAACTGGTGGCGCGGCCGTTCGGACTTCCGGGGCTATAATGGTCCGCGCTCGGGTTACTGGTATGCGCCCAGCTACGGCTATTACCGGGTCGAGCCGCGCTACAGCGGCTATCGCTGGCGCACTGGCGGCTATCTGCCAGCGCAGTATCGCAGCTACTACGTCCGTGATCCCTATGTTTACGGTCTTCGCGAAGCACCGCGCGGCTATCGCTACGTCCACGCCGGCAACGACATCCTATTGATCGCCGTGGCCAGCGGCCTGATCGCCAGCGTCCTCTCGGGCGTCTATTAAGCCCCGTCAAAACCGGACTATCAAACCCCGCAGGTCTTGCCTGCGGGGTTCTGCTTTTTCGGACAGCCCCTTGATTGCGAACAGTGTTCAGCCTGGGTTCATCGCCACGGATCGATGATTGCCTCAAGCCGCCGGAGACCCGGCGTGCAGGAACCAAAGACCATGAAACGCCTCCTGATGGCTTTCACCGCCATCGCCGTCGCCGGCCCGCTTGCAGTTCCGATGCAAGCCCTCGCCCAGGAACAAGACCAGGCTCAGCAGGAACGGCCGCAGCGCGAAGGCCGCGCCCGCGGCATGAACCGGCCCGAGCGTCCGCAGATGGGTCGTGAAGACGGACCGCGCGAGCCTCGCCCCGAACGTCCCAGCCGACCCGCAAACGATACGCCCCGCCCCGAGCGCCCGTCGGGTGGCGAACGCCCCAATGCAGGCGGCCAACGTCCGGATCGTCCCGAAAGCGGCTGGAACCGGCCTGATCGCCCGAACACCGGCGGCCAGCGTCCGGACCGGCCCGAAGGCGGCTGGAACCGACCCGATCGTCCGAATACCGGCGGCCAGCGTCCCGACCGCCCCGAAGGCGGTTGGAACCGACCTGATCGTCCGAACACTGGCGGCCAGCGTCCAAACCGGCCCGAAGGCGGCTGGAACCGACCTGATCGTCCGAACACTGGCGGCCATCGTCCCGACCGCCCCGAAGGCGGCTGGAACCGACCCGATCGGCCCGACCGCCCAAATGCTGGCGGTCAACGTCCCGACCGTCCCGGAAACGGCTGGAACCGTCCCGACCGTCCAGGCTCGGGCTGGAACAACGGTCGTGACCGCGACCGTCAGCACCGCGAGTTCCGCCAGCGCTTCAACGGCGATCAATGGCGGCGGGATTTCTATCGCAACCACCGCTCGGACTGGTGGCGCAATGATCGGCGCTTCAGGGGTTACAACGGCGTTCGCGTCGGCTTCTACTTCGCGCCGGGCTGGGGCTACTACAGCGTGCCGCGCTCCTATTGGGGTCGGTCGTGGTCGGTCGGTCAGTATCTGCCGGATGCCTTCTGGCGCTATCAGTTGAACGACTGGCGCACCTACGGTCTGGGCTATCCGCCCGAGGGCACACGCTGGGTCTCGGTCGATAACACTCTGTATCTGATCGACGAATACGACGGCTATATTATCGACGTCATCCGCGACGCCTGGCGCTGGTAACAGCCTGCCGATTTTGCACTTCCGCCCGACGGCCCCGCGCCGTCGGGCTTTTTTATTGCTCCGCTTCGCTGAAGGATTACGAACCGTGACCCTCGCGTGACCTTGTTCCGGTGCGACATCTTGTCAGGCGTCATTGGATCGCCAGGTATTCGAAGCCCTCATCTGCGCCACAAACACCGCTCAGCCGAGATCAGCTTCAGCAATCAGCGCTGGAAACGACTTGAAACCTGCCGGACGAAAATCGGACGCGATGCGCTCCGACGCTGGTCTTCGTCGCCATTCGCGATGACGTCCGGAAGCGTTTCCGGATGGCGTTTCAACCGAAGGACATGTCCCGATGAAGATCGCACTGACCGCCCTGGCCGCCTCGATGCTGCTGGCCGGCGCCGCAACCGCCCAGCAAGCGCCCAGCGCGCCGCCGCCTCCGCCGGTCGATCATCAGACTCCGCACCATCCGGCACCGCCGCCGGTCGATCCCGCCGTGCCTGCGCCGCCCGCGCCCCCGGCGCCGCCCCCTGTCGATGAGTCCGCTCCTCCTCCGCCGCCTGCCCCGCCCGCTCCGCCAGCGCCGACCGACCCGGACGCCCCCGTCCCGCCTGCGCCTCCGGCTGCCCCTGCACCGCCGGCGCCGCCCGTACCGCCGTCAGCCTAAACACAGAATTGAAAAGGCCCTGCGGAGCGATCCGCAGGGCCTTTGCTTTTCGTTCGACGCCTCGCCCTACAGGCCCAGCTTGGCCTTCAGGATGTCGTTGACCGCCGCCGGATTGGCCTTGCCGCCCGTGGCCTTCATGACCTGACCGACGAACCAGCCGATGGCCTGGGGCTTTTCGGCGACCGCCGCCGCCTTGTCCGGGTTGGCGGCCATGATCTCGTCCACGGCCCTTTCGATGGCGCCAGTGTCCGTGACCTGTTTCAGGCCGTGCTTCTCGACCACCTCGGCCGGCGAGCCTTCGCCGTTCCAGACGTGATCAAAGACCTCCTTGGCGATCTTGGACGAGATCACGTTCGTCTCGATCAACTCCACCAGCTGCGCGACGTGCGCCGCCGGCAGCGGGTTCTGGCTGAAGTCCTTACCCTCGGCCGCCAGGCGCGCCGAAACCTCGTTGGTGACCCAGTTCGACACCAGTTTGGCGTCCCGACCCTTGGCGGCGGCTTCGAAATAGTCGGCCTTGGCCTGTTCCGAGATCAGCACGATGGCGTCGTATTGCGACAGGCCGTAGTCGGCCATCAGACGTTTGCGCTTGTCGTCCGGCAACTCGGGCAGCGACGCCTTGATCTCGGCGATCCAGGCCTCTTCCAGGTCCAGCGGCAGCAGGTCGGGATCGGGGAAGTAGCGATAGTCCTGCGCCTCTTCCTTGGACCGCATCGAGCGCGTCTCGCCAGCCGTCGGATCGTATAGACGGGTCTCCTGAGTGATCGAACCGCCGTCCTCCAGGATCTCGATCTGGCGGCGCGCCTCATACTGGATCGCCTGAGAAATGAAGCGGAAGCTGTTGACGTTCTTGATCTCGCAGCGCGTCCCCAGATAGCCGAAGTCGCCCGTCTCCTTGAACTTGTCGTAGTTCCCGGCCCGGCAGACCGACACGTTCACATCGGCCCGCAGATTGCCCTTCTCCATATCCCCGTCGCAGGTGCCCAGATAGATCAGGATGGTCCGGATCTTCTTCACATAGGCCACCGCCTCGTCCGGCGTGCGCAGGTCAGGACGAGAGACGATCTCCATCAGCGCCGTGCCGGCCCGGTTCAGGTCGACGTAGCTTTCGGTCGGCGACAGGTCGTGGATCAGCTTGCCCGCGTCCTGCTCCAGGTGCAGCCGCTCGATGCCGACGTTGAAGAAGCTGCCGTCCTCGGCCTCCACCTCGACCACGCCTTCACCCACGATGGGGTAATAGAGCTGGCTGATCTGATAGCCGGTCGGCAGGTCGGGATAGAAGTAGTTCTTGCGGTCGAACTGGCTGCGGCGGTTGATCTGCGCGCGCAGGCCCAGACCCGTCTTCACCGCCTGTTCGACACAGTGTTTGTTCAGCGTCGGCAACATGCCGGGAAAGCCCGCATCGACCAGCGACACCTGCTCGTTCGGCCCCGCGCCGAAGCCGACGGCCGCGCCGGAGAACAGCTTGGCCTTCGACGCCACCTGGGCGTGGATTTCCAGGCCCATGACGATTTCCCAATCGCCGGTGCGGCCTTTGATGGTCTTGGTATTGTCGCTCATGCTCACCACCACTTGCCCGGCTTGGCCGTGAAGCCCGCCGCCCGTTCCAGCGCGGCGCCGACTTGGAAGACCGTCGCCTCGTCCAGCGCCTTGCCGATGACCTGCAGACCCAGCGGCAGACCGCCGGCGTCTACGCCAGCCGGCACCGAAATGCCCGGTAGGCCGGCCAGATTGGTCGTCACCGTGAAGACGTCGTTCAGATACATGGTCAGCGGGTCGATCTGCTTGTCGCCCAGCGCGAAGGCGGCCGACGGCGTCGACGGCGTTAGTATGGCGTCCACCTGGCCCCAGACGTTGTCGAAGTCCTCGGCGATGCGGCGACGAACCTTCAGCGCCTTGACGTAGTAGGCGTCGTAGAAGCCGGCCGACAGCACATAGGCGCCGATGGTCAGACGACGCTGGACCTCCTTGCCGAAACCCTCGGCGCGCGAGGTGGCATACAGGTCGTCCAGCGACTTGAAATTCTCCGCCCGGTGCCCGAACCGCATCCCGTCGTAACGGGCCAGGTTCGACGACGCCTCGGCCGGCGCGACGATGTAGTAAGTCGGCAGGGCGTATTTGGTATGCGGCAGGCTGATCTCGACGATCTCGCAGCCGGCGTCCTTCAGCCAGGCCACGCCCTGATCCCACAGGGCCTGAATCTCGGCCGGCATTCCGTCCACGACATATTCGCGCGGCACGCCGATACGCAGCCCCTTGACCGACTTGCCGACCGACTGGGTCCAGTCAGGCGTGGCGATGTCCAGGCTGGTCGAATCCTTGGCGTCGAACGAGCACATGGATTGCAGCAGCAGGGCCGCGTCCTCGACCGTCTTGGCGATCGGCCCGGCCTGATCCAGCGATGAGGCGAAGGCCACCATGCCAAAGCGGCTGGCGCGGCCATAGGTCGGCTTGATCCCGACCGTGCCGGTGAAGGCGGCGGGCTGGCGGATCGAGCCGCCGGTGTCCGACGCGGTCGCAGCCAGGCAAAGGTCGGCCGCCACGGCCGAGGCTGAACCGCCCGACGAGCCGCCCGGCGCCAGCTCGGCGTTCGAGCCGGTTGATTTCCACGGATTTTTGACCGGACCAAAGGCCGAGGTTTCGTTGGACGAGCCCATGGCGAACTCGTCCATGTTCAGCTTGCCCAGCATGACCGCCCCGTCGCGCCACAGATTGGCGGTGACGGTCGATTCATACGGCGGCACGAAGCCGCGCAGCATGTTGGAGCCGGCCGTCGTCTGGACGCCCTCGGTGCAGAACAGGTCCTTGATCCCCAAAGGCGCGCCTTCCAGCGCCCCGCCCTGGCCGGAGGCGATGCGGGCGTCAGACGCGCGCGCCATGTCCATGGCCTTGTCCGCCGTCACCTGGACATAGGCGTTCAGGGTCGGATTGGCGGCCTCGATGGTGGTCAGGAAGGCCTGGGTGATTTCGGCCGAGGTGAAGTCCTTAGCCTTCAGCCCGTCGACGGCGCCCTTCAGGGTCAGTTTGGTCAGGTCGCTCATGACTATTCGACCACCTTGGGCACGACGAAGAAGCCATCCGCCGACTTGGGCGCATTCGACAGGACCGCATCGACCTTGGCGCCGTCGGTGACGACGTCGTCGCGCAGGCGCAACGGCTGGGCGACGTTCGAGGTCATCGGCTCCACGCCTTCGACATCCACCTGATCCAACTGCTCGATCCAGGCCAGGATGCCGTTCAGCTCCTGCGCCAGCGGCTCCAGCCGGTCCTCGGGGGTCTTGATGCGGGCGAGATGCGCAACCTTGCGCACCGTCGCAGCGTCGATGGCCATGCGGCCCTCCAACACACAAAATGAAAACGAAGCGGTCGGATTAGCCGCCTGCACTGGGATTCACAAGGATCAGCCGCCCGTCGTCAGGCGTGATCTCACTGCGACGTGCTGACGGACACCGCGTCGGGCGGCGTCTCGCCGCTCGGGGGGAAGTCGATCTGCACCGTGCGCTCCACCTTCAGGATGTCGCCGCCCGCCCCCGCCGTGTCCTGACGCACCGCCAGGACCACACGTCCGGCCTTCGCCTCGACGACCTTCCATTCGGCGTAGTCGCCCAAAGGATAGGCGCGCCAGCCTTCGGCCGGGCCGCCGAACAGGGCGAAATAGGTCACCAGACCATTCACCGCCGGGTCGCCTCCCGACAGACTGAAAACCTTGGCGTTCTGGTCCGGCAGGGCCTGCAACTGCGACACGTCGGCGGCCGTGCCGATCTCCTCGCGTGAAGCGGCCGTGCGGCGTTCACCAGGCCCGACCGGCTTGGCGGTCGGAGTCGGGGCCGCACGCGTGATCGCGGCCGGCGTCGGCGCGGCTGCCGCAGTCTGAGTATCCTGTGAGTTCTGGGTCTTGGCCGGCGTGTCGGACTGTCCGCACCCACTCAGCACAAGCCCAAAAGCCGTCATCGCCGCTGTCGCCGTGCGCATGTCATCGTCCTTCCTGTCGATCGTCGTCACCATCGCCTTTGACTTCGGCCCGCGCCAGTCCTAACCGCAGGCCGTGCCCGTCCTAGACCTCCTCGATCTGCCCGCCGCCTGCCCGCCCGACACGCCGTGGATGGGGTTGGATCTGGGCGAGAAGACCATCGGCGTCGCCGTGTCGGATTCCACCCGCCTGATCGCCTCGCCGCTGGAGCTGATCCGCAAGTCCAAGTTCACGCAGGAAGCCGAACACCTGTTCAAGCTGATGGCGCATCGCAGGATTTCGGCCCTGGTCATCGGTCTGCCCGCCAACATGGACGGCACGGAAGGCCCGCGCGCCCAGTCGTGCCGCGCCTTCGCCCGCAATCTGGAGCGGCTGCGGCCCGTCAACATCGCCTTCTGGGACGAGCGGCTGTCCACCAGCGCCGTCGAGCGTTTCCTGATCGAGGATCTGGACCTGAACCGCAAACGCCGCGCCCAGGTCGTGGACCGCACCGCCGCCGCCTGGATTCTGCAAGGGGCGCTGGATCGGGTTCGGGACCAGGCGACCTGGGTTTGACGGCCCTGATCGCCGGCGTCCTGCCGGTCTTTCTGATGATCGCCCTGGGCTACGGCCTCAGAAAGTCCGGCTTCCTGCCCGACGAGGCCTGGCGGCCGATCGAGAAGCTGTCGATCAACATCTTCTACCCCAGCTTCCTGATCCCCGCGATCTGGCACGCCGACCTCGCCGGCGGCGGCGCGACCGTGGCGGGTGCTGCGGCGGTCGGGGCGACCCTGATCGTGGCGGCGGCGACCCTGGCGTCCAAGCCTCTGATCACCCTGGATGGCCCGGCCTACACCAGCGTCTTTCAGGGCGTGATCCGCTGGAACAGCTTCGTCTTCGTACCGGTGATCCAGTCGGTCTATGGCTCGGAAGGCACGGCCTTGGCCGCCGTCGCCATCGCCTTCATCATTCCCGTCACCAACATCGCCTGCGTCGCCGTGCTGGCGAAATGGGGGTCGCTGCGGCGCGAGCCTTCCGTTGTCGGCCTGATCAAGTCGATGCTGGCCAATCCGATCCTGCTGGCCTGCCTGATCGGCCTGGCGCTGAATCTAATGCATGTGCCGCTGATCCCTGGCCTGTCGGATGCGATGGACCTGCTGGGCGCCGCCGCCCTGCCCCTGGGCCTGATCGTCGCCGGGGCGGGTCTGTCCTTCGCCGAGGTCAAACGCCGCCGCACCACCATCGCCGCCGTCAGCCTGGTCAAGCTGGGCGTCATGCCGCCGCTGATGTGGTTCATCGCCTGGGCGTTGGGCGGCGACAGCCTGGCGCAGGGCATCGCCCTGATCTGCGGCGCCGCGCCCGGCTCGGCCGCCTCCTATATCCTGGCGCGTCAGATGGGCGGCGACGCGCCCCTGATCGCCGGCGTCATCGCCCTGACTACCGTCGGCAGCGCCGTGGTCATCCCCATCCTTCTGGCGCTGTTCCATTTCGTCTGACTCGCGTTCAGGCCGAGTCACGCCTATAGCCGCGTCTCGATGACCCAGCCCGCTCAAGTCACCGACCAGACCATCCGCGACCGGCTGGTCCCGTTCCCGAAACCGCACTTCCTGGCCGCATCGGACCTCGATCCGTATGTGACGCCGCAGTTGCTGGATCTCGGCGACGCCTTCGTCGATTTCAATCGTCAGTCGTCCAAGGCCCTGGATCTGCTGCACGGCCGCACGGTCGTGAACCTGTTCTTCGAGAACTCAACCCGCACCTCCTCCTCCTTCGAGATCGCCGCCAAACGGCTGGGCGCGGACGTCGTCACCATGCCGGTCGCCTCCTCCTCCGTGAAGAAGGGCGAAACCCTGATCGACACGGCGGTCACCCTGAACGCCATGAAGCCCGACATCCTGGTCATCCGTCATTCGGCCTCGGGCGCGGCCGAACTGCTGAGCCAGAAGGTCGGCTGCGCCGTCGTCAACGCCGGTGACGGCCGCCACGAACACCCGACGCAGGCCTTGCTTGATTTGATGTCCATGCGCCGCGCCTTCGGCGATGTGACCAGCCTGACCGTCGCCATCTGCGGCGACATCACCCACAGCCGCGTGGCGCGCTCCAACGTCGCCCTGTTGCAGATGATGGGGGCGCGCGTCCGCCTGATCGGTCCGCCGACCCTGGTGCCTGGCGACGCCGACCGCTGGGGCTGCGAGGTCTTCCATGACATGCGCGAGGGTCTGAAGGGCTGCGACATGGTCATGATGCTGCGGCTTCAGCTGGAGCGGATGGCCGGCGCCCTGGTCCCCTCGACCCGCGAATATTTCCGCTTCTGGGGCCTGGATCGCGAGAAGCTGGCCTGGGCCAACCCCGGCGCCCGGGTCATGCACCCCGGCCCCATGAACCGCGGCGTCGAGATCGATTCCGACGTGGCCGACGACCTGGACGTCTCGCTGATCCAGGATCAGGTCGAGATGGGCGTCGCCGCCCGCATGGCCGTGTTGGCCTCCCTCTCCGCCCGTTGGGGGGACAAGTGATGGACCGCAAGCACATCCGTCACCCTCGGGCTTGTCCCGAGGGCCCACCCGTCCGCCACACGAGCGCCCGCCGCTCAGTCTCCGCCATCCAACAACCGAGCCGCCCCCGCCGTGGGCCCTCGGGACAAGCCCGAGGGTGACGGGAATGAGTACGATCGCAATCCTCAACGCCCGCCTGCTGGACCCCGCCACCGACTATGACGGTCCCGGCGGCCTCCTGATCGAGAATGGGCGCATCGTCCGCGTCGTCCACGGCGCAGCGCCCATCGCCGCCGACCAGACCATCGACGCCGACGGCCTGTGCCTCGCGCCCGGCCTGATCGACATCCGCGTCAAGACCGGCGAACCCGGCGCCGAACCGAAAGAGACGCTGAAATCCGCCAGCCTGGCCGCCGCCGCCGGGGGCGTGACCACCATCGTCGTCCAGCCCGACACCGATCCCGCCGTCGACGACCCGGCCATGATCGACTTCATCCAGCGGCGCGGCGCAGCCCTGAACCTCGTCAACGTTCGCGCCGCCGGCGCCGCGACCAAGGCCCTGGACGGCCAGCGCATGGCCGAGATCGGCCTGATGGACGAGGCGGGCGCCCTGTATTTCACCGACGGCGACAAGGTCATCGTCAACAGCCGCACCCTGCAACGGGTGATGAGCTACGCCGCCGCCTTCAACGCCCTGATCGCCTGCCGCCCGGCCGACCCCTGGCTGACGGAAGGATCGGTCGCCGCCTCCGGAGAACTGGCCACGCGCCTGGGCCTTTCCGGCAGCCCGGCCATCGCCGAGCGCATCGGCCTGGAGCGCGACCTGGCCCTTGTCGAACAGACGGGCGCGCGGTTCCTGGTGGATCAGATTTCGACCGAGGGCGCGCTGGAGACCCTGGCCCGGGCGCGGGCCAAGGGGCTGGAGGTCGCCGTCAGCGTCTCGATCAACCACCTGTGCTTCAACGAGGTGGACATCGGTGACTACCGCACCTTCTACCGGCTTGACCCGCCGCTGCGCTCGGAAGCCGACCGGCAAGCCCTGATCGAGGCGGTGCGCGAGGGCCTGATCGACGTCATCACCTCGGCCCACGCCCCGGCCCCCGCCGAGGACAAGCGCCGTCCCTTCGCCGAGGCCGCGCCCGGCGCCGTGGGCCTGGAAACCCTGCTCCCCGCCGCCCTGACCCTGCACCACGAGGACGGCCTGGACCTGCTGGACGTGCTGCGCCCCCTGACCCAGGGCCCCGCCGCCCTGCTGGGTCTCGACGCCGGCGTCCTGGCCGAGGGCGCGCCCGCCGACCTGGTCCTGTTCGACCTCGGCGCGCCGATCATCATCGACGCCGACGCCCTGCACTCCAAATCCAAGAACTCCCCGTTCGACGGCCGCAGGCTTCAAGGCAAGGTGATCGGAACCTGGGTGGGCGGTCGCAAGGTTCACTGACCTCAAACAACCCCGTCACCCTCGGGCTTGTCCCGAGGGCCCACGCCTGACAACACTTCGCTCATGGAACGAGGCTTGGTCGCCGTCTACATCATGACGAATGGCATACGCGGCACGCTTTACGTCGGCGTGACCAGCGATCTCTACCGACGTGTTAGTGAACACAAGGCAGGCGTGATCGCCGGCTTTACGAAGGATCACGACCTCAAACACCTCGTCTGGTTCGAGCCTCACGAGCGCGTCACAACGGCCATTCAACGCGAGAAATCGATCAAGCGGTATCTTCGCGACTGGAAGTTCAACCTGATCGAGCGGGACAATCCGAACTGGGACGACCTGTCCCTCGTCTGGAATGCGCCACCGGTCTGGCGGCATGGGCCTGAGTAGAACGGTTGATGCCAGAAACAGCCTAACCGTAGGCCCTCGGGACAAGCCCGAGGGTGACGGATTTCATGTTCTAGGGCCGACTTGCCGCCTCATTCGTCTTCAAGGCTGACCACAGTACAGCTTTGAAGGATTCGTCGATGAAGATGGTCACACTTGGGCTGGTTCTGCTGGCCGGCGCCGTCATGGGCTGTTCGGAACGGGCCGACGCCCAGTCCTCGCCTGCCCCCGACGCCCCGGCCGAAGGCGCGCCCTATGTGCTGACGGGCACCCAGGTCTGGACCGTGCCGGATCCCGTCTCCGGCCGCGACTATCAGGTCTTCGTCAGCCTGCCCGCCAGCTACGAGACCAGCCCCCAGCGTCGCTATCCAGTCCTCTATGTCACCGACGCGGACTACGCCTTCCCGATCATCCGCCAGATCGCCCGGCGCATGAATCTGGACGGCCCCGTGGTCGAGGAGTTCATCCTGGTGGGCCTGTCCTATTCGCGCGGCGACAGCGGCACGGTCAGCCGAAACCGCGACTACACGCCAACCGAAAACGGCCCGCGCAGCGCCAGCTCTCTCGTTCACGGCGGCGGTCCCGCCTATCAGACCTATCTGAAGACCCAGACCCTTCCCTTCGTCGAGAGCCGCTTCCGTGTCGATCCTGCGCGCCGCATCCTGCTGGGCCATTCCTACGGCGGCCTGCTGGGCGCGCAGATTCTGTTCACAGACCCCGGCCTGTTCCACGCCTATGTCCTGGGCAGCCCGTCCTTCTGGTACGACAAGCGCCACATCATGGGGATGGAGGCCGACTACGCCCGCACCCACCGCGACCTGCCCGCCGATATCTTCATGTACATCGGCGGCTGGGAGGTCCCCGGCCCCGACCGCCGCAACACCTCCGGCGCCGACATGGTCGCCGATGTCCGCACGATGGAGCGCACCCTGAAATCGCGCGCCTATCCCGGCCTGACGGTCCGATCCACGGTCTTGCCCGACGAAGACCACCTGACCGTCGCCCCCGTCGGCTTCACCCGCGCCCTGATGGCGGTGCTGCCGGCGAAACCGTGATCAGGGCACCCGCTCGCACGTCGCCGCTTTTGCCACCTCGACGCCCAGCACCGACTTGACCGCTAGCGGCGTGTCGGTGGCGATGACCGTCACGCCCTGGCGCACCAGGTCGCGGTATTCCGAGACGTCGCCGTCGGCGGCGTATAGGTCGTCGCGACGCACGCCTTCCCGGCCCAGGGTGCCGAACTGCACCTCGACGCCGGCCTCGCGCAGCGCGCGCCACAGGGCCGGCCGTTCCTCGCGCGTCCCGGTCCAGGCCAGGATCTGCGGCGCGTTCAGCCCTTGCAGGTCCTCCACGCCGCTCAGTCCGGCCGAAATCATCATCTCCGGCGCCATGGCCGCCACCGCCCGTGCGTCGGCCTCGTTATAGGTGATCAGGATCACCCGGTTTCCGGCCCGCGACCGGCGCACCTGATCGATCACCGCCCGCGCCAGATCGACGGTCGTCTCGCCGTCTGCAGGTTTCAGGTCGATGCTGGCGATGCCCCCGACGCGCCCGGCAGCGTCCAGCGCCTCGCCCAGGGTCGGCGGCGCGGCGCGGGTCGAGGCGCCGTTCGACGCCTTCAGCCGCGCCTGTTTCACCTGCGCCAGGGTCAGGTCCGCGACCCGCCCGCGCCCGGTGGTCGTCCGCTTCATCGTCTCGTCGTGCATCAGCACCAACTGCCGGTCCTTGGTCAGGACGACGTCCAACTCCAGGATCGCATTGGGAATGGCCTGTCCGGTCGCCTCGATGGCGGCGATGGAGTTTTCGGGCTGATCCATCGCCGAGACCGCCCGGTGCGCCGAGATCGCCACGCCGCCGTCCCGCACGCAGTCAAAATAGGCGGCCAAAGCCGGCCCTGCGGCAGGCGTTGACCGGACAGGCGGCGCACCGACGCAACCTGCCGTAGAAAGCATCAGGATCACGGCGGCGGCGGCGAGGATTCGAGTCATGACAGGCTCCGGAAAGACGCGCGGACCAAACGCTGCGCCGATCATCGGGTCAAGAGGTCGGATCGCCCTTGCTCCCGGCCGCCCCGCGACGCATTTTGCCGCAACGACACGCGGGGAGCGAATCAACGTGCAGGATCTAGTGGCCCCGGCTCTCGGGACCTTGGCGCTGGTGGCGCTGGGCGGCTATCTGCTCGGCTCGATTCCGTTCGGCGTGGTGATCACGCGTGCAGCCGGCGCCGGCGACGTGCGCAACATCGGGTCGGGCAATATCGGCGCGACCAATGTCCTGCGCACCGGCCGCAAGGATTTGGCCCTGGCCACCCTGCTGCTGGACGCGGGCAAGGGCGCGGTCGCCCTGCTGATCGCCCGTCATCTGTTCGGCAGCGAACTGGCCGGCGCCATCGCCGGCGGCGCGGCCTTCCTGGGACACCTGTTTCCCGTCTGGCTGGGCTTCAAGGGCGGCAAGGGCGTCGCCACCTTCTACGGCCTGCTGCTGGCCGCCGCCTGGCCGCTGGGCCTGATGGCGGGGGCGGTCTGGCTGCTCTGCGCCTTCCTGTTCCGCTATTCGTCGCTGGCGGCGCTCATTTCATCGGCGACCGCGCCGCTGCTGGCGCTTCTGCCGCTCGCCGTCGTCGGCCTGCCGGTCAGCCTGCCCATCCTCGCCCTGACCGTGTTCGCCGCCGTTCTGATCTGGGTTCGACATCACCAGAACATCGCCCGGCTGCTGAAGGGCGCGGAACCGCGCATCGGGGCGAAGAAGGCGTGAGCCTGGACCCGGCGGAACGCTTCGCCCGGCTGCGGCTCGCCCGCACCGACCGCATCGGCCCCGTCGCCTTCAGCCAACTGATCAGCCGCTACGGCTCGGCCCTCAGTGCGCTGGACGCGTTGCCCGATCTGGTGCGCAAATCCGGCGCAGCCTCCATTCCACCCCCCGTCGAGGCGGTCGAACGCGAGATCGCCGCCGGCGAGGCCATCGGCGCCCGCCTGCTGGTGCTGGGCGATCCCGACTATCCCGAAATGCTGGCCGCGCTCGATCCGCCGCCGCCGATCCTGTGGACGCGAGGCCGCGTCGACCTGCTGAACCAGCCCTCGGTCGCCATCGTCGGCGCCCGCATCGCCTCGGCGGGCGGTCAGCGGATCGCACGCGGCCTGGCGCAGCAACTCGGTCAGGCCGGTCATGTCGTCGTCTCAGGCATGGCGCGCGGCATCGACGCCGCCGCCCACGAAGGCGCCTTGGCGACTGGAACCGTTGCGGTCCTGGGCGGCGGGGTGAACGACATCTATCCGTCCGAACACGCCGACCTCTACGCCCGCCTGACGGACCAGGGCTGCGTCGTCTCCGAAAGCCCGGTCGGCGCCCGCGCCCAGGCGCGCGACTTCCCGCGCCGCAACCGCATCATCTCCGGCCTGTCACGCGGGGTGGTGGTCGTTGAAGCCGAGGTCCGGTCCGGTTCCCTGATCACCGCCCGTCTCGCCGCCGAACAGGGCCGCGACGTCTTCGCCGTGCCCGGCTCGCCGCTGGATCCCCGCGCGCGCGGGCCCAACGAACTGCTGCGCCAGGGCGCCATCCTGTGCGAGGGGATCGAGGACATCGACCGCGCCTTCAACACCCTGCGCACCCTGCGCGAGCCGCCCGCCGATCCGATGCGATTCGACGGCGACATCGACGACGCCTTCCTCGACCGCGTCGCCGCCCTGCTGTCGCCGACACCCACCCCACGCGACGAGATCGCCCGCGCCCTAAACGCCCCGGTGTCCCAGGTCGCCGCCGCTCTGCTGGAGCTCAGCCTAACCGGCCGCGCCGACCTGCTGCCCGACGGCCTAGCTTCGCTCTAGGCCTGCGGATGACCCGCAACGCCCGCGGCCTGTTCCAGCAAGCCAGCCAGCCGCACGTCGCCCTCGTCCCGCGCCAGCCGCGCCATTTCCAGCGCCATGGCGCCGATGTATTCCCGCGTGGGAAAGGCCGCCGCCTCGACATCGGCGCGATGGGCCGTCTCGGAGGTCGATTGAGGTTGCGCCGTCGCCATGATCGTCTCCGTTGCCAAGTCTGCAATCTAACCGCGCTTAATTAAAACACAACTACCTTAGGCTGTAAGACGACATGTGCGATTGACTCACGGCTCCGCTCCAACCACGTTCGCGCCCCTTCCCGAGACCGGACCGTTATGAACCTCGTCATCGTCGAGAGCCCCGCAAAGGCCAAGACCATCAATAAGTATCTGGGCTCGGACTATGAGGTCCTGGCCTCGTACGGCCACGTCCGCGATCTGCCGTCCAAGGATGGCTCGGTCCTGCCTGACGACGACTTCTCCATGCATTGGGAAGCCGACGCCAAGGGCGCCAAACGCCTGTCCGAAATCGCCGAGGCCGCCAAGCGCGCCGACCGCGTCATCCTGGCGACCGACCCCGACCGCGAAGGGGAAGCCATCAGCTGGCACGTACTGGAAGTGCTGAACAAGAAGAAGGCGTTGAAGGACACCCACGTTGAACGCGTCACCTTCAACGCCATCACCAAGTCCGCCGTGCTCGAGGCCATGGCCAATCCGCGCCAGATCGACATGGAGCTGGTCGAGGCCTATCTGGCTCGCCGCGCGCTGGACTACCTCGTCGGTTTCACCCTCTCGCCGGTCCTGTGGCGCAAGCTGCCGGGCGCGCGCTCGGCAGGCCGCGTCCAGTCGGTGGCGCTGCGCATCGTCGTCGATCGCGAGATGGAGATCGAGAAGTTCAAGGCTCAGGAATACTGGTCCATCGAGGCCGACCTGAACGCCGACAGCCCGCCCTTCACCGCCCGCCTGGTCAAACACGCCGGCAAGCGCATCCAGCGTCTGGACATCAAGGACGAGGCCACGGCTTCCGCCGCCCGCGCCGCCATCGCCGCCGGCGACTTCACCGTCAATGCGGTGGAGAAGAAGCCCGTCCGCCGCAATCCGGCCCCGCCCTTCACCACCTCTACCCTGCAGCAGGAGGCGGCGCGCAAGCTCGGCTTCTCGGCCCAGCGCACCATGCAGGCGGCGCAGAAACTGTACGAGGGCGTCGACGAGTCCGGCGGCCTGATCACCTATATGCGGACCGACGGTGTCCAGACCACGCCCGAGGGCATCGCCCAGGCGCGCGAGGTCATCAGCCAGGCGTTCGGCCCGGCCTTCGTCCCGCAAGAACCGCGTTATTACAAGACCAAGGCCAAGAATGCTCAGGAAGCGCACGAAGCGATCCGGCCGACCAACATCGCGCGCCATCCCGACAGCCTGCGCCTCGAATCCGATCTTCAGCGCCTCTATGAACTGATCTGGAAACGGATGGTCGCCTCGCAGATGGAGGCGGCCCGGATGGACCGCACCACCGTCGACATTGAGACCGCCGACGGCCAGACGGGTCTGCGCGCCACCGGCCAGGTCGTCACCTTCGACGGCTTCCTCGCCGTCTATGAGGAAGGCCGCGACGAAAAGCAGAAGGGCGCCGAAGACGACGAGAGCGACGACACCAGCCGCCTGCCCGCCCTCAAGGAAGGCGCCAAGGCCAAGGTCGACGCCATCCGCACCGATCAGCATTTCACCGAACCGCCTCCGCGCTATTCGGAAGCCACCCTGGTCAAGAAGCTGGAAGAGCTGGGCATCGGCCGACCCTCGACCTACGCCTCGACCCTGTCGACCCTGCGCGACCGCGAATATGTCCGCGTCGACAAGAACCGCTTCTATCCCGAGGACAAGGGACGGCTGGTGACAGCCTTCCTGGAGCAGTTCTTCAGGAGGTGGGTCGAATACGACTTCACCGCCGCGCTGGAGACCCAGCTCGATGAGGTCTCGGCCGGTCAGCTGGACTGGAAGGTGCTGCTGCGCAACTTCTGGCAGGACTTCCACGCCGCGACGCAAGCCGCCGGCGAGCTGCGCACCACGGCGATCCTAGATGCCCTGAACGAAAGCCTCGGCGCCCACATCTTCCCGGACAAGGGCGACGGGACCGATCCGCGCGAGTGCCCCCTGTGCCACCAGGGCCAGCTCAGCCTGAAGACCAGCCGTTTCGGCGCCTTCATCGGCTGCGACCGCTATCCCGAGTGCAAATACACCCGCCCCGTCGCCAGCCCGTCGGCTGAGGACGGCTCGGCCGAGAGCGGCGACCGCGAACTGGGCATCGATCCGGAGACGGGCCAGCCGGTCCAACTTAAGATCGGCCGTTTCGGCCCCTACGTCGAAATCACGCCTCCCGAGGGCGACAAGCCCAAACGCTCGTCCCTGCCCAAGGGCTGGTCGCCGGCCTCCCTGTCGCTGGACCAGGCGCTGCGTCTGCTGGCCCTGCCGCGCGAGGTCGGGGTGCACCCCGAGGATGGCAAGATGATCACGGCGGGCCTAGGTCGTTATGGCCCCTTCGTCCTGCACGCCGGCACCTACGCCAATGTCTCGGACATCGACGAGGTGTTCGAGGTCGGCCTGAACCGCGCCGTCGCCCTGCTGGCCGAGAAGCGCGCGGGTCGTCCCGGTCGCGGCGCCGCCACGGCTCCGCTCAAGGACCTGGGCGCCCACCCGGAAACGGGCGAGCCGATCCACGTCATGGCCGGTCGCTTCGGGCCCTACGTCAAATCCGGCAAGATCAACGCCACCCTGCCGAAGGGCACGGCGCCCGAAGACCTGACCCTGGAAGACGCCCTGCCACTGCTGGCCGCCAAGGCCGGCGCCGCGCCCAAGAAAAAGGCGCCCGCCAAGAAGGCCGCCGCCCCGAAAAAGGCCGCCGCCAAGAAACCGTCCGCCAAGAAGGCTCCGGCGAAGAAGGCCGCGAAGTCCAAGACCGAAGACTGACGCTCAACGTCTCCTCCCCGCGGCGTAGGGAGGAGACGAAGCCTCATGGCGCGAATCCCCCCCGCGCCCTATCTTCGCCTGCTCATGCCCATCCGCCGCCTTTCCCCCGAAACCGTCAATCGCATCGCCGCCGGCGAGGTGGTCGAGCGGCCGGCCAGCGCCATCAAGGAACTGGTCGAGAACGCCCTGGACGCCGGCGGGCGCAATATCGAGATCCAGGCCGACGGCGGCGGCCTGTCGCGCATCCTGATCGCCGACGACGGCAAGGGCATTCCGCGCGAAGAACTGCCCCTGGCCATCGAACGCCACGCCACGTCCAAGCTTGAGCCTGACGACGCCGGCGACGTGGACCTGCTGCGCATTCACACCCTGGGCTTCCGGGGCGAGGCCCTGCCCTCCATCGGCTCGGTCGCCCGGCTGTCGATCACCACCCGATCCCGTGACGAAACCGACGCCTGGGCCATCACGGTCGAGGGCGGCGAGACGCGTCCCCTGGCCCCTGCCCCCTTCCCCGGTCCGCACGGCGCGCGGGTCGAGGTGCGCGACCTCTTCTACGCCACCCCCGCCCGGCTCAAGTTCATGAAGTCCGAGCGGTCCGAGGCCATGGCCATCTCCGAAGAGATCAAGCGCCAGGCCATGGCGCACGAGGCCGTCGCCTTCACCCTGTCGCTGGACGGCAAGGTCACCCTGCGCCTGCCCGCCGAACATCCGGGCGACGAGGGCCGGCTGAAGCGGCTGTCCGCCCTCTTGGGTCGCGACTTCGAGGCCAACGCCCTGCTGATCGATCAGGAGCGCGACGGCGTGCGCCTGTCGGGCTATGCGGGCCTGCCCACCTATTCGCGCGGCAATGCGGCGCATCAGTATCTGTTCGTCAACGGCCGCCCGGTGAAGGACCGGCTGCTTCAAGGGGCCCTGCGCGGCGCCTACGCCGACTTCCTGGCGCGCGACCGGCATCCGGCCGCCGTCCTCTTCCTGGACATCGATCCCCTCTATGTCGACGTCAACGTCCACCCGGCCAAGGCCGAGGTCCGGTTCCGCGACCCGGCCCTGGTGCGCGGCCTGATCGTCGGCGCCCTGCGGCACGCGCTGCACGCCGCCGGCCACCGCGCCTCGACCACCGTCGCCGCCGACGCCCTGTCGGGCTTCCAGCCCCACACCGGCGTCGCCTCCGGCCCCGCCTACAGCCCCAGCGCCCCGTCGGCGCAAGGGTTCAGCGGCTGGACCGGCTGGTCCCAGCCCGCCGCCGCCGCGCAAGTCCTGCCCGGCCTCAATGAACGCAGCGCCCGCGTCGAATCCGGCTGGGACGGCCCGTCATGGCCGTCGCAATCCGCCGATGCCGCCTCGATCAGTCACGAGTCACGATTCACCGCTCACGCCCCCGCCGACCCCCTCGACTACCCCCTGGGCGCCGCTCGGGGGCAGCTCCACGCCAACTATATCGTCGCCCAGACCCGCGACGGCCTGGTCATCGTCGATCAGCACGCGGCGCACGAGCGGCTGGTCTATGAGCGGATGAAGGCCCAGATGGCCGAGGGGGCCGTGACCCGCCAGGCCCTGCTGACGCCCGAAGTGGTCGATCTGGACCCGGCCGAGGCCGAACGCGTCGCCTCGCGCGCCGAGGAACTGGCCGAGATGGGCCTGATCGTCGAGGCCTTCGGCGCCGGCGCCGTCCTGGTGCGCGAGACCCCGGCGATGCTGGGCGATACGGACGTTCAGGGCCTGATCCGCGACATCGCCGACGATCTGTCCGAACACGGCCAGGCCCTGTCGCTCAAGGAACGCCTCGCTGCCATCTGCGGCACCATGGCCTGCCACGGCAGCGTCCGCTCCGGCCGCGTCCTCTCGGCCCCCGAAATGAACGCCCTGCTCCGCCAGATGGAAGCCACCCCCCATTCGGGCCAATGCAACCACGGCCGCCCGACCTATGTGGAGCTGAAGCTGCACGATCTAGAGAAGCTGTTTGGGCGGCGGTGAGAGGGATGGACGTTCGACTCAAATTCCCAATCTTGCGTCCATTAAAGCTGGATGACGCCTGGATTTTGAATGGGTCGGGTGCCGAGATGTCGTTTGAATTCACCAATGGTGAAGCTACGGCAATTGTTCTATTTTTTACTAACCAACCAACCAGCCTTGCACCATCAGTAAAAAAACTCGACGGCCCTATAAAGGCTGAGATTACAATCAACGGCAGCATAGAGGAAACTGGACGTCGTATCGCACAACGCTTTAGCGATTACATCAATCTATATTTCGCCGTTCCAATCGATATCAATGCAATGGAAGCGGATTATATACCCGCCAACAATGAGGAACGCGAAGCCATACAAATGTTCGGGTTCAGCTCAAAGAGCGTAAGGCCAAATCCGCCACTTCCTTTCGATATGATGGCGCAAGCCTTCTATGCCGTCGAAAGTAACGATGATCCATCGTTTGCTTCTCACATGACGCGTTTGGCTCGCGAAGCGCTTATCACCCAACAATACATTGATGCTTTCCGATTTGGATTCCTTCTTATCGAAGCGTTGTACGGGAACGGTAAGTTTCAAACTCGCGATTTAATGCGCGAACTGGTTGGGAACGCTGATTTCAAAAGCATGCTAGATCAAACGATCTTGTCGATCACAAATGATCCTGATGACAATCGTTCAGCTGCTAAACCTACCATCGTCACACATTCCACTGCGGATGCTTTAGTCAAACACCTACTCGACCGTCGTGGATTTTATTTCCACGGCAACCTGAAGCGGCAGGACGCTTGGCATCCTGACCGTCAGGCCGAGGCCAAACCAGTTGCGGAAATCGTGGTTGATGTTGCCGGCCAAATCGCGGCGGCTCACGCCTCTGCGATGTTCGAGCCAGATATTGGTCCGAGGTTCATGACCGATGCAAAATCTCAAGGAGCGGCGATGACGATCAAAGTGCAGTTCCACTTTATCGACGATGACGGACGTCAACGCACCGGGGCGATGGATTTCGAAGTTCCTGGCACAAAACCGACCAGCAAGTTGGCTATCAAGGTAAACGGCCACTTCTTGTCTTGGGCGGAAGTTGAACTCAGCGGCTCGACGCTTTTGTCAGCCCGAGGATTCATCAAGGAAACGGGCGCAGAAATCTTTCGCACTCAATTTCTAAAACCTGCCGACGAGGCGGGTCCGAAAAACTGACCCCGCGATACTCAAAGGTACCATGCCCTCCATCCTCTTCGTCTGCCTCGGCAACATCTGTCGCTCTCCCCTCGCCGAGGCCGCCCTACGCGCCGAGGCGGAGCGGCTCCGTCTCGACCTGATCGTCGATTCCGCCGGGACCGGGGACTGGCATGCGGGCGAGGCGCCGGACCCGAGGGCGCAGGCGACGGCGCGGCGCCATGGGGTCGAGATTTCGGGGTTGAAGGCGCGGCAGGTGACGCAGGCGGACTTTCGCCGCTTCACCCATGTGATCGCCCTGGACCACGACAACTTGGCCAATCTGCGCCGCCTCGCCCCCGCCGATGCGACCGCCGAACTCAGCCTGCTGCTCGACCACGTCCCCGGCCGCGAGGGTCAGGCCGTCGCCGACCCCTATTTCGGCGACGACGACGGGTTCGAGATCACCTGGGCCGAGGTGACGGCGGCGGCGCGCGGCCTGGCCGCCAAACTGTAACCCTCCCCTCTCCCGTTGGGAGACGGGCAGCATCGCCTCACTCTGCTGTCGGCGAAACCTTCAGGAACAGCACCCTGGCTGCGCCATAGTCGCGCGCGTCCAGCCGCTGATAGCCGGGGGTGTCGATCTCCGGCTCGTCCGACCCGCGCTCGAACACCACAAGGGCGCCGGGCTTGAGCCAGCTTCCCTCGATCAGCCGCGCCAGCGTCTGCTCCCCCAGCCCCTTGCCGTAGGGCGGGTCCAAGAAGGCCAGGTCGAACGCCTCGGCGATCGGGCCGGGCCGCACGCCCAGGTCCGTCGCGCTCCTGCGATGCACCCGCGTGCGTCCCATCAGCCCATAGGCGTCGGCGTTCTCGCGGATCGCGCCGCGCGCCCCGTCGTCCGTCTCGACAAACAGGCAGAAGCCCGCCCCCCGGCTGACCGCCTCGAACCCCAGGGCGCCCGAACCGGCGTACAGGTCGATGACCCGCAAGCCTTGCAGGCTCTCACCCCAGGCGGCGTGTTCCAGCACATTGAAGACGGCCTGGCGCGCACGGTCCGAGGTCGGGCGTGTGCCCTGCCCCTCCGGCGCGACGATGGCCCGGCCCTTCAGGCTTCCGGCGACGATCCGCATCAGGCGGCTCCGCCAAAGCGCCGACCGACCCAGACCCGGCCGGCGATCAGCAGACCCAGCGCCAGCGCCGTCACGGCCGCCAGCAGCCCCACGCCCCGCGCCATCAGGAAGAAGCTCAGCGCGCAGGCCAGCCCCGGCATCAGGGCATGGGTCACGACCACCGTGGCGCGCACCGCCCAATGCGGCCGGGGCCGGATCGCGTCGGTGACGAAGGCGGCCCAGCCATAGGCGCCGGCGTGCATCACGCCAACCAAGGCCACCAGGCTCAGATAGATCCACGCCCCCTCGCCGTTGCGCGGCTGCTCGTACAGCAGGGTCGTGGCGAACGGCATCAGCACCACCCCGGCCAGGGCCAGCATGTTGAACAGCATCACCCCGTTGCTGAAGCCGGTCATGCGAGCGAACACCCGCCGGTGCGTGTTCCAGAAGACGCCGATGATGGCGAAGCTGAGCGCAAAGGCGGTGAACATCGGCCACCGCTCGGCCCACAGGCTGGCCCACTGTCCGTTCCAGCCTTCGGACACATGCAGTTCGATGGCCAGCAGGGTGATGGCGATGGCGAACACCCCGTCCGAGAACAGCAGCAGCCGTTCCAGGCTGTGATCGCCCTTCGCCGGGCTCAGGTCCGCTGTCGTCGTGTTCATCGCCATTCCCCCTGTCGCAACCCTTGTCGTCAATCCTGCGGCGGCGCGAACTGCGCCCATAGCTCGTCCGTCGTCAGGCGCGGCCGCTCGCCCGCCAGCGCATAGGTCGCCGGCTTGCTCTCGATGCAGAACTCGTCCTCCAGGGCAAAGACCGACGGATCGTCGAACGCCTGGGCCGAGACCATGGTGATCGCCCCGTCGTTCGAGCGCCAGAACAGGCCGGTCCCGCAGGCGGGGCAGAACTGCCGCGTCGCCCAGTCGGACGACACATAGGTCGCCACCTCGCCCGTGACCGCGACGCTGTCGCCGCAGTCTACGCTGAACAGGATGCCGCCCGACTGCCGCCGACAGGTCGGGCAGTGGCAGGCGTGCATCCCGCCGTTCGGCGTCGCGGTGAAGGTGACAGCGCCGCACAGGCACCGCCCGGTCGAGATCGTCATCGCTCAGTCCTCGGCGGCGATCCTCAGCGGGGCGTGCGGGGCTTGCCGCCTGGCCCGCGTCCACTCGTTCCGGACGGACCGGCCGGCTTGCCGCCGCCGCCCGTGCGAGGCTTGAAGTCGCGGCCGCCGGTCGGTTTTCCGCCGGGACCGCCTGCGCGGGGGCCGGAGCCGGCGCGTCCCGCCGGCTTGGCGCCGGGCTTGCCGCGCCGGTCGTCGATGAACTGGTCGTCGCGCGGCTTGAAGGCGCGCTTTGGCCGGTCTCCGTCTTCACGCGCCGGACGATCGCCTGCCGGCGCGGTGCGTTCGCGCGGCTTGAAGCTCTTGGAATGCTCGAACTTGGGCGCGGCCTTGGCCCAGCCTTCCTTCTTGGGCGGACGCTCGCGGCGCTCGACCGCGTCCGCCTGGGCCGTCTCGGCGGCGCGAACGCGGCTGGGCTTGCGCGACGGGTCCGACATGGCCGAACCCGACCGGCCCTTGACGATGGGCGTGGAGACCCGACGGCCGGGGATGGGCGCGGGCGTCTCGACCGTATTGCCGGTCGGCAGGTTCTCGGGCCGGATATAGTCGGCCAGCAGCTCGCGGATCACGCGCGGCCCGACCTCTTCCACCGAGCCGATGGGCAGGACGTCGAGGCGGAACGGGCCGTAGGCCAGGCGGATCAGCCGGTTAACCGTCAGGCCGACGGACTCCAGCACCTTCCTGACTTCGCGGTTCTTGCCCTCGGTGATCGACACCGAGATCCACAGGTTCGCCGGCGCCTTGCCGTCTTCGGACTTCGACTCCTTGGCCTTGTCCAGCTTGGCCTCGATGGGACCATAGGCGACGCCGTCCACGACCACGCCGTCCTTCAGCGCGTCCAGCTGTTCCTGGGTGATCTTGCCCCGCGCCCGCGCCCGGTACTGACGCACCAGCGAGGTCGAGGGCAGCTCCAGCGCCCGGCTCAGCTCGCCGTCGTTGGTCAGCAGCAGCAGGCCTTCGGTCGCCAGGTCCAGCCGCCCGACCGAGATCACGCGCGGCAAGCCGGCCGGCAGGGCGTCGAACACCGTCGGTCGTCCCGTCGGATCGCTGTGGCTGGTCAAAAGGCCCGCCGGCTTGTGATAGCGCCAGACCCGCGTCGCCTGGGTCGAACCGATGGGCTTGCCGTCCACGGTGATCACGTCGTCGCGCGTCACCAGGGTCGCGGGCGTGTCCAGGATGCGGCCGTTGACCGCCACCTTGCCCAGGCCGATCAGACGCTCGACCTCACGGCGCGAGGCGATGCCGGCGCGGGCCATGGTCTTGGCGATTCGCTCAGCGCGCAGAGGCGTGTCCGGCGTCTTGGACTTGCCGTCCTTGCCGCCCCCATCGCTGCGCGGCTTGTCGGTGCGGGGCCGGTCGCTGCGCGGCTTGTCGCTGCGTGGGCGGTCGGCCTTGTCGCCGAACCGCTTGGCGCCGTCTTCGCGAGGGCCGCGCGGCTTGTCGCCGAATGATCTCGTCCCGTCGCCGCTCTTGCGGGGACCGGAGGATTTAAAGGGCCGGGGCGACCGTTCGTCTTGACGGGCGCGGGGCTTCTTGTCGTTGTCGTCTGTATGGCGGACCATGATGAGCGGTTCATGCGCATGGCGCTGGACCAAGCGCAAGCGGCGGCGGACGCAGGAGAGGTGCCCGTGGGCGCAATTCTTGTCGATCCCACCTCAGGTGAGGTAATTTCGACCGGCGCCAATGGTCCGATTGCAGCTCGCGACCCCACCGCCCATGCCGAGATCGTCGCCATGCGGCGCGCGGCGACGGCGCTGGACAACTATCGCCTTACCGGCCTGACCCTCTATGTGACGCTGGAGCCCTGCGCCATGTGCGCCGGGGCCATCAGCCACGCCCGCATCGGCCGCGTGGTCTGGGCCGCCGACGATCCCAAGGGCGGCGCCGTCATCCACGGCCCGCGTCTGTTCGAACAACCCACCTGCCACTGGCGCCCGACCACGGACTCAGGCCTTCTGGCGGGCGAGGCGTCGTCGCTGCTCAAATCCTTCTTCCGTCAAAGACGGGGAACGGCGACAGGCGGCGCACGTTAGAACGCCGCGAAAAGCTGCGCCGTTGGGCGGGGCCGTGGAGGGAAAAGACCTTGTTCAAGCCGGATCTGCCGCAGTCGATCGTGTTCAGCGGCCTAGCCGCCTTGGCCCTCCTCACCGCCTGCGGCGCCGATCCCGACAAGGCTCCGCGCACCGGCGACGAGGTCAAGGAACGCGCCATCCAGGCCCAGACCGCCCGCCAGCGCACCGGCGCCGAAATCCAGGACCGCACCCTGAACCGCGTCGTCCACACCGTTTATCTTTGCGACAATGGCGAGCGTCTGTCAGTCGACTTCGACAACCCGCGCCAGATGGCCACCATCCGCAACTCGTCCGGCGAGGCCATCGACCTGTACCAAGAACGCGCCGCCGACGGCATCTGGTATCGCGCCTCCAACGTCGAACTGCGCGGCAAGGGCGTTTTGGCCACCTGGTCTGTCGAGGGTCGCCAGCCGACGGAATGCCGCGCAGTCGACTGATCGCGTTGCGAGAGGTGGCGCGGCTGCATACGTCAACCTCATGTCCCTGATCGAACAGCTCGGCCTGACCGCTCCGATCATCCAGGCGCCGATGGCCGGCGTCTCGACGCCCCGAATGGCCGCCGCCATTTGCAACGCTGGCGCGCTGGGCTCCATCGCCGTTGGCGCGACGAATGCGGACGGCGCGGGCCGGATGATCGCCGAGACGCGAGCGCTGACCGACCGCCCCTTCAACGTCAATCTTTTCGTCCATGCCGCGCCGCGAAGAGATACGATCGTCGAAACGGCCTGGCTTCACGCTCTGACCCTGCAGTTCGAGGCTTTCGGCGCGACCCCGCCCGCCGGACTCGCCGCCATCTACCAAAGCTTCGCCGACGACGACGCCATGCTGTCGGCCCTGCTCGCCAATGCGCCTCGCGTAGTTAGCTTCCATTTCGGCCTGCCTGACGCCGAGCGGGTTCGCGCGCTGAAACAGACCGGATGCCTGCTGCTGGCGAGCGCCACCAATCTGGACGAAGCCCTGGCCTGCAAGACAGCCGGCGTGGACGCGATCGTGGCCCAGGGCTGGGAAGCCGGCGGCCATCGCGGGATGCTCGACCCCGACGACGAGGACAGCCGCCTGGGGACGCTGGCGCTGACCCGTCTTCTGGTGATGCGCTCCGGCCTGCCAGTCATCGCTGCCGGGGGGATCATGGATGGGCGAGGCGTCCGCGCCGCCCTCGACCTCGGCGCCGTCGCGGCTCAGCTCGGCACCGCCTTCATCGCCTGTCCAGAAAGCGCGGCCGACGCGGGCTATCGCGCCGCTTTGAGCAGCGACGCCGCGCACCACACCACCATGACCTGTGCCGTCTCGGGCCGCCCTGCCCGCTGCCTGCGCAATCGTTTCACCGAGTGGGGCGAGCAGACGACGGCGGTCATCCCGGACTACCCGGTCGCCTATGATGCGGGCAAGGCCCTGAACGCCGCCGCAAAGGCCGCTGGCGAGACCGGCTTCGGAGCCCAATGGGCAGGTCAGGGCGCCCCGTTGGCGCGCGCCATGCCCGCCGCCGACCTGATCGCGGCTCTGATCGAGGAGATGCGGGCCTAGACCAACGCCGCCAGTCGCCGATCCAGCCCGTCGCGCACTGAGGGCCAGTCGTCGTCGATGACGGCGAACATGGCGGTGTCGCGCGCCCGGCCAGTCCATGTGATTTTGTGCTTACGCAGGACGCCCTCGGCCTTGGCGCCTAGTTTCAGGATGGCGGCCTGGCTCTGGGCGTTGACGGCGTCTGTGATGATCTCGACCCGCACCGCGCGCGCATCGAAGGCATGCCCTAGCAACAGCCGCTTGCAGGCCGGGTTGATCGCCCCTCCCCGCGCCTCTGGCCGATAGAAGGTCGAGCCGATCTCACAGCGGCGATAGGCGGGGTTGATCTCATACAGGCTGGTCGTCCCGACCACCGCCCCGTCCGAGGCCCGCCGCACCGCGTAGGCGATCCGCGTCTGCGCCTGCATCGCCGCCAGCGCGGCCTTCCACCAGGCGTAAAAATGCGCGCCATAGGCCGGCGCGACCATGATATCCCAGGACGCGGGATCGCAATCCAGCGCGGCCTTGACCTCGGCTTCCAGTCCTTCCTCGAACGGCTCCAGCCGCACGAAGCGATCCTCCAGAGGGACCGAGGCGATCTGCATCACGCGGTCGCGCCTTCCTCGATCAGGAAGGCCCGCACCTTGGCCGCATCCACGCCCTTGGCCACGAAGGCCTGGCCGATGCCACGCGCCAGGATCAAGGTCAGCGCCCCGCCCTCGGCCTTCTTGTCCCCGGCCATCAGGGCCAGCAGCCGTTCGGCCGCGAAGGATCCCGCCTGATCCAGCCGCGTCGGCAGCCCAGCCTCCGCGACCACCGTCTCGACACGCGCAACGTCGTCCGCCGAACACAGGCCTTCACCCGCCGAATAGCGGAAGGCCATGCAGCAGCCGAGCGCCACCGCCTCGCCGTGCGCCAGCGCGCCCTCGTCGAAGCCGACCTCGGTCTCGACCGCATGGCCGAAGGTGTGACCCAGGTTCAGCAGGGCGCGCCGCCCCGCCTCCTTCTCGTCCTCGCCGACAACCGCACTCTTGATCTCGACCGAGCGGATCACCGCCCGTTCCAGCGCCGCCGCATCGCCCTTAGCGCCCGCCGCCCCCTCGCCCGCCAGCCAGTCGAAGAAGGCCGCATCGCAGATCAGCCCGTGCTTCAGCACCTCGGCCCAGCCGGACCTCACCTGGCGTTCCGGCAGGGTCGCCAGCACGTCGATGTCGGCCAGCACCAGACGCGGCTGATGGAAGGCGCCGACCAGGTTCTTCCCGCGCGGCGTATCGATAGCCGTCTTGCCGCCCACCGACGAATCCACTTGGGCCAGCAGGGTCGTCGGGATCTGAACGAAGTCGATGCCGCGCATGAACAGGGCCGCCGCCAGACCAGCCAGATCGCCGACGACCCCGCCGCCCAGGGCGATGACCACGTCCTTCCGATCCAGCCCGATCTCCAGCAGCCGATCCAGCACCCGTTCCAGCTCGGCGAAGGACTTGGAGCCCTCGCCTGCCGGCACCGCTACGATCTCGCTGGTCACGCCCGCCGCCGTCAGCGACGCCGTCAGGGCCTGAGCGTGGATGCCCGCCACCGTCTCGTCGGTGACGATGACCGTCCGCCCCTTGGCCAACGGCGCGATGCGTGCGCCGGCTTGCGCCAGTAGCCCGCGTCCCACCACCACGTCATAGGCGGCAAAGGCCCCGCCGCTGACCGGAATGATCGTCATTGCGGGGTCTCCGTGCGTCGTCTCTGGCGCCAGTGCCGGCGCAGGTTCTTGTGAATGGCGTCCACCGCTTGGCCGTGCGAGCCCTGCCCGACGTCCACGGTCACATCGGCCTCGCCGTAAATGGGATAGCGGGCTTCGGCCAGGCCGGTCAGCACCTCCAGCGGATCCTTGCCGCGCAGCAGAGGCCGCGTGTCGCGCCGCGCCACCCGCTCCGCAATGACCGCCAGATCGGCCCTCAACCAGACGGTGTCGGCCTTGGCTTTCAGCAACGCCCGCGTCTCCGGGTTCATCATCGCCCCGCCGCCGGTCGCCAACACGACGGGCGGCCCCTCCAGCAGGCGGCGGATCACCCGCGCCTCGCCCGCGCGGAACTCGGCCTCGCCCAAGGCGGCGAAGATTTCCGACACCGTCATTCCGGCCGCCGCCTCGATCTCCACATCGCCGTCCGCGAACGGCAGTCGCAGCCGATTGGCCAGCCGACGGCCGACCGACGATTTGCCCACCCCCATCAGGCCGACCAGGGCTATGGTGCGGGTCGGACCCGGATTCGCGCGCCGCCTCATCCGGCGGCTCCGGCGGAACGGTCGGTCGAGAGGAAGGCGAAGGCGGCGGCGCGGGCAGGCATGATCCAGAAAACCTCTACACCAAGCCTGACCTTGCGCCATCCGTTCGACGGCAGGTTCGCTCTTTGACGCCCCAGATCGAGGCCTTTCTGGAGATGATGGCGGTCGAACGCGACGCCTCGCCCCACACCCTGTCCGCCTATGGCCGCGATCTGGCCGACGCCGAGACGGCGCTGTCGGACGCCGGTGGCCTGATGAAGGCCGACGCCGAGGCGGTCGAGGCCTGGTTCGCCGACCTGTCGCGGCGCGGCCTGTCCGCCGCCACCGCCGCCCGTCGCCGCTCGTCCGCGCGTCAGTTCTACCGCTTCGCCCTGGCTGAGGGGTGGCGCACCGACGACCCCTCGCGCCGCCTCGACGCTCCCAAACAGGGCCGGTCGCTGCCGAAGGTGTTGAGCCGAACCGAGATCGACGCCCTGCTGGCCGCCTCGGCCACCCGTGACGCGGCGGCGGGTCTGCGCCTGGTCGCCCTGGTCGAGATGGCCTACGCCTCCGGCCTGCGGGTATCCGAACTGTTGGGGCTCAAAGTCGAGGCCGTTCGGCGCGACCCCGCCTATCTGATCGTGCGCGGCAAGGGCGGCAAGGAACGGCTCGCCCCCCTCAACGCCGCCGCCCGCGAAGCGATCAAGGCCTGGCTTGTCGCGCGCGACGCCAGATTCAAGGGCAAGGATGGGCGAAAGCCTGAGGCGCCCGACAGTCCCTGGCTGTTCCCCTCCTCGGGCCGCACCGGCCACCTGACCCCACGCCGTTTCGCCCAACTGTTGGACGAGGCCGCGATCACGGCCGGCATCGACCCGGCCCGCATCAGCCCCCACGTCCTGCGCCACGCCTTCGCCACCCACCTGCTGGAAGGCGGCGCGGACCTGCGCGTCGTCCAGACCCTGCTGGGCCATGTCGATATCGCCACGACCCAGATCTACACCCACGTCGCCACCGATCGCCTGGCCCAGGTCGTCCAACAAAACCACCCCTTGGCGCGCGACGACTGAACCCCCGCTTGCCCGGCGGCGTTGACCTCTCTAGGTTCGCGCGCCTTCCCCAAGGGCGCTTACGCCCGTTTGCAGTTCCCGGACGCCTTGATGGCCACGCACTATCTCGACTTCGAAAAGCCGATCGCCGATCTGGAAGCCAAGATCGAGGAGCTTTCGCTGCTGGCCGACACCTCGGGCGACATCGACCATGAGATCGAGGGCCTGCGCAAAAAGGCCGAGCAGCTGCGCAAGAAGACCTACGCCGGCCTCGACCCCTGGATGAAGACCCAGGTCGCGCGCCATCCGCAGCGCCCGCACTTCATCGATTACGTCCAGAGCCTGTTCACCGACTGGAACGAACTGCACGGCGACCGTCAGTTCGGCGACGATCAGGCCATCCTGGGCGGCCTAGCCCGGTTCCGCGGTCGTCCGGTTGTCATCATGGGCCACGAAAAGGGTCACGACACTGCGACCCGCATCACCCACAACTTCGGCATGGCCCGGCCCGAGGGCTATCGCAAGGCGGTGCGCCTGATGGACATGGCCGAACAGTTCGGCCTGCCGGTCCTCAGCTTCATCGACACCGCCGGCGCCTATCCGGGCCTGGGCGCCGAGGAGCGCGGCCAGGCCGAGGCCATCGCCCGCTCGACCGAGCGTTGCCTGACTCTAGGCGTCCCCTCCATCGCCACCATCACCGGCGAAGGCGGGTCGGGCGGCGCCATCGCCATCGCAGCGGCCAGCCGCGTGCTGATGCTGGAACACTCGATCTATTCGGTCATCTCGCCCGAGGGCGCAGCCGGCATCCTGTGGCGCGACGGCGCGCGCGCCAGGGACGCGGCCATGGCGATGAAGATCACCGGCCCGGACCTGATGCAGCTGAAGATCGTGGACCGCCTGATTGAAGAGCCTGTCGGCGGCGCCCACACTGATCGCGACGCAGCCATGGCCAATGTCGGCGACGTTCTTGCCGAAGAGCTGAAGGGCTTCGACGGCCTGACGCCCCAGCAGATCAAGAAGCGCCGCGCGGATCGCTTCTACGCCATCGGCGCCCTCTGACGCTTGGTCGCTTTGGCCGACCAACGTTAACGCAGCATCCACCCTCGTCTGCCAAACTCAGCCCTTCGTTAGGAGGCATCGGGGTTTGCGACCGGCCATGAGTCTATCGGCGGGCCAGACGGGGGCCTTGGCGTCATGAGCGGCGGCGAGTCTCTGCGTGAAAGCGCCGTCTTCAACCTGGGCGGCGCGATCACGATGATCGTCGACGATTCGCCGTTTTCGCTGACGCTGACCTCCAACGCCCTGACCGGCTTCGGCATCCGCCCCACCTATGCCTGCGGCACGGGCATGGAAGCCAAGAAGCTGCTGACCGACAAGCCCGTCGATTTGCTGGTCGTCGACACCGACATGCCCGACATCGACGGATTTGAACTGGTGCGGTGGTTGCGTCGCTCCGGCCCCAATCCCAACGCCTTCACCCCCGTCATCATGACCGCCAGCCACATTCGTCGCGGGCGCGTCGCCGAGGCGCGGGACTGCGGCGCCAACTTCGTCGTCACCAAGCCCTTCAGCCCGGCGCTTCTGCTGGAGCGCATCCTGTGGGTGGCGCGCGACAGCCGGCCCTTCCTGGAGGTCGGCGACTATCTGGGCCCGGATCGCCGGTTCCGACACACCGGCTATGAAGGCGTGGAACGCCGCGCCGACATGATTCGCAAGGCGAAGGGGATGGAGAGTCTGGCCCTATGACCGTCATCACCCACACTCAGCGCAAGTCTCGCCTGGCAGAGATGCTGGATCGCCCCGGCGGTGTCAGCGTCGGGGTCGCCCTGGCCCAGGCCCGCGCCAATCTGGACGGACTTCAGGATCAGGCCCGCGCCATCATCGGCGACAATATCGCGGCCCTGCTGGCCAAGCCCGATCCGAACCTGATCGAGCCCATGCGGCTGGATCTGGCCTATTCCGCCTCAAGCCAGATCATTGACGCCGCCAGCCCCTTCTCGATGGACGACCTGTGCACCGCGGCCAAGGGCCTGTGCGACCTGCTGGACGCCGCGCCGCGTCAGGGCGGTTTCGACTGGCGCATCGCCACGGTCCATGCCCAGGCGATGAAGCTGTTGCTGGCGCTGCCGCCGCAAGAGCAGGCCGCGCGGACCGCCATCCTGACGAACCTGCATGAGGTTCTGAGAAAGAAGCTGCCGACCGCCGATCAGTCGGCCATCTGAGGCGTCTTGCCGCCGCGCGTCTGTTTGCGCCACAGCGCCGCATACTCCCCGCCCTGTCGGGCTACCAGTTCGTGGTGACCGCCGCGTTCGACGACCCGCCCGGCCTTCAGCACCAGAATCTGGTCCGCATCCGCCACGGTCGACAGCCGGTGTGCGACCACCAGGGTCGTGCGGCCGTTCCTGGCCTTGCGCAGCGTCTTCTGGATCGCGGCTTCGGTGCGGCTGTCCAGGGCGCTGGTCGCCTCGTCCAGGATCAGGATGCACGGATCGGCCAGCAGGGCTCGGGCGATGCCCACCCGCTGACGTTCGCCGCCCGACAGCTTCAGTCCCCGTTCGCCGACCTTGGTCTGCATCCCGTCCGGCAAGCCGCGAATGAAGTCGGCCAGTTCCGCCGCCTCCGCGGCCGCCCACACCTGCGCCTCATCCGCCTCGGGCCGGGCGAAGGCGATGTTGGCGGCCAGGGTGTCGTTGAACAGCGCCACATCCTGAGGCACCAGCGCCACCGCCGATCGCAGCGAGGCCTGGGTCACTTCGCGCGCATCATGGCCGTCGATCAGCACGCGGCCTTCCTGCGGATCGAGCAGACGCAGCGCCAGTTTGACAATGGTGGACTTGCCCGCGCCCGAGGGCCCGACCAGCGCCGTCGTGGTGCCAGGCGCAGCGTAGAAGCTGACGTCCTCCAGCCCATTGGCCCGCGCGTCGTGGCGGAAGCCGACGGCCTCGAACGCTACCGACGCCCCGCGCGCATCGACCGGCCGCGGCAGGGCGACGGCGTTCGGCGCATCGGCGACCTGCGGCGTCTGTCGCGTCACCTTCAGCATCTCCTCCATGTCGATGAAGGACTGACGGATTTCCCGATAGGCGAAGCCCAGGATGTTGAGCGGCGCATATAGCGAGATCATGATCAGCACCGCCGCCGTCACATCGCCCGGCCCCATCCGACCGGCCGCCGCCTCGAATCCGGCCATCACCGCCATGACGCCCAGGCCCAGGTTCATTACCAGGGCCTGCATCCCGTTCAACATGTTCAGCGAACTGTTGGCCTTCAGCGACGCCTCGGCATAGTCGCCCAACGCGCGGTCATAAGTCTGAGCCGCGCGCGTCTCGGCGCCGAACGACTTGACCGTCTCATAGTTCAGCAGGGCGTCGACCGAGACGCCAGCGGCCTCGGAATCGGCCGCATTCATGATCCGGCGATGCTCCAACCGCCAGTTGGACATGGCGAAGGTGGCGGCGGTGTAGATGACGACCACGACCACCGCGACGGCGGCGAAGCGCCAGTCGTATTTGGCGCCCAGCACCCCGGCCGCCAGCACCAGCTCCACCCCCGTCGGAACCAAGTTGAAGGCCAGGATGCGCAGCAGGAAATCGACCGCGCGCGATCCCCGGTCCATCGTCCGCGACAGGGCGCCTGAGCGCTTGGTCTGGTGAAAATCCAGCGACAGGCTCAGCGCATGGGCGAAGGCCTCGGCCGCCGTCGCGCGCTGGGCGGCGGCACGCACCGGCGCGAACACCACGTCGGAGATCAGGGGCGAGGCCGCCGACAGGAACCGAACAAGCGTCCAGCCGATGGCGTAGGCCGCAAAGCCCAGGCCGACGGCGGTCGCGGCACCCTGCCCCGCCGCCAGACGGTTGACCGCCGCACCCAGCACCAGCGGCGCCATGACGCCCAGCCCCTTGCCCGCCAGCGTCAGCAGGATGGCCGAGATCAGCCGCAGTTTCAGGTGCGGTGCGCCTGAACGGGCGACCAGCCGCGCAAGGTCCGCCAACGCCGTCAGCGTCGGGGGTCCGTCCGTCTTGTCCTGTGTGCTCCCTGCCTGCTGCGCCTTGACCATCGGGTCACGCCTGCCGCCGGAGCGTTCGCCTCGCATCGCCATGATGCGCATATGGAAACCCATTGCGACCGGGGAAAGGCCACGCTGGCGCGCGAACGGGGATTAGTCGCTCAGCCCAGACCGGCGACCGCCTCGATCAACTCGTCCACGGCCGCTTCCTGCGTCGCCCATGAACAGACGAAGCGCACCGAACCGTCATCGAAGGCGTAGCAGGCCCAGCCCATTTCATTCAGGCGGGCATGCGCCTCTGGCGGCATCCGCACGAAGACGGCGTTCGCCTCCACCGGATGGGCCAGGACGAAGGGCGACCGCCCCGCGATGCCCGCCGCCAGTCGCTGCGCCATCAGATTGGCATGGGCGCCGCCCGATTCCCAATCGCCGCTTTCCAGCAACCCTAGCATCGGGCCCGACAACAGACGCGTCTTGGATGACGTCTGGCCCGCTTGTTTCAGCCGATTGTCCAATCGCCGCGCCAGGCTCTTGTCGAACAGCACGATCGCCTCGGCGCAGTTGGCGCCCGCCTTGGCCCCGCCGAACACCAGCACGTCCACGCCTAGGCGCGGAATGTCCTTCAGGTCGAAACCGGCGGCGACCGCATTGGTCAGGCGCGCTCCGTCCATGTGAACGCCGTAGCCCAGCGCCTTGGCCGGTTCGATCAGGTGGCGCAGTTCTTCCTCGGTATAGACCGAGCCATATTCCGTGGCCTGTGTCAGCGACAGGGCGGCGGGCGGCTGACGATGCCCCACTTCGGGTTCGCCCAACTGCGCCTGCAGGGCCAATGGATCGATCTTGCCCGAGAAGCCCGGCAAGCCGATCAGGCCGACGCCGTGACCGAAGAAGCCCGGCGCGCCCGTCTCGTCTGTGCAGATGTGCGCCGCATGGTGCGCCAGCACCGCCTCATAGGGTTGGGCCAGCATCGACAGGGCGATGGCGTTGGCCGCCGTCCCACTGAATACAAACCGCACCTCGGCGTCGGCATCCAACCGCTGGCGAATCTGGTCGGCGGCGCGGGCGGTGACCTCGTCTGCGCCATAGGCGCGGGCGAATCCCTTGTTGGCGCGCACCAGGCCTTCGATGGCGCTCAGCGCCATGCCGGCGGTGTTGTCGGAGCCGAAATCGTAACGCATCAACGGTTCGTCGCCTTCAGATCGGCCGTATCGTCATCGACCGTGCGGACGCGCACGACCGGCGCCACATCCTCATCGCCATAGGGCACGGCCACCTGATGCGGGAACGGTATCTCGATGCCGGCGGCGTCCAGCGCCTCCTTGCCGCCCTGCATCAGGTCGGCCTGGGTCTGCCACCAGTCGCCGACCTTGACCCAGGCGTGCAGCGTCACCTGCACCGAGCTGTCCAGCAGGCCCGTCACGCCGGTCCACGGATGGGGATCGTGCAGCACCTTTTCGTGTGCGGCGGCCATGTCCGCCAGCACGCAACGCGCCTGGTTCAGATCGTCGCCATAGCCGACCGTGAAGTTGATCTCGATCCGGCGCGTCTGCTGGCCGGTCAGATTGGTCAGCGGGTCGCTCAGGACCTTGGAGTTCGGAATGACGATCTTGTGGTTGTTGGCGTTGGACAGTTGGGTCGTGAACAGGTCCAGTCGCTGTACCGTGCCGCTCATCCCGCCGACATCGACCACGTCGCCGACCCGGTAGGGCCGCAGCACCAGCAGCATGATCCCCGACGCCACGTTCGACAACGTGCCCTGCAACGCCAGACCCACCGCCAAGGACGCCGCGCCCAGCACGGCGATGATCGAGGTCGTCTGAACGCCCAGGCGCTGAAGCACGGCGATCATGCCGATGATAAAGACCACCACCCGCACCACCTGAACCGCAAAGCTCAGGACCGTCGGGTCGTGACGGAAGCCCTTGACCCGCGACAGGGTATTGCGCGCCGCCCGCGCCGCCCACTTCGCCGCAAAGACCGTGAGGACGAAGATCAGGATGGCGATCGTCAGATTGATCGCGAAATCACCGGCCATGTCGGTCAGCTTGGCGATCACGGCAGCGTCGATCGAAACGGCCTTACGCCCTGCGGCGACCGCTTCGGCGACATCGGTGGGGAGAGGCGAAGACATAGGCCGGGTCTAACGCCTGATGCGACGATTGGAACCCCTGAAAGCCCGATTTCAGGCCTTTGCGATCCGTCCGCCGCCGCTTTCAATGGCGTCCAGCAGGTCCATCACGTCGTCGATGGTGTTGGCCTCTCGCGCCGGCTTGTCCCAGCGAATGCGGCTGACGCGCGGAAAACGCATGGCCACGCCCGACTTGTGCCGGGTCGAGCGATTCAGCCCTTCGAAGGCGATCTCCAGCACCAGGCCGAAGTCCCGCTCGGCTCGCACAGACCGCACCGGCCCGAACCGGTCGATGGTGTGATCGCGCACGAACTTGTCGAGCTGTTTCAACTCCTCGTCGGTAAAGCCGAAATAGGCCTTGCCCACCGGCGTCAGCGCGCCTTCCGGCGTCCAGACGCCGAAGGTGTAGTCGGAATAGAAGCTGGAGCGTTTCCCATGCCCCCGCTGGGCGTACATCATGACGGCGTCGATGACGTGCGGGTCGCGCTTCCACTTGAACCACGGCCCCTTGGGTCGCCCCGCCAGATAGGGGCTGTCCCAACGTTTCAGCATCAGCCCCTCTGCCGCCGCCCCGACCGGCGGATCGGCACGCAACCGCGCCAACTGATCCCAATCGGCATAATCGACCACCGGCGACAGATGCAGTCGCTCGCCGGTATGACCAGCGACCAAGGTCTCCAGCCGCGCCCGACGCTCGCGCAGCGGCAGGCCACGCAAATCCTCGCCATCCTCGGCAAGCAGGTCATAGGCGACGACCGCCGCCGGGAAGGCCTGCATCGCCTTGGCGTCGACCGACTTGCGATTCAGCCGCTGCTGAAGGTCCCCGAACGGCGCGACCGCCCCGTCGCGCCAGACGATCAGCTCGCCATCGATCGCGCCCTGAAACGCCAGGGCCTCCATCACATCGGGAAAGGCGGCTGAAATCTCGTCGCCCGTGCGCGAATAGAGCTTGCGGACCTCGCCCTCCAGCACAGCCTGCACCCGAATGCCGTCCCACTTCCATTCGGCCGCGTAGTCGGCCGGCGACAATTTGGGCAGGTCCAAGGCTTCATCGATGGCGACAGCCAGCATGACAGGTCGGAATCGGCCGGGCGCATCCGGGCTGGGCCGCTCCGCCCTGCCCTCCAGCCAGACGAACAGGTCGGCGTAGGGCGGCTCAACCGCGTGCCAGACCTCCTCGATGGCCGAGGCGTCGAGGGCCTCCAGGGTCATCTGCGCCTCGTCACCCTCCGGCGAAGGCGGCGCCATCACCGCGTCCGGGCGCATCATGGCCGCCGCCGTCTTGGCCAGCCGTGCCGACAGGCCTACGCGCAAGGCGCCGGTCATCAGCTTCAGCAGCGCCCAGCGCCCTTTCGGCTCCAGCGCATCCAGCCAACCCTCCAGAAGACCGCGCACCTCCGTCCGGGTCGCGGTCCTTAGCGCTTCAACGACCTCGGCCAATTCGGGCTCGCGGTTCGGCCGGTGGTCGGGCGTCACGGGCCAGATCAAGGCCACCGTCTCCGCCAGATCCCCCACATAGTCGTAGGACCAGCCGAACAGCACGCTGTCGACCCGCCCCTCGACCGCCTTTCGGATCATGGCCGGCTTGGCCGCGTCGAACGTCAGGTCGCCGGTCAGGGCCGCCAGCGCCCATCCCCGATCGGGATCAGGCGTCGCCCTCAGATAATCGCGCACCAGCACCAGCTTGGCGTTGCGCGAGGCCGTCAGGGACAGGCGGTCCAGTAGCTCGGCGAAGGCGCGCATCGTCATCCATCTTGGGCGCCAGAAGCGTCGCCGTCCTCTTCAGAACGAAAAACGCCCCGGAGGTTTCCCTCCGGGGCGCATCTCAAATCCTTGGCGGATCAGTTGAACAGGCCGGCGATCACGGCGGTGATCAGGCCGCCGGCGACGGCGGCGAGCACCACGTCATTACCGCTGCGGACGTATTGGTAGCCACGGGGCGGCGCACGCAGGCCATAGCGGTTATAGTCATTCACCACATAGGCGTTGGTCCGGTAGTAGGACGGCATCCGCTGGCCATAGCTCCAGGTCCGAACTGCATAGCCGCGCGGCGGGGCATATCGCGGAGCGTTGTAGCGACGCTCAGCCCGCTGCCAACGAGCGTAGGCGCGTTGTTCCTGGCGATATTCCTGACGGTCTTGGCGCTGGTCCTGACGGAATTCGCGGCGGTCGTCCCGACGGTCCTGGCGATGATCGCGACGGTCTTCGCGCTGCTCATAGCGGTGATCGCCGCGCGACTGGGCCGAGGCAGCGCCGGCGGCGCCCAGAGCGGTCGTGGCGATCAGGGCGGCCATCGTGGCGGTGAGGATCTTTCTCATTATCGTTGCTCCATCTGCGCCGAAGAGTTTCGACTTGAGCGCAGTTATGGAGCACGGCGGCTGAGGCGTGTCTGAACCGCCGCCAGTGGCTAAGGTTCATCTGGTGGACACGTCGCGGCCGCAATCAGGCGGCGACGGAGGCCTCCGACGAAGGCAGCGCCATTTGCGCAACTGCCTCGCGACCGCCGCTGACGCGACCCATCAGGGCGGCCAGAGCGCCGAAATCGATCGGTTTGTTCAGATAGGCGTCGGCGCCGGCCTGAAGACCGGCCTCGTGATCCTCATGACGCGCCGAGGCGGACAGGACCACGATGGGGGTGCCGGCGTTCTGGCCGCCTTCGCGGATCATGCGGGTCGCGGTCAGTCCGTCCATCACCGGCATGTTCACATCCATGATGATCAGGTCGAACGGCTGGTCCTTGGCGATATCGACCGCGACCTGACCATTTTCGGCCGTCGAAGTGACGTGGCTGGCCGAGCTCATCCAGGCCTCCAGGATCATGCGGTTCACCGGATGATCCTCGACCACCAGGACACGCAGCGATTCGCCGCCTTCGATCTCGGCATGAACCTCGGCCGCCGCGACGGGCTTGGCCCATTCCACCACCTCGGCCTCGATCTCCAGGGTAAAGCATGAGCCCTCGGCGAGCTTGGACGTCACCGTAATATCGCCGCCCATGATGTTGGCCATGCGCCGTGCGATGGTCAGGCCCAGACCCGTGCCGCCAAAGCGCCGGGTCGACGAGGTATCGACCTGGGTGAAGGGCATGAACAGCCGCTCCAGATCGGACGCGGCAATGCCCGCACCGCTGTCCTGGACGACGAATTCGAACCGCACGCGCTGATCCGATACGCGGTGTCCGCGCACGAGATAGTGGATCTCGCCGGCCTCGGTAAACTTGACCGCATTGGACAGCAGGTTCTGCACGACCTGACAGACGCGCAGCGGATCGCCGCGCACCACCGTCGGAATCTCGCCCTCCACGGTCGTGACGAACGTCAGGCCCTTGGCTTCGGCCTGGGCCTCGAACGGGCCGGTGATGCGCTTGTTCAAACCGTCGATGACGATATCGACGACCTCGAAGTTCATCTTGCCCGCCTCGATCTTGGTCATGTCGAGGATGTCGTTCAGTAGCGACAACAGATTGTCGCCGGAGTTGCGGATGATCGACAGATATTCGCGCTGCGTCGTCTCCAGTCGCGTCGCGCTGAGCAGTTGGGCCGCGCCCAGCACGCCGTTCATCGGGGTGCGCAGCTCGTGCGAGATCACGCCCAGGAAGTTCGACTTGGCGTCATTGGCGGCATTGGCCTTGTCGCGGGCCGCTTCCAGTTCCTCGATCAGATGCGCTTGGTGCGACTGGAAGGCCCGGATGCGGTCTTCGCGCAGCAAGGTCATGGTCACCAGCACGAATAGACCCGCCGCCGTGAACGGCAGGACAGCCAGCATCGACCAGAAGGCGTTGGTGCCCCACAGGCTGAACAGAATGATCGTCGCGGCCGCACCGTAGGGCGAAGAGATGATCAGGGCCTGACGCGGCGAGCTGCGAAGCTGGGCGAAGACCAGCACATAGCCGGAAATCAGCAGGGCGAGGGCCAGGGGCCGTCCGAACTCGGTGGGCGAGAACCAGGCCATCAGAGGCGCAATGGCCCAGGCGCCGGTCGTTACCGTGGCCACGATCGGGAAGATCACGCCCCAGTTGGTGCCGACGCGATGGCTCAGACGGTGTTCGACAAGTCCCCGCAGCGACCCGGCCGCCAGCGTGCCGCCGAACCACAGAAGCGCCGGCCACAAGCCCACCGTGCCCAGCAGACCCACGGCCCACGAGGCGATGATCATGTAGCGGAGATACTGCGTCTGCAGGATGGCGGTCAGCGCCTGGGCCGCGTCTCCGGCGCGTTGTTCGCCTTCGAGCGCCTTCACGACGCCATCGGATTCCACCATAAGCCCAGATCCCCACGTTCTGTTTGGTCGGATGACGCTAAGACGAAGGTTCTAAGACGATGTGAACGCAGTTCTTTCGCTCAGCCTGCCTCCTCCGGCGTCAGCGCCTTGATCGAAAGGGCGTGGACCGGTCCGGCCATCTCGTCCTTCAACAGCGCGTTGACCGCGCGCTGTCGCGCCAGCCGCGATTGCCCCTGGAAAGCGGCGGACACGATCACCAGATTGAAGTGGCTTTCTCCGCCAGGCTCGGCGTCCATTCCGCCTTCATGATGATGTCCGGCGTGGCGCCAGCTGTCGTCCTCGACCTCCAGACGCTCGGGCGATAGCCCTGCCGTCAGTTTTGCACGAATAATCGTCGCCACCGGGCCTTCAGACATGATCGATTCCTTGATGCTGTCCCAATCGGGCTTACACTTCGGCTGATGTCCGCCTCCTTTCAATACAAGCCGCGCTTCACCGACATTCGGGTGAAGCCGCCCAAGCCAGAGGAAGAGGCGGCGAAAGCCGACGTCCTTCACCTCAAGCCCGGCGAAAAGCCGTGCCAGTGGCCCGACTGTCGCCGGGCTGCTGCGGCCAAGGCGCCCAAGTCGCGCGAGCGGCTGAACGACTTCTACGAATTCTGCCAGCCGCACGCCGGCGAGTACAACAAAGGCTGGAACTTCTACGCCGGCATGAGCGAAGGCCAGATCCGCGCCGCCCAGGAAAACGAGGCCATGACTGGCGGGCGCCCGACCTGGGAGATGCAGGCCGGCAAGTTCACGCGCGAGGCCGCCGCCTTCGCCGCCAAGATGGGCACCTCGAACACCACCGGCGCCGGCTCATGGCGCGACAGCTTCGGCCTTTTCGGTCGCAAGGGCGATCAGGCGCCGCAGTCCGCGACCGAGGACCGCCGCATCGGCAAGCTGGAACGCGCCGCCTTGGCCGACCTCGATCTGGATCCGGGCGCCGACAAGGCGAAGATCAAGGCTCAGTATCACGAGCTGCTGAAGCGGTTTCACCCCGACACCAACAGCGGCGACCGCAGCGCCGAGGCCAAGCTGCAACGCGTGATCAAGGCGTGGAAGACGCTGAAAAAGGCCGGTCTGGCCTGACGGCCTAGTCGGCGTAGATCATCTTGCGTGTCAGGCCGCCGTCCACAGTCAGCACCTGGCCCGTCACGAAACTCGCTTCGGCGAGATAGAGCACAGCACCGGCGATATCCTCGGCGCGGCCGACGCGGCCGACCGGGTGCTGTTCGTGATCGACAGAACGCAGATCCTCGCCATCCGAAATCCAGCCGGGCGCAATGGCATTCACGCGGATTCGAGGGCCTTCACTAATCGCCAGGGCGTGTGTCAGGGCGAACAGCGCACCCTTGGACGCCGCATAGGCGTCGGTGTGCGGCTCGGACATGAAGGCGCGCGTCGAGATCATGTTCACGATGGCGCCGCCCTCGTTCAGCATCGGAATGGCGGCGCGGCTCATCAAAAAGGCGCCGGTCAGATGGCTGTCGATGGTCTTGCGCCAGTCCGCTAGCGACAGCTTAGCCAGCGGGCCGTTCACCGGGTCGGCGATGCCCCCGTTGTTGACCAGCAGCTCCAACGACGACCAGCCCAGCGTCTCAAACGCTTGTTTGACCGAGTCCTCATCACCCAAATCGCAGTCGATATGACGCGCTTCGCCCTCTCCCGGCTTCAGGTCGAAGGAGGCGACTTCCCATCCGTTGGCCAGCAAGGCCTTACAGACGCCCGTTCCGATCAGGCCCGATCCGCCCGTGACAATCGCTTTTTTCATGGTCCGAAAACCGGCGACGGCCGGCTTGGTTGCGCCGGATCAGGGCTGACCAGCGGCCTGGCTGTTCGTGGCGGCCATCATCGGGCTCGACGGTTCGCGGAAATAGCGATCAATCCCGTCCGCCACCGACTTCATCAGGCGACGGCGCGCGCGCTCGTCGGTCAGAAGCCGCTCGTCCTCGGGGTTTGTGATGAAGCCCATTTCCAGCAGCACGGCCGGCACGTCGGGCGCCAACAGGACAGCCAGGCCCGCATCGCGATGGCTGCGGCGCAAGAGAGGATGGTCCGAGCCCTCCAAATGGGTCAGCAGGACACGCGCGAACTGGGCCGAGCGGTTCTGGGTCGCGCGCTGGGTCATGTCGAGCAGGATGCGATCCACCGACGGATCACGGCCCGGCAGATGCAGCTCGCGATGCCAGTTGTCGCCGCGTGTGAACTCGCGCACGGCGCGGCCGGCGCCCTGCTCCGACAAGGTATAGACGCTGGCCCCGCGCAGCGCCGGATCGGCGCCGGCGTCGGCATGCAAGGAAATGAACAGATCGGCGTCGGCCTGACGCGCGATGGAGACACGGCGATAAAGGTCGACATAGCGGTCGTCGGTCCGCGTCAGGCGCACGCGATAGCGGCCGTTCTTCTCAAGCTCGGCCTTCAACGCCAGGGCGGCGGCCAACGTAACCTGCTTTTCCTGGGCGCTTGCGCCGCTGGCGCCCGGATCATTGCCGCCATGGCCGGCGTCGATGACAATCAGGGGGCGTTCAGCGCGGCGCGGCGGCGCGCTGGCGCGCGGCGCCGGCGTGGTCGAGGCGCGCGCGGCGGCTCCCGTCGCCTTCAGGTCCACGACATAACGATAATGGCTGACCCCGTCGCCGGGCGGCAGCAGGAAGCGCCGTTCGATCTCGCTGCCGCGCGCCAGTTCTAGCTGAACTCGCGACGAACCGCCGGACGACGTAACTTCATAAGAGCGCACTAGGCCCGAACCGCCACCGTTTAGACCACGCCCTGGCGCAACACCGCTGAGGGCCAGCACCACCCGGCCTTCGCCGCCCGCGTCGATGACGCGTCCTTGCGCCGTCTTGTCCAGATCGATGACGACGCGGGTCCGATCGCCATCGGCGCCGAAGCGCACCGCCAACACATCGCCCTGCGCGCCCCAGGCGAAACCGCGCGTTGCGGACAGACCGCCCATGCAGATGACCACGAAGGCCAGGGCGGTCATCGCCCACTCCTTCGCGCCCCAGCGCATCAGACCTGTCAAAACGCGACCGCTCATCTGCGTCGGCGAACCCGGTTTAAGCCTACTTGAACCCCATCATGACAGAGGCTCGTATTCAGGGGGTTAAGGCGAGCGCCTTTTAATTCTCCCGTTGCAAGACTATGCTGTGACCGCTCGCGAACCGATCGCGCCGATTTCGCCTCTGCGAATCTTGGCGCGCCCTCCTCGCGGCGTTGACTTTCACCAATCCTAGAACCGCCCCGGCCTGGCCGATGGTTCGAAGAGCGGACCAGGGACGCGGCCTTCCCAAGGGATTGGCGCGCCCGGTTCAGGACCGACGACTTAATGGGCCTTTCCGCCTGCGTTCCCCAACGGCTTGATCAAGCCTTCTTCGCCGTTCTCGGCGAGGGGATGTCGCGCGCGCCGGCCCTCACCTTCATTCGGCGAGCCGCCATGACCCTGTCCGGAGATCCGGGACGGTCGGCCTGCGCGCGCCAGAGAGAGACTTTCCATGTCAAAGACAATGCTGATCGATGCGGCGCATCCCGAGGAGACCCGGGTCGCCATCGTGGACGGGCGCAAGATTGAGGAATTCGATTTCGAATCCCGTGCGAAGCGCCAGCTTCGCGGCAACATCTACCTCGCCAAGGTCACTCGCGTAGAGCCCAGCCTGCAGGCCGCCTTCATTGAATACGGCGGCAATCGCCACGGCTTCCTCGCCTTCAACGAAATCCACCCCGACTACTACCAGATCCCCGTCGCCGACCGCGAAGCCATCATGGCCGAGGCGCATGACGATGAGGACGAAGACGATCTCGACCGCGAATCGACCGGCGATGACGTCGACCCCGAATCGGCGCTGGCCGACGAAGAGCGGCTGAAGCGCCGCCTGATGCGTCGCTACAAGATCCAGGACGTCATCAAGCGCCGCCAGATCCTGCTGGTCCAGGTCGTCAAGGACGAGCGCGGCGCCAAGGGCGCGGCCCTGACCACCTGGCTGTCGCTGGCCGGCCGCTACTGCGTGCTGATGCCTAACACCGGCAAGGGCGGCGGCATTTCGCGCAAGATCACGAACACCTCTGACCGTCGTCGCCTGAAGAGCGCCGTCTCGGCCCTGGAAGTGCCCAAGGGCATGGGCCTGATCATCCGCACGGCGGGCGCCAAGCGCACCAAGGCCGAGATCAAGCGCGACTATCAATATCTGCTGCGCCTGTGGGAAACGATCCGCGAGACCACCCTCGCCTCTCACGCCCCCTCGGTGATCTACGAGGAAGAGAACCTGGTCCGCCGCGCCGTGCGCGACATGTTCGACAAGGATTTCGACGGCATCCAGGTCGAGGGCGTCGAGGGCTTCAAGGAAGCGCGCGACTTCATGCGCGTGCTGATGCCGGCGCAGGCCAAGAAGGTTCACCTGTATCGCGGCTCGCGGCCCCTGTTCGCGGCCAATGGCATCGAGGAACTGCTGACGCAGATCCATCAGCCGGTCGTGCCGCTGAAGTCCGGCGGCTATCTGGTGATCAACCAGACCGAGGCCCTGGTGGCCATTGACGTCAACTCGGGCCGCGCCACCAAGGAACGCAACGTCGAGCAGACGGCGTTCAAGACCAATATGGAAGCGGCCGAGGAAGCCGCCCGCCAGCTGCGCCTGCGCGACCTCGCCGGCCTGGTCGTCATCGACTTCATCGACATGGATGAGGGCAAGAACAACCGCGCCGTCGAGCGCGTGCTGAAGGAGGCGCTGTCCTCCGACCGCGCCCGCATCCAGATGGGCCGCATCTCGCCCTTCGGCCTGATGGAAATCAGCCGCCAGCGTCGCCGCCTGGGCGTGATCGAGGGCGCGACCGAGGCCTGCCCGCACTGCCAGGGCACGGGCCGCATCCGCTCGGCCGAATCCGCCGCCCTGATGACCCTGCGCGCGGTCGACATCGAGGCCGGCAAGAACGGCGCGGGCGTCCTGGTGCTGAAGGTCTGCACCGCCGTTGGCCTGTACATCCTGAACCACAAGCGCGCCTATCTGCAGTCGCTCTTGGAACGTCGCGGCCTGAACGTCATCGTCCAGATCGACGACAGCCTGGGTCAGGGCGAACACAATATCGAGCGCACCGAGACGAACGAGGACTTCGTCGCGCCCGAGATCGAGATGCCCAACCTCGACGACGACTTCGACGCCTCGCTGTACGAAGACGAGGATGAGGACGACGACGAGGAGATCATCGCCGACGACGATGACGACACGGTCGAATCCCTGGACCGCGAAGACAGCGACGACGACGAACCGCGCGAACGTTCGGAACGTCATGAAGGCGGTCGCGATCGCGGTCGTGGGCGCAACCGTCGCCGTCGCGGCGGTCGTCGCGACGAGGAAACCTCCGACGTCGAGGCCGTCGATACGGTCAGCGCTGACGACGCCTCGGACGATGAGGAAGACGAAAACGGCCGCCGCCGTCGCCGTGGCCGCCGTGGCGGTCGCCGCGTCCGCGAGGATGGCGAGCGCGACGTCTACACCTGGGTTCGCGGCCGCACGCCGTCGCTGGACGACCCCTATGTCTGGTTCGACCCGCTGAACCCTGGCCGCTCGGAAGGTCGTCCGGAACGCGGCGAGCGCCCCGAGCGAGCTGAACGCCCCGCTGTTGCTAAGTCCGAGATCGAAGGCCTGGATGTCGTCGTCGCCAATAACGGGGCTGGCGAAGGCTCCGGCGAGGAAGGCGGCCGTTCGCGTCGTCGCCGTCGTCGCGGTCGCGGCCGTGGCGACGGTCCCGTCAGCCACGAGATCAAGGTCGAGAACCGCGCCACCAACGAAGGCATGCCGCCCGACGGCTCGCCCGAGACGCCGATGGCCGTCATGGTTGAGCCGACCGAGGCCGTCGAGCCAGCCGCCCCGGCCATCGCGCCCGAACCTCAGCGTCGTCGCGTGCGCCGCAAGTCGGCCAGCGCCAATGTCGAGATCGCGACCGAACCGCATCCCGACACCGCCATTGAGCCGAACGAAGCCACGGTCCAAGGCGCGCCGGTAGAGCTGGACGTGACGCCCCACGAGGCGCTGGCCGCCGAACCGGCCGAGGTCGTCCCGGTCGAGCAGCCTGCCGCGCCGGTCGCCCCGCCCGTTTCGGCCGAACCCCAGCCGGCCGTCCTGGCCGAGCCGTTCGTGGCGCCGACGCCCGAGGTGGATGTCGAGGCGATCATCGCCGAAGATCCGAATCAGATCGTCGCACCGCCCGAAAAGCCCAAGCGCGGGTGGTGGCGCCGCTGATCGGTCACGATTAGACTGTCTGGATACAGGCGGGGGCCGGTCGTTGTTGGAGTAGAGCCATGAGATGGCTTCCCCGATCTGCATCCCGCGTTCTGGCGGCGACGGCCTTGATGGCTGTTTCCGTCGCCGGCCAGGCCTCCGCGCAAAGCCTGATCCGCGACACCGAGGTCGAGGGCATCGTGCGCGAATGGGCCGACCCTGTCTTCGTAGCCATGGGGCTGAACCCGAACGACATCGAAGTCCTGCTGGTCAACGACAACGACCTGAACGCCTTTGCGACACGCGGCCGGATCATGGGCGTCAACACCGGCCTGATCCTGCGCACCAAGACGCCCGGTGAACTGCTGGGCGTGATGGCGCACGAGGCGGGCCACATCAAGAACCGCCACACCTTGCGCGACGGGGCCGAGAACGCCAGCAAACAGCCGATGTTCATGACGATGGCGCTGGGCGCCCTGGCGATCGCCGCCGGCGCGCCGGACGCAGGCGTGGCCCTGCTGGGCTCCAGCCAGTATTTCGGCGCTCTTGGCGCGCTGCATTATATGCAGAGCCAGGAAGGCGAGGCCGACATCTCCGGCGCGCGGGCGCTGGAGGCGGCCGGTGAATCCGGCGCCGGACTGGTGTCTTTCTTTGAGAACTTCCGCTCGCAGGAGGTCTTCTCCGACGCCCGCCGCTATCCCTATTTCCGCAGCCACCCCCTGTCGTCGAACCGGATCGAAAGCCTGCGTCGCTACGTGCAGGAACAGCCGCACTACGACCATCGCGACAGCCCCGAACGTATGGCGCAGCACGCGCTGATCCTGGCCAAGATCCACGCCTTCATGGATGCGCCGAACGCCACCCTGCGCGACTATCCATCGACCGACACCTCCCTGCCCGGCCGCTACGCCCGCACCATCGCCTGGTATCGCGACGGCCAGACAGACAAGGCCCTGACGGCGGTGGATGCCCTGATCGCGGGCGACGTGAACAACCCCTATTTCCAGGAACTGAAGGGCCAGATCCTGTTCGAGGAAGGCCGCCCGGCCGAGGCCGTCGCCGCCCACCGCGAGGCGGTCCGCCTGAAGCCCGACGCCCCCCTGCTGCGCGTCAACCTCGCCCACGCCCTGATCGAGACCAACGACAAGGCCAAGCTGGACGAGGCCATCGATCAGCTGAAACACGCCGTCGTCGCCGAGAAGGACAACACCATGGCCTGGCGACTGCTGGCCCAGGCTTATGCTTCGCAAGGCAAGGAGGGCGAGGCGCGCCTGGCCTCGGCGGAGTACTATTTCGCCGGCGGGGACGAGAAACAGGCCACCCAATTCGCCCTGCGCGCCCGCTCCATGCTGGATCCCGGTTCAATCGAATGGCGACGCGCCGTCGATATCGTCCTGGCCTCGGGCGCCACGCCCGACGATCTCAACGACCTGGACCGCCGCGACGCCGCGCGCCGGCCCGCCACCCTCAACTGACCTTACCGCCGACTGCGAGCCTGAATGACCGACCACGCCCCCACGCCTGCGCCTGAAACCAAGACCGCCAAGCCTGCCTGGCTCAGCGGCGGCCGCGCCGGCTATCTGGCCCTGGGCCTGTCGGTCATCGCGCTGGGCTTTTCTGCCGCGCCCTATCTGACCGGCGGATCGAACGTGCGTGCGTATCTGCTGGAGCATCCCGAGGTCTTGCAGGAGGCGCAGATGGCGCTTCAGACCAAGGACGCAGAGGCCGCCGTCGAGGAGACGAACCAGGCCGCCGCCGCCAACGCCGGCCTCCTGGCGCCCGACGCCCGCGATCCGGCCTTCGGTCCAGCGAACGCCAAGGTCACGGTGATCGAATTCTTCGACTTCCGCTGCCCCGGCTGCAAGGCCGTGGCCCACGACTATCGCGCTCTGATGGCCGCCCATCCGGAGGTCCGCTTCGTCTTCAAGGACTGGCCCATCCTGGACCGTGGCGACGACATCACCTCCCAATATGCCGCCCGCGCCGCCCTGGCCGCGCACCAGCAGGGCAAGTATCTGGAGGTCTATGACGCCCTGATGACCGAGCGGGCGCTGTCGATCGAAGCGATCGACGCCATCCTGGCGGCGCATGGCGTGGACATGGCCCGCGCCAAGGCCGCGATCGCCGCGCCCGACACCACGCGCCACATCGCCGACATCCACACCACGGCCGCCGCCCTGCGCCTGCGCGGCACGCCGACCTTCTTCGTCAACGGCAAGGCCAGCCCCGGCATCGACCCGGCCGAGATCGGCAAACTGATCGAAGCAGCGAAGCGCTGACCAACCTGCGGCCGAGGCGTCAGGCCTCGGCCAAACTCATCTGTCCGCCGATCCATTCGACGCCGGCGTGGCGCAGGGCGTCATTGGCCGCTGTCTCGTCGCCCAGCGCCTGTTCGGCGCGGTAGAGGACGTAGTAGCTGTACGGGTCGTTCGGCCAATCCTTCAGCAGTTCGCCGATCTTGGCCTTGGCGCCCGCCGCATCGCCGGACGCCAGCATGGCGGCGGCCAGGCTTCGGCGCGTCGGATACCAGATCATCGGCGGATCGCCGCCCTCGGGCGCCATGGCCTGGATCGCCGCCGCCCGGCCATAGGCGGCGATGGCGGCGGGATAGTCTTGATCGATCATGGCCGCGCGGCCTTCTAGCACATTCTGGAACAGTTCGGCGAAACCGGTCTGACGATCCGCCATCGGGCCCTTGAACGCCTTGTCCGCCAGCAGGCCGGCGATGGCCTGGGCCTCGACCCGAACGGCCGCCGCATCGCCGCGCCGCGCCGCCGCCTCGCCCCGTGCATAGCGCCAACCGACCCGCATCAGCGGACGGCCCACGTCTGGTTCGGCCAGCGCCGCGACTTGGGCGTCCGATCCGAACCGGCCGTAAAGCGCATAGGCGTCCGCCGCCATAACCTGACGATAGACGACATAGCCGTCCTCGCCCGCCTCGGGCGGTCCCGCCAGCTGCGGATAGGTCGCCATATACCAGTCGGCCAGCTCCAGCCCCCGCTCGGCCCCGCCCGCCATCAAGGCGCCGCCCATGCCGAAATGGATGTTGTGAGCATGCAGCCGCATGCCGCGAATGCCGCCTGGCGGGCCGACCAGTTGGTCGTAGCTCTTGTCCAGCGCCACGGCGTTGACGTTGGACATCATCGCATCCTTGTAGCGCCCGACCCGATAGAAGGTGTGCGACGGCATGTGCACCAGATGGCTGGCGCCCGGCGCCAGCAGGGCCAGCCGCTCGCCATAGGCCAGCGCCCTGTGCGGATCGTCCGACCATTCGGTCAGGTGGATATACAGGTGAATGGCGCCCGGATCGTTCGGCTTCACCTTCAGGGCGTGCTCCAGGATCGCCATGGCGCGGGTGACGGCCGGATCGGTCGCCTTGCCGTCCTTGTCCCACCATTCGCCCTCGGGCTGGAGCATCCAGGCGTCGGCGGTGATCGAGGCGACCGATACGTCGTCGGCGTGACGCTTTGCGATCCGGTCCATGGCGCGGGCGTAACGCAAGGCGCGGGTCTTCTCCTTGCCGGAATAGCGCTGGATCAGGGCGTCGATCATCTGCCGCTGCATCGGCGTGGCGTCTCGGGCCAGACGCCGCGCGTCACGTGCAACGCGCAGGCCTGTAGCGATCGATTCGGGATCGCCGCCGCCGCCATTCAGGTTCGGCCCGATCGCCCAGGCCTCGCCCCAGGCGCACATGCCGCACGACGGGTCCAACTGCCTCGCCTTCCTGAACGCCCGCACCGATTCCGAATGCTCGAACGCCCAGCGCAGCCGCACGCCATGGTCGAACCAGGCCTGGGCCTCGGGGTTCTGCGTATCAACCGCGAAGCCCTCGTCGCCGAAGCCCGGGGCCATGACCATGTCGCGTGTCGGCAGGACATCGCCGACGGCGCCGACCCGGCCGCAGACCTGCGGATTGGTGATCAGGGCCACGGTCGCCGCCGTCGCCGTGGCGTCGGCGACCGCCACGGGCGCAATCAGACAGGCGACCGAAACCGTCGCGACCCATAGACTTTTGCGCATCTTCGCCCCTCTCCCTCTGGCGACCAGTGTGCGCTCAAATCGTCGGCTCGCCAATCACCCCATCAGGGCATGGTGACGGGCAAGGTGTCTTGCGCCCGCCCGTCGCCGGCCGGCGCCGCGATACCGAGCATCCGCGCTAGGAAAGGCTGCACATCGACACTGTCCATATCGGTCAGCCGACGCCCGGCGACCACGCCCGGCCCATGGGCGATGAAGATCGCCGCCATCTCCGGCGCCTGATTGTCATAACCGTGAGCGCCGCCCGCCCGCGTCACCGGCCGATCCCGCGTCGCCGTCAACCAGCCAGTCTCGACCAGACAGACGATCTGCGCCACGCGCGGGTTGGATCCATAGACCAGCCGCGCCGGCACATCGGCCTTGTTCCAGCATTCCATATGCGGATGGCGTCCGACCAGCTTCAGCTGCACCTCGGCCTCGCGGCCCGGCGCCGGATCGGCGGTCAGGACCGCTCCGCCATAGCCGATCTTCAGCGCAGCCGGATCGATGATGTCGTCGATCCACACGACCCGATCCGGCGAGGTCGCGGCCATGCCGTGATCCGACACCACGACCAGCATTGTGCGTTCATAAAGCCCCCTCGCCTTCAGCCCCTCGATCAACCGTGCCATCGAGGCGTCCACCGATGCGGCGGCGGCGCGCGTCTCGGGCGCATCGGGGCCGTTGCGATGACCGGCGGTATCGACGATGTCGAAATAGAGCGTCTCCAGCTTCGGTCGCTGATCCAACGGCAGGTCCAGCCACGACAGCAGACGATCCACGCGCGCATCGCCCGGCATTCCCTGGTCGAACGGCGCCCACTGGCTGGGCCTTACGCCGTGGATCTCGACCTCCGATCCCGGCCAGAACATGGTGCCGGTGCGCACGCCGGCCTTTTCGGCCGTGACCCAGATCGGCTCGCCCTGATCCCAGAAGCCGCTTTCCTTGCTGGCCATGGTGAAGGCGCCCAGTTGCGCGTCGGTGAACCGGTTGCCGACCACCCCGTGATGGTCCGGGTGCAGTCCCGTCACCAGCGTATAGTGGTTGGGGAAGGTCACGCTGGGGAACGACGGCCGCATCGACCCGAACGCGCCGCCGGCGACCAGTCCATCCAGCACCGGCGTCTGCCCCTTGCCCAGATAGTCCGGCGAGAAGCCGTCGATCGACACCAGGATGACCAGATCGGGACGGGTCGTCTGCGCGGCCTGCTCGACAATCGGAGATGTAAGGGCGGATTGCGGGGCCCCGGCGCAGGACGCGACGGCGAAGGCGGCGGCCACGGCCAGGCTGGCGGCGACGAAACGAGACATGAACTTACTCCAAGGCGACTCTGAACCATTGCCTAAACTTAATGGACGACAGCCACGCGACGGCTTGTGCGACCGGCGTTCACTCGCCAAGCTTGGCGTATGGAAACCGTCATCGACATTCGCGGCCTGACCAAGACCTACGGGACGGTAAAGGCCTTGGACGGCCTGACCTTGTCGATCCCGCGCGGCGGGGTCTACGGCATTCTGGGGCCCAATGGTGCGGGCAAATCGACGCTGTTTCGCACCCTGTTGGGTCTGATTCGTCCGACCGAGGGCGAGGCCACGGTGATGGGCGGTCGGATCGGCAATCCGGCCTCGATGCGGCGCATGGGCTCGATGATCGAGACGCCGCGCTTTCCGCCGTTCATGACCGCCCGCCAGGTGCTGGAATGGCTGGCCCGCGCCCATGGCGGCGTGTCCTCGGCCGAGATCCACAACTGGCTGCAACGCGTCGGCCTGACCGAGGCCGCCAATCGCCGCGTGAAGGGTTTTTCCGTCGGCATGCTGCAACGCCTGGGCGTCGCCGCCGCCCTGATGACCAAGCCGGATCTAGTCATTCTGGATGAACCGACCAGCGGCATGGATCCGCCCGGCATCCAGGAGATGCGCGCCCTGATCCGCAGCCTTGCCGACCACGACGGCGTGACGGTCATCCTGGCCAGCCACCAGCTTCAGGAGGTCCAGCGCGTCTGCGACCGCGTCGCCATCTTCAACAAGGGCAAGGTGATCACCGAGGGCCGCGTCTCCGACCTGACCGCCTCGGGCGAGCGTCTGCGCCTGTCCGTCACGCCTCTGGCTAAAGCCATGTCCGTGCTGGGCGACCGCGCGACGCTTGAGGGCGACGCGATCGTGGCCGCCCTGCCGCGTAGCGAAGCCGCCGCCGCCATCAAGGCTCTGGTCGAGGGCGGAGTCGATATCGAAGAAGCCCGCTGGATCGGCGCGGACCTGGAAGACGTCTTCATGAGCGAAACCGGCTGGACCGGCGTGCAGGAGCAAAACCGTGCTGGCTGACGCGATCCGTTCCGAAACCTACCGCCTGTCCAAGAACCGCACCGCCCTGTTCTGGAGCGTGCTGTTCATCCCCATCATGGGCTTAATCCTCGCCACCCTGGGCTTCGTCGTCGCCAAGGCCAACGAGGCCAAGCTGGCGGGCAAGCTGCCGCCGGACATGATGAAGGGCGGCCCGCTCGATCTGGGGATGGCCCTGGTCAAGAGCGCGGGCGACTTCGCCAATCCCGCGATCCTGATGTTCGTCCTGATCGGTGCAGCCACCATCTATGCCGGCGACTATCGGTGGGAGACCTGGCGGCTGATCAGCGCGCGCAACACCCGGCCGAACCTGCTGACCGGCAAGGTCGCGGTGGTGGGTCTGGTGATCGTGCTGGCGACCATCGCCGCCCTGATCTCCGACGTGATCGCCAGTGTAATCCAGGCGGCGGTGTTCGGCCGCCCCCTGACCTTCTCAATGACTGGCGCAGCCGCGACGGACTTCGGCCTGCTGACCCTGACCTCCTGGGCGCGCATCCTGCAGTTCACCATGCTCGGCCTTCTGGCCGCCGTGGTGACCCGCTCATTGCTTGCGGCCCTGTTCGCACCGCTGGTGATCGGCGTGGCCCAGTTCTTCCTGCCGCAACTGCTGCTGCCGATGGGCGTGAGGCCGGACGGCTGGCTTCTGCCCCTGCTGTCGCCCGGCATGGCCACCGACCTGCTGAAGGCCGCCATCGAGGGCGGCGCATCGGCGGCGCAACTACCCGATCATGCCGTACTCAAGGGCGTTCTCAGCCTGGCCTTCTGGATCGGCGTCCCCTTCGCCGCCGCCGTCGCCTGGTTCAACCGCCAGGATTTGTCCAAGGAATAGGCGGCGACGGACTACGCGCGCCTTCCGCAACCAGCCAGCCGCGGAAGGCGTCTACATCCGCGTCCTGGACGGCTGAAGCCGCTTTTCCATGAAGACGTCGGCGCGCACGTAGGGCGTGGGCCTTGGCGGCAGGTGAACGAAGCCGGCGCTTTCATACAGGGCGATCGCGGGTTTCAGGGCGCTGTTGGTTTCCAGATAGAGCCGGGCAGCGCCCGCTTGCCGCGCCGCCGCTTCGCAGGCCTCAAGCAGGCGCCGCGCCAATCCGAGGCCGCGCGCGGCGGGCGTGACCGTCATCTTGCAGACCTCGACCCCGTCGTCGGTCGGAATCAGAGCGCAGCACCCCACGGCCTGCCCATCCCGCTCCGCGATGAAGATCCGCCCGCCCTTGTCCAGGAACACCCCCTGCGGATCGTCGATGGCGAGCCGATCCTTGGCCTCGACGGCGAACCCGCCCTCGGCCAGCCAGGCCGTGTTCAGCTGCGCCCAGACGGCGGCGTGGTCGGGACGGAAATCAATGATGGCGACGCTCATTCATCTCTCATGCCCCGTGTCCGCGCAAAGCAAAAGGGCGGTCGGATTGCTCCGACCGCCCTTCCGGCGTTTGGTCATGCGACCAAATCTTTAGTCTTCGTCGCCGCCTTCGAAGGCCAGGACCGGACCGGAGTCCTTGCCCTTGGCTTCGACGTCGCGATCGACGAACTCGATGACGGCCATCGGGGCGTTGTCGCCGTGACGGAAGCCCGCCTTCATGATGCGGATATAGCCGCCGTTGCGCTCGCTGTAGCGCGGGCCGAGCGTTTCGAACAGCTTGCCGACTTGCGGCACGTCGCGAACCTGGCTGATGGCCTGACGACGAGCGTGCAGGTCGCCCTTCTTGGCGAGGGTGACCAGCTTCTCGACGAAGGGACGCAGTTCCTTCGCCTTGGGCAGGGTCGTGGTGATCTGCTCGTGCTTGATCAGCGAGGCGGCCATGTTCGCGAACATGGCGGTGCGGTGGCTGCTCGTGCGACCGAGTTTACGATGGGCGGCGCCGTGGCGCATCTGGGTCTCTCCTACTCCGGAACCGGTATCCTCAAGCGGACCTGGAACCGTAATCTTCTAACCGCCCCGACATTCTCCCGAAGGAGACGGGCGGAGGGTTGAACTTAGATCTGGTCGTCGAACTTCTTGGCCAGATCTTCGATGTTTTCGGGCGGCCAGTTCGGCACGTCCATGCCGAGGCTGAGGCCCATCGTCGTGAGAACTTCCTTGATCTCGTTCAACGACTTGCGGCCGAAATTCGGAGTGCGAAGCATTTCGCCCTCGGTCTTCTGGATCAGGTCGCCGATGTAGACGATGTTGTCGTTCTTCAGGCAGTTGGCCGAACGAACCGACAGTTCCAGCTCGTCCACCTTCTTCAGCAGCGCCGGGTTGAAGGGCAGGTCGGGCTTGCCGTCCGACTGCTCGACAGCCTTCTTGGGCTCTTCGAAGGTGATGAAGATCTGGAGCTGGTCCTGCAGGATGCGCGCGGCATAGGCCACGGCGTCAACCGGCGTGACCGCACCGTTGGTTTCGACTTCCAGCAACAGCTTGTCGTAGTCCAGCGACTGACCCTGACGGGTCGGCTCGACGCGGTAAGCCACCTTCTTGACCGGCGAATACAGGGCGTCGACGGCGATCAGGCCGATCGGCGCATCTTCCGGACGGTTCAGCTCGGCGGCGACATAGCCCTTGCCGTTCTGGACGGTCAGTTCCATGCGCACCGATGCGCCGTCGTCCAGCGTGCAGATGACGTGGTCGGGGTTCAGAACCTCGATGTCCGCCGGCACGTCGATCTGGCCGGCCGTCACCGGACCGGGGCCCGTGGCGCGCAGGGTCATGCGCTTGGGGCCTTCGGCGTGCATACGCAGCGCCAGTTGCTTGATGTTCAGGACGATGTCGACCACGTCTTCGCGCACGCCTTCCAGCGACGAGAATTCATGAACGACGCCGTCGATCTGGATGGCCGTGACGGCCGCGCCTTGCAGCGAGGACAGCAGAACGCGACGGAGCGCGTTGCCGAGCGTAACGCCGAAGCCACGCTCGAGGGGTTCGGCCACCAGGCGCGCCTTGCGCTGGGCGTCGGAACCGATCTCGATCTGCGGCTTCTCGGGACGGATCAGCTCTTGCCAGTTTCTTTCGATCATTTTGTCCCTCGAACGGGTTTCGCCTGCTCCGGCCTTGTCGACGAGGCCATGATGGAGCGGACGGAGATTGGGGGTGCCTTAGAACGCTATCGCTTAGACGCGACGACGCTTGGGCGGACGGCAACCATTGTGCGGCATCGGCGTGACGTCGCGGATCGTCGTGATCGTCAGACCGACCGACTGCAGCGCGCGCAGGGCCGATTCACGGCCGGAGCCCGGACCCGAGACGTTCACTTCCAGCGTCTTCACGCCGTGTTCCTGGGCCTTCTTGCCAGCGTCTTCCGCAGCCATCTGAGCGGCGTAAGGGGTCGACTTACGCGAACCCTTGAAGCCCATGTGACCCGCCGAAGACCACGAGATCGCGTTGCCCTGGGCATCGGTGATCGTGATCATGGTGTTGTTGAACGAAGCATTCACGTGGGCGACGCCCGAGGTGATGTTCTTGCGCTCGCGCTTCTTTACGCGACCCGGTTCCTTGGCCATGTGTCTGTCTTACTTCTTCTTGCCGGCGATCGGCTTGGCGGGACCCTTGCGGGTGCGGGCGTTCGTGTGGGTGCGCTGACCGCGGACCGGCAGGCCCTTACGGTGACGCAGGCCGCGGTAGCAGGCCAGATCCATCAGACGCTTGATGTTCATCGACGTCTCGCGGCGCAGGTCGCCCTCGACGGTGTGATCCTTGTCGATCGTTTCGCGGATCGACAGGACTTCGGCGTCCGTCAGCTGGTTCACCCGGCGAGCGGGCTCGATGCCCACCTTCTCGGTGATGTCCTTGGCGGCGGCGGGGCCGATGCCATGGATATACTGAAGCGCGATCTCTACGCGCTTGTTGGTCGGGATGTTGACGCCAGCAATACGGGCCACGAAATTCTCCAGATACGCGTTAGTCAGACGCAACAAACGCTCCGGTTAACAAACCAGGAGCGTGGCGCCCTTCGCGGGAAGGCGCCCTTATACAGATGATTCACCGGGCGTCAACATCCGCTCCCGCGCGGCGCCGCTTCAGCGTGGCGGGCGGCCGAAATCGACGCCGACGGTGACCCGCTGGCCCTCGACGGGGCGACCGTCTTCGGTCGGGGGCTGAAAGCGGAAATAGCCCGACACTTGCAGGCCGGCCGCGCCGAAGCCCAGGCCGGGGGGGGTCTCCTGAACGACGCGGCAACCGTCCAGCCGGCTGTCCAGGCGAATGACGCAGGACAGTTCGACCCGGCCGTACCGGCTGCGGGCGCCCGGCGGATGGTTGGCGCGAATCTGGCCGATGGTGGGGCCGGTGACCAGACGCGGTCCGGTCGAGCCGCTGCCGGGGCCGGACCCAGAGCCGACGCCGGATCCGCTGCCTGTCCCCTGCCCGCCCTGGCCGAAGCCGGGTTGCGGCGACGGCGACGGCGCGATCCCGACGACGGGCGCAGGCTCCGGCGCCTTGACAGGCGGGGCGGGAACTTCGCGGGGGCGTTCCTTGGGCGGAGGCGGCGGCGTGTGAATGACGGATGGCGCAGCGGTGGCGCCGCCGCCCGTCTCGGGCGCCGGGGGTTCGTTGGAAATCGGCGGCGGCGGGTCGTAGAGAACGACCTCGAACGGCGGTGGCTCAACCACGGGCGTCGGCGCCGGCCCCCTCACCTGTCCTAGCCACAGGAACAAGCCGATTTCCGCGACGGCGACGCCGACGAATATGCCCGCCATGCGCCAGCGACGCAGGCGGGTCTTTTGGGGTTTAGGATCGTCCAACTCGGTCATCAGGCGATCAACGCCCGAAAACGCAAATCAGGCCAAGGCCTCGTCGATCGCCTTGGCGACGGACTCGATCGAGCCCATGCCGTCGGCTTCGGTCAACTTGCCCTGAGCTTCATAGTAGGGAAGCAGCGGCGCAGTGTTGCGGTTGTAGGCCTCGAGCCGAACCTTGAAGGATTCGGGATTGTCGTCTGGACGGCCCTGTTCGGCGAAGCGCTTGGCGATCCGTTCGGTCAGGGCGGCGTCGTCAACCTTCAGTCGGACGACGGCGTCGATCTGAACACCGCGCTTGGCCAGCATCTCGTCCAGCGCCTCGGCCTGGGCCACGGTGCGGGGGAAGCCGTCGAAGATGGCGCCGCCGGCGGCCTCGGCCTCCGTCAGGCGATCTTCGATCAGGGCGATGACGATCTCGTCGGTGACCAGATCGCCGCGCGCCAGCACGTCCTTGACCTTGAGCCCCAGCTCCGAGCCCGAGGCGATGGCCGCGCGCAGCATGTCGCCGGTGGAGAGCTGGACCATGCCCTTCTCTTCCACCAGCCGCTTGGCCTGGGTGCCCTTGCCCGCCGCCGGCGGTCCGAACAGGATCAAGTTCATGCTTCAGCCCTCCCCTGGGCGTCTGACAACCTAAGACTTAGCGGCGAACGGGCGTGGGAGCGCCGCGACCGCCACGACCACGCAGCTTGGCCTTCTTGATCAGGCCTTCGTACTGGTGCGCCAGCAGTTGGGACTGGATCTGGGCCACAGTGTCCATGGTGACCGAGACGACGATCAAGATAGACGTTCCGCCAAAGTACAGGCTGTTGCCGAACTGGCTGACGATGAACTCGGGCAGCAGGCAGACTGCGGTGATGTAGGCGGCGCCGATCACGGTCAGGCGGGTCAGGACATAGTCCAGATATTCCGCCGTGCGCTTGCCCGGACGGATGCCCGGCAGGAAGCCGCCGTATTTACGCAGGTTCTCGGCCGTGTCTTCGGGATTGAAGGTGATCGAGGTGTAGAAGAAGCAGAAGAAGACGATCAGGGCGGCATACAGCGCCATAAACAGCGGCTGGCCGTGCGTCAGCTGCGCCGTCACCAGCGGCAGCCAGCTCATCCAGCTGGGCAGGTCGGCGTTAGCCGTCATGGTCGCAACCGTCGTCGGCAGCATCAGCAGCGACGAGGCGAAGATCGGCGGGATCACACCGGCGGTGTTGACCTTCAGCGGCAGGAACGAACGCTCGCCACCAGCCATGCGGTTGCCTTCCTGGCGCTTCGGATACTGGATCAAAAGACGGCGCTGGGCGCGCTCCATGAAGACGATGAAGACCACGGTGGCCACAGCCAGGATGGCGATGAACAGCAGCGCGAAGGCCGACATCTGACCTTGTTGGGCCAGGCCCAGCAGGCGGGCGATGGTGGACGGCAGGACCGCCACGATACCGGCGAAGATGATCAGCGAGATGCCGTTGCCGACGCCGCGCGCCGTCACCTGCTCACCCAGCCACATCAAGAACATGGTGCCGCCGGTCAGGGTCACGACCGTCGAAATGATGAAGAAGATGCCGGGGTTGTCGACCAGGCCGGCCGTGCTGTTCAGGCCCGCCGCGATGCCGAAGGACTGCGCCAGCGCCAGGAACACCGTCAGATAGCGGGTGTACTGGTTCAGCTGCTTACGGCCGCTTTCGCCGCCTTCCTTCTTCAGCTTCTCCCAGGGCGGATACACCGTGCCCATCAGCTGCACGATGATCGAGGCCGATATGTAGGGCATCACGTTCAGGGCGAAGATGGCCATGCGCTCGACCGCGCCGCCCGAGAACATGTTGAACATGTCCAGGATGCCGCGCTGACCGTCCGGGTTCTGGAAGAACTGCAGGAAGGCCTGCGAGTTGATGCCCGGGATCGGCACATAGGTGCCGATGCGATAGACCAGAAGCGCGCCCAGCGTGAACAGCAGGCGTTTATGCAGCTCGGTCGCTTTCGCGAACGAGCCCATATTCATATTGGCGGCGAGTTGTTCTGCGGCCGAAGCCATTATGCGTCCCCACGACTGATTGAGTCGTCAGATAGGCGAGAAGCGGCGCTCTTGCGAGGCCGCTTCCGTTCTTTCGTCGCTGCGATGTGTTCAGGCCACGGCCCAATCAGCCGCAACGACGCGTTGATCAGGCTTTGGCGGCGGCGCGCTTGGTGCGGGCCGAGATCTTGTTCTCGTCGCCCAGGCGTGCCTTGGCGGGCGGAACCTTGCCCTTGGCCAGGTTGCGCTTCTCGACGCGCGCAGCGGCCTTGGCTTCAGCTTCGATGCGTTGCTCGACGACCGAGCCGCCAGCGGCCTCGATGGCCTTCTTGGCGCCGGCGGTGGCCGACCAGACGACCAGGTTCAGCGCTTGCTTCAGCTCGCCGGTGCCCAGCAGACGCACGCCGTCCTTGACGCGACGGATCACGCCGGCGGCGACCAGGGCGTCGCCCTTCAGTTCGGACTTGGCGTCCAGCTTGCCGGCGTCGACGGCGTCTTGCAGGCGCCACAGGTTCACTTCAGCCAGCTTCAGAGCATTGGCGTTGTTGAAGCCGCGCTTGGGCATACGCATGTACAGCGGCATTTGGCCGCCTTCGAAGCCGCCGATGGCGACGCCCGAACGCGACTTCTGACCCTTGACGCCACGGCCAGCGGTCTTGCCCTTGCCCGAACCCGGGCCACGGCCGACGCGCATGCGCTTCTTGTGGGCGCCTTCGTTGTCGCGGATTTCGTTCAGTTTCATGTGCCTGATCCTTTCGGGTGCTAGCGCCCGGACATCGTCCGGACTCGGCTTGGAAAAAATGAAGGGCCGCTGATAGGCGACCCTCTGGGTATTCGCAAGTGCAGAAACGCCCTCCCCCGGGTCCGGGAGAGGGCGAAACGGCTTACTTTTCGACGATCTCGGTCAAGTGGGCGACCTTGGCGATCATCCCGCGAACCGAAGGCGTGTCTTCCAGGGTCGATTCACGACCCAGGCGGTTCAGACCCAGGCCCACCAGGGTGGCGCGCTGGTCGTTCTTGCGGCGGATCGGCGAACCGGTCTGCTTGACGGTGAGGGTTTTCTTCTCAGCCATGACTTAGGACTCCACGGCTTCGGGCGCTGAGGCGCCGTCGTTGCGGCGGCCCATCAGATCCGCGACCTTCTTGCCGCGCTTGGAGGCGACTTGACGGGGCGAGGACTGGACCTTCAGCGCTTCGAACGTCGCGCGGATCATGTTGTAGGGGTTCGACGAACCGGTCGACTTGCCCACGACGTCCTGGACGCCGAGGGTTTCGAGCACGGCGCGCATCGGACCGCCCGCGATGACGCCGGTCCCGGGAGGGGCGGCGCGCATCATGATCTTGCCGGCGCCCCAACGGCCGTTGCCGTCGTGATGCAGCGTGCGGTTCTCGCGCAGCGGAACGCGGATCATCGTCTTCTTGGCTTCTTCAGTCGCCTTGCGGATGGCTTCCGGCACTTCGCGCGCCTTGCCATGACCGAAGCCGACGCGACCCTTGCCGTCGCCGACGACCATCAGGGCTGCGAAGCTGAAGCGACGGCCGCCTTTGACGGTGGCGGCGACGCGGTTGATGTGCACCAGCTTCTCGACGATGTCGGAATCTGGACCATCAGCAGCGGGACCGTTGCGGTTGTCACGACGGTTGCGATCGTTGCCGCCGCCGCCGCGTTGGGGTTGTTGCGCCATCTGTCGCGTCCCTTAGAAGTTCAGGCCGGCTTCACGCGCGGCTTCCGCCAGCGCCTTCACCCGTCCATGATAGATGTACTCGCCACGGTCGAAGACGACGTCCTTGACGCCCTTCTCGATGGCGCGTTCGGCGATCAGCTTGCCGATCGCGGCGGCCGCAGCCGTGTCCGAACCGCGCTTGCCCTTGCCGCCTTCCAGCGACGAGGCAGCCACGACGGTCACGCCCTGGGCGTCGTCGATGATCTGGGCCGAGATGTTCTTGTCCGAACGGTAGACCGACAGACGCAGACGACCGTTGGCGACAGCCTTAAGGCGGCGACGCGTGCGCTCCGAGCGACGCTTGGCTTGTTGTCGAAGAGAAAGAGCCATGACTTACTTCTTCTTGCCTTCCTTGCGACGGACCTTCTCGCCCGCGTAACGGACGCCCTTGCCCTTGTAGGGCTCCGGCGGACGCAGCTTGCGGATGACCGAGGCGATCTGACCGACGGCTTGCTTGTCAGCGCCCGAGATCTTGATCTCGGTCTGCTTCGGCACAGCGAAGCTGACGCCGGCCGGCGGAGCGATATCGACTTCGTGCGAGAAGCCGAGTTGCAGCGAAAGGGCGTCGCCCTTCATCGCGGCGCGGTAACCCACGCCGACCAGCTCCAGCGACTTTTCGAAGCCCGTGGTGACGCCGACGACCATGTTGTCGACCAGGGTGCGCGACAGACCCCACATCGCGCGAGCGCGAGGCGTGTCCGAACGCGGCGTCAGCGACAGTTCGTCGCCTTCCTGCTTGACTTCGATCTCGTCGGCGACGGTCCAGGCGCTCTCGCCCTTGGGTCCCTTGACGGTGACGTTCTGGCCGTCGAGCGTGACAGTCACGCCCTTCGGCACGGCGATGGTTTTCTTGCCAATACGGGACATATCAGTAGACCCTGCAGAGGACTTCGCCGCCGACGTTAGCGTCGCGGGCGGAAGCGTCGGACATGACGCCCTTCGAAGTCGAGAGGATCGAGATGCCGAGGCCGTTCTTGACGGGCTTCAGATCGCCGATCGCCGAATAGACGCGGCGGCCCGGCTTGGACACGCGCGCGATCTCAGCGATGACGGGCTGACCGTCGAAGTACTTCAGCTCGATCTCGAACTGCGGAAACTCACCCGGGTTCTGAACCAGGTTGTAGCCGCGGATGTAGCCTTCGTCCTGCAGCACGTCGAGGACGCGCTGGCGTAGACGGGAAGCCGGGGTCAGCACCTTGGAACGCTTGCGGGTCGCCGCGTTCTTGATGCGAGCGATCATATCGCTCAGGGGATCGTTGATCATCATGTCTGTTCGCTCCCCTTACCAGCTGGACTTCGTCAGGCCGGGAATCTGGCCCAGGTTGCCCAGTTCACGCAGCGCAATCCGGCTCATCTTGAGCTTGCGGTAGAACGCCCGCGGACGACCCGTCACTTCGCAGCGATTGCGAATGCGGCTCGGCGCGGAGTTGCGCGGCAGTTCGGCCAGCTTCAGGCGCGCGTCGAAGCGCTCCTCCAGCGGCAGGTTTTCGTCGTTGGCGGTCGCCTTGAGGGCGGCCCGCTTCGCGGCATACTTCGCAACCAGGGCCTTGACGGCTTCATTGCGGTTTACGGCGCTTTTCTTAGCCATTGTGCTCTTCCCTTCCCGCTCAGTTCTTCACGAACGGGAACTTGAACTCGGTGAGGAGAGCCTTGGCTTCCTCATCGGTCTTGGCCGTGGTGCAGACGACAATGTCCATGCCCCACATCTGATCGATCTGGTCGTAGTTGATCTCCGGGAACACGATGTGCTCCTTCAGACCCGTGGCGTAGTTGCCGCGACCATCGAAGGACGTGCCCTTCAGACCACGGAAATCTTTCACGCGCGGCAGCGCGATCGTGATGAACCGGTCCAGGAACTCGTACATCTGGTCGCCACGCAGGGTGACCTTGCCGCCGATGACCATGCCTTCGCGCAGCTTGAAGCCGGCGATGGAGTTACGGGCCTTGGTGGCGACGGCCTTCTGACCGGCAATGGCGGTCAGATCCTTGAGGGCGGTGTTCGCCTTCTTGGAGTCCGCGACGGCTTCGCCGATGCCCATGTTCAGGACGATCTTGTCCAGCTTGGGCACCTGCATTTCGTTCGTGTAGCCGAACTTTTCTTTCATCACCTGGCGGATGCGAGCGTGATACTCGTCCTTGAGGCGCGGGGTGTACTTTTCGGTAGCCATCAGATGACGTCTCCCGTCGTCTTGGCGATGCGGACCTTCTTGTCCCCATCGATCTTGAAGCCGACGCGGGTCGCCTTGCCGTTGGCGTCGGCGATCGCGACGTTCGACAGGTGAAGCGAGGCTTCCTTGTTCTTGATGCCGCCCTGCGGGTCAGCCTGGCTCGGGCGCGTGTGGCGCTGAACCATGTTGACGCCTTCGACGAGGACGCGGTTTTCGGTGGGCAGGACCTTCAGCACGGTGCCCGTGCGGCCCTTGTCCTTGCCGGTAAGGACGACGACGCGGTCGCCCTTCTTGATCTTGGCGGCCATGTTACAGGACCTCCGGAGCCAGCGAGATGATCTTCATGTGGTTCTTGGCGCGCAGTTCGCGAGGAACCGGGCCGAAGATCCGCGTGCCGACAGGCTCGTTCTGCTTGTTGACGATGACGGCGGCCGACTTGTCAAAGCGGATGACCGAGCCGTCCTTGCGTTGGATGTCCTTGGCGGTGCGCACGACGATGGCGCGAACGACGTCGCCCTTCTTCACACGGCCGCGCGGGATGGCTTCCTTCACGGAGGCGACGATTGTGTCGCCGATCGAGGCGTAGCGGCGCTTGGAGCCGCCCAACACCTTGATGCACATGACCCGGCGGGCGCCCGAATTATCGGCCACTTCCAGGTTAGTTTGCATCTGGATCATAAGATCAGATCCTTCTGATTACGAGGCGGAGGCGTTGGAAAGGACTTCCCAGCGCTTCAGTTTGGACTTGGGGGCGCACTCGACGATGCGAGCGATGTCGCCGACCTTGAGCGCGTTGGCTTCGTCGTGCGCATGGTACTTCTTGGACGACCGGACGGTCTTCTTCAGAAGCGGGTGAAGCAGGGTGCGCTCCACCTTCACAACGACAGTCTTCTCGCCCTTGTCGGACACGACCACGCCTTCAAGAATTCGCTTGGGCATATTCGTTTCCTTACGAGGCCGCACGCTTCTCGCGCAGAAGCGTCGAGATGCGAGCGATGTCTTTGCGGACTTCACCAACGCGGTGAGTCTTTTCCATTTGGCCGGTGGCCGCCTGGAAGCGCAGGTTGAACTGTTCCTTCTTGAGCTTCAGCAGCTCGTCGGACAGTTGGTCGGTCGTTTGCGACCGCAGATCGGCGATCTTGGTCATTAGGCGGCAGCCTCCACATGCGCGACGCCGGCGTCGATACGGGTCACGACCTTGGTGCGGACCGGCAGCTTGGCGGCGCCGAGACGGAGTGCTTCGCGGGCGACATCGTCTGGCACGCCGTCGATTTCAAACAGGATACGGCCCGGGTGGCAACGCGCGGCCCAGTGGTCCACGGCGCCCTTGCCCTTACCCATCCGGACTTCGGCCGGCTTGCCCGTGACGGGCAGGTCGGGGAAGACGCGGATCCAGACGCGGCCCTGACGCTTCATCTGGCGAGTGATCGCGCGGCGAGCCGCTTCGATCTGACGCGCGGTGATGCGTTCCGGCTCCAGCGTCTTCAGGCCATACGACCCGAAGTTCAGCGAGAAACCGCCCTTGGCCGAGCCATGGATCCGGCCCTTGAAGGCCTTGCGGTATTTGGTCTTCTTCGGTTGCAACATGACTTAGTTCTCACGTCCCCGGTCGCGACGCGGACCGCGGTCGCCACGGGGGCCGCCGCGTTCGCGGCCTTCGTTCGAGGAAGGACCCGAAGCTTCCTGGGCCCAACGCTTGTCCTGCGCCATGGGATCGTGCTCCAGCACTTCACCCTTAAAGACCCAGACCTTCACGCCGATGATGCCGTAGGTCGTCTTGGCTTCGTAGAAACCATAGTCGATGTCGGCGCGCAGCGTGTGAAGCGGCACGCGACCTTCGCGGTACCATTCCATACGTGCGATTTCGGCGCCGCCCAGACGACCCGAGACATTCATACGAATGCCCTTGGCGCCCAGACGCATGGCCGACTGCATCGAACGCTTCATGGCGCGACGGAAGGCCACGCGGCGCTCCAGCTGCTGCGCGATGTTCTCGGCGATCAGCTGCGCATCGGTTTCCGGCTTGCGGACTTCGATGATGTTCAGGTGAACTTCACCCTCAGTGCGCGCCGAGATGTCCTTGCGGAGCTTCTCGATGTCAGCGCCCTTCTTGCCGATCACGACGCCCGGACGGGCGGCGTAGATGGTGATGCGGCACTTCTTGTGCGGGCGCTCGATGATGATGCGCGACACGCCGGCGGCGGCCAGGCGTTCCCGCAGCCACTCGCGCAGCTTCAGGTCCTGGTGCAGCAGGCGGGAATAGTCGGCGCCGGCGGCGAACCAGCGGCTGTCCCACGTGCGGTTCACGCCGAGGCGCAGACCGACCGGATTGATTTTCTGTCCCATCAGGCGGCCTCGCCGGCTTCACGGACCACGATGGTGATCTCGCTGAACGGTTTCAGGATGCGCGACGAACGACCGCGAGCACGGCTCGCGAAACGCTTCATCACCAGGTTCTTGCCCACGAAGGCCTCGGCGACGACCAGATTGTCGATGTCGAGGTTGTGGTTGTTCTCGGCGTTCGAGATCGCCGAATACAGGACCTTGCGGACGTCGCCAGCGATGCGCTTACGGCTGAATTCCAGCTCGTTCAGCGCCTTCTGGACCGGCATGCCGCGGATCGAAGCGGCGACCAGGTTCAGCTTTTGCGGGCTGATACGCACGTTGACCAGCTTGGCGCGGGCCTCGGTCGGGGCGACCCGACGCTCGTTTTTTGTCTGGGCCATCGGTTACTTCCTTTTGGCCTTCTTGTCCGCCGCGTGACCCGGGAAGTTCCGGGTCGGGGCGAACTCGCCGAGCTTCATGCCGACCATCTCTTCCGAGACCGACACGGGCACGTGCTTCTGACCGTTATGGACGCCGAACGTCAGACCGACGAACTGCGGCAGGATGGTGGAGCGGCGCGACCAGGTCTTGATCACGTCCTTGCGACCCGACGATTGAACGGCGTCGGCCTTCTTGAGCAGATACCCGTCGACAAACGGGCCTTTCCAGGAGGAGCGGGCCATTCTTAGCGAGCCTTCTTAACGTGGCGGGTACGGATAATGTACTTGTCCGTAGCCTTGTTCTTGCGGGTACGAGTGCCCTTGGTGTCCTTACCCCACGGGGTGACGGGGGTACGACCACCAGAGGTCCGGCCTTCACCACCACCGTGCGGGTGGTCGATCGGGTTCATGGCGACGCCGCGAACGTGCGGACGCCAGCCCATGTGACGCTTGCGACCGGCCTTGCCCAGGTTCTGGTTCATGTGGTCGGGGTTCGAAACCGCGCCCACCGTGGCGATGCAGCCGTCCAGGACCATACGCAGTTCGCCCGAGCCGAGACGGATCTGGGCATAGCCCTGATCGCGACCGACCAGCTGGGCGTAGGCGCCGGCCGAACGGGCCAGCTGGGCGCCCTTGCCCGGCTTCATTTCGATGTTGTGGATGATCGTACCCACCGGCATCGAACGGAGCGGCATGGCGTTGCCCGGCTTCACGTCGGTCTTTTCGCCCGCGACGATCGTGTCGCCCGCCTTAAGGCGTTGCGGCGCGATGATGTAGGTCTTTTCACCGTCCTCGTAGGTCACGAGCGCGATGAAGGCCGTGCGGTTCGGATCGTATTCCAGACGCTCGACCGTGCCGACCATGTCCCACTTGCGACGCTTGAAGTCGATCTTGCGGTACAGGGTCTTGGCGCCGCCGCCACGGAAGCGGACCGCGATGCGACCGCCCTGCCCGCGTCCGCCCGACTTGGTCAGGCCTTCGGTCAGCGACTTTTCCGGACGGCCCTTGTGGAGTTCCGAACGGTCAACCAGCACGAGGGCGCGACGGCCCGGCGAGGTCGGATTGTAATGTTTCAAGGCCATCTGATCAGAGCCCCGTGGTGACGTCGATCGACTGGCCGTCAGCCAGCGTCACGATCGCTTTTTTGATGTCGACCCGGCGACCCAGGATACCCCGGAAGCGCTTGGTCTTGCCCTTTTGAACCAGGGTGTTGACCTTCAGGACGTTGACTTTGAACAGGCTTTCGACCGCAGCGGCGATCTCGTCCTTGGTCGCTGTGTCGGCGACGCGGAAGACGACCTTGTTCTGCTCGGACAGGATCGTGGCCTTTTCGGTGATCACCGGAGCCAGGATGGTGTCGTAGTGCTTGGCGGTAGGTTGAGCGGCCATTACGCGGCTTCCTTATCGCTGAAGCGGGCTTCGATGGCCTCAATGGCGGCCTTCGTCAGCACCAGCTTGTCAGCCCGCAGGATGTCATAGACGTTCAGGCCGGCGTTCGGCAGCACGTCGATGTGCGGGATGTTGCGTGCGGCCAGGCCGAAGTTCGTATCGACTTCGGGACCCGCGATGATCAGAGCCTTGGTCCAGCCCAGCTTGCCGAGCGTTTCACGCAGCGAAGCGGTCTTGGCTTCCTTCACCGAGACGGTGTCGACCACGATCAGGTCGCCCGACTTGGCCTTGGAGGACAGGGCGTGACGCAGAGCCAGGGCGCGAATCTTCTTCGGCAGCGAGAAGCCGTGATCGCGAACGATCGGGCCGAAGGCGCGCGAACCGCCGACGAACTGCGGTGCACGGCGCGAACCGTGACGAGCCCCGCCGGTGCCCTTTTGCTTGTACATCTTCTTACCCGTACGAGAGTTCTCGTTGCGGGTTTGAACCTTGTGCGTACCGGCGCGGCGCTTGGCCAGTTGCCAGTTGACGGTGCGGGCCAGGATGTCGCCGCGGATGTCGGAGATGCCGAAGACGGCGTCCGACAGTTCCACGTCGCCAGCAGCCTTGCCGTCGAGTTGGATGACAGAGAGTTTCATTACGCTTCACCGCCTTCGGTCGCTTCGACGGGGGCTTCTTCAGCCGGGGTCGAGGCGGGTTGAGCAGCAGACTTGCTCGACTTCAGCGCGCCGGGGAACGGAGCGTCGGCCGGGCGAGCCTTCTTGATGGCGTCGCGAACCTTAACGTAGCTGCCGTCGTGACCGGGGACAGCGCCCTTGATCAGGATCAGGCCACGCTCGGCGTCCACGCGGACGACGGTCAGGTTCTGGGTGGTGACGGTTTCGGTGCCGTAGTGGCCGGCCATCTTCTTGCCGGGGAACGTGCGACCCGGGTCCTGACGGTTACCCGTCGAACCGTGCGAACGGTGCGAGACCGAAACGCCGTGGGTGGCGCGAAGGCCGCCGAAGTTCCAGCGCTTCATGGCGCCGGCGAAACCCTTACCGATGGTCTCGCCCTGGATGTCGACCTTCTGGCCCACCAGGAAGTGTTCGGCCGACAGTTCGGCGCCCACGTCCAGCAGACCGTCCGCATCGACGCGGAACTCGGTCACATAGGCTTTCGGTTCGACTTCCGCCTTGGCGAAGGTCTCGCGTTGAGCCTTGTTGGTGTTCTTAGCCTTCTTCGTGCCAGCGCCCAGCTGGAGAGCGACGTAGCCGTCACGCTCCTGGGTACGTTGGCCGACGACTTGGCAGCCGTCGAGCTGCAGCACAGTGACCGGTACGTGCGCGCCGTCATCGGCGAACACGCGGGTCATGCCCAGCTTCTTGGCGATCACGCCCGTGCGCATCGGATCCCGCCTCTTTCTACTTTAAATCTTGATCTCGACGTCCACGCCGGCGGACAGGTCGAGCTTCATGAGCGCGTCCACGGTCTGCGGGGTGGGGTCGACGATGTCGAGCACGCGTTTGTGCGTGCGGATTTCAAACTGCTCACGCGACTTCTTATCGACGTGCGGAGAGCGGTTCACGGTGAACTTCTCGATCAGGGTCGGCAGCGGAATCGGACCGCGAACGGTCGCGCCGGTGCGCTTGGCGGTATTAACGATCTCGCGCGTCGAAAAATCGAGGACGCGGTGATCAAAGGCCTTGAGCCTGATGCGGATGCTTTGATCCATATCGGTGCTTACTTCCAATGCGGTCGGAGGACCGCGTCCCTGTGAACCATTTCAAAGACCGAAGGCCTTCGGGCAAAAAGCCCTCAGGGAACGCAAATCCGCAAAAACGATCGGCCCACGCAGTTGCCCGCGAAGGCCGTTGATATCCCAAGAAGCTGCAAAGAACAGTGACTTAGGTCGTTCTTGCGAACCGCGTTTGCAGCGAGCTGCACAGCCGGTCCAACAAGAGTGGTGGCTTATGCCTATCGATTCTGATTTCGTCAAGCGCGCAAACCCGGGCTGACACAGGATTTCGACGCGGTCTTCGCCCACGCCTGTGCTCGGCGCCACGAGACATTCGTCGGCGGCATCGGCGGCGTCGGACGCCTCTTTATAGTGCATGAGCGCGGCTGCGGCGCGCGCTTGACGACTTGCCCCACAGATCGCCAAGTCGTGACACATTCTGGCCGCAACGCGTGGCTGTTGCGCAACAACCTTGCCATCCTAAGCCAATCGAACGCCGGTTTATTGCTCCGCTTCGTCCTAGGCTGATAGCAGCGCCCCTCCCCGGACCCCCATCCGGGTGCAGACCGCTAAGGACAAAAGAAAAATGAAGACGATCCTCCTCGCCACGGCCGCCGCCGCCGCCCTGTTCGCCGCCCCGGCCTTCGCCCAAGACGCCATCGGTTCGGTCGGCGTGACCTATTCCAACCCGTCGATCGAAATCGCCGGCGACGACGTTGACGCCGACGTCTGGACCGTTGACGGCTCGGTCGCCCTGCCGGCCCAGGACTGGACCGTGACCCTGAACGGCGCGATCGACTACACCAAGGCCTTTGGCGAAGAAGACGTCACCGGCGCCGCCGCCGCTCACCTGACCAAGATGTGGTCCTCCGACGTCCGCGCCGGCGCCTTCGTCGCCGCCAACGGCATCGGCAGCGGCAATGAGCCGATCTGGACCGTGGGCGCTGAAGCTCAGAAGTATCTGTCGAACGCCACCCTGACCGGCCAAGTCGCCTACACGACCGCTGACAACGTGGACGCCGACATCTGGACCGTCGGCGCCGACGCCGCCTTCTACGTCATGCCGAACCTGCGCCTGAACGCCGGCGTCGCCTACAACAACGTCGACTTCTCGGGCGGCGACACCGACGCCTGGACCTACGGCGTGGGCGCCGAATACGAATTCGAGAACACCCCGTTCTCGCTGGGCGCCGCCTACACCCGCGCCGACATCGATTCGCTGGACGTCGACACCTGGTCGGTCGGCCTGCGCTATTCGTTCGGCGGCGGTCTGCAAGCGCGTGACCGCGCCGGCGCCAACCTGGGCGTCTCGGCCATCTCCAGCGTCCTGAGCGTCTTCTAAGCGTCTCGGACCTGAGCCGTGCGAAGAGCCCCGGCGGAGCGATCCGCCGGGGCTTTTTGTTGGGCCGGAAAAGACCCCCGGGGTTCCACGACCGGAGGCCTTCTCGGCGCTCGGGTCTTACTGCCCGATCTGCAGGGTTCCCGATCCGACGACGGAGCGAGAAACCGATCCCGTGGCCGAGGCGACGCGGACGCTGCCCGATCCGGCGATCGCCACGTCCAGGTCGCGCGTTGCGCCGCCGTAGCGAACATCGCCCGATCCGCCGATGGCGACCGACAGCTTGTCCATTCGGCCCTGCCGCACATTCACACCGCCCGAGCCGCCGATGGACAGTTCACTGCGTCCGCCGGCGCTGGCCACCTCGACATTGCCCGATCCGCCGACGGCCGCCTTCAGGGCTCCGGTCGCTCCGGCCGAGATGGAGCCAGACCCGCCGACGCTGGCGTTCAGCGATCGAGACGTGCCCGCGCGGATCGCGCCCGAGCCGCCGAGTCCCAGTTCCAGATCGCCGTCCACATTGGCCACGTTCCAGTTGCCGCAGCCGCCGTTGTCCAACTCGACCGATCGCGCGCCGCGTCCGACCGAGCCGAAGACCGCGCCGCTGGCGCTGACATCCACCGCGCGGGGCGTGCGCACGACGATCAGCGGCGCGTCTTCCAGGCGAATCCGCCCCAGGTCGCGCACCTCAACGGTCGCGCCCTGCCCCGGCTGGCCCGCATCACTGCGGCCGGAGTTGCAGCCGCGAATGGCGCTGTTGCCGCCCCACATGCCGTTACGGCGCAGGCCGCCGTCGATCTTGACGTCATTGCCGTCGCGGCGAACCTGGATGGCCGGCAAGCGCGTCTGGCCTTGCGTGACCTCAACCCCGATATCCTGACGATCCTCGACGATGACCACCACACGGGCGACGGCGTTGCGGATCTCGACCTCGGCGGCCGAAGCGGGCGCCGCGACAAACCCGGTCAGGGTGGCGACGGCGGCGGCGGCGATCAGTGCGGTTTTCATGAGCGGTGTTCCCTTCCCGAATGTGAGAAGAAGGTGCGCGCCGCCCGCGCCCAAGTCATTTTAACTCGAGGTCATGAACTCGAATTAACGCCCCGAGCTCATGACGTCGCGTTCAGCGCGCCCGCGCCGTCAGCCGCGCCGATCTCCGGCTCGAAGTCGCGCTCGAAGTTGGCGATCTTGCTCTTCATCGCGCCCGCCTTCTTCAGCGCCAGCGACGCGGCCCAGCGCGCCGCCAGCTCCGGCGTCGTCATGCCGTCGGTGAAGCGCGGCCGCCCGCCCCGGCTGCGGATCACTGCATTGGTGAACAGCGCCCCGTTCCTGAACCGCGACGGCCAGGTCTGGAAATCCATCGACAGGCTGACGCAGAAGCGGTCCAGATTCTCCACCCGGTGCGGCGCATACAGCGGCCAGGTCAGGGCGCGGCCTGGCTCCAGATCCATGACCTGCGCGTCCTGTTCGAACGCCAGCGTGTAAGGCAGTTCTTCGGTCGTCTGGCGCGCGACCACCTGTTCCATGTTTCGCTCGGGCAGATGCCCCTCGTCGCCGGGATACACGAACAGCCGCTTGCGCCCACGAAGATGGAACAGCACCACGCCCGCCGCGTCGAAATGATAGGGCACGCGCGCCTTGGGCGACGACAGGATCAACTGCCCGGCATTCCGCACCGCCCGCATCCCCGGATAGGTCGCCTGGATCGCGGCGAAATCCTTCATCGCCGCCGCCCACAGCTCGGGCCAGCCCGTCTCGACCCCGCGCAGATTGACCCACAGCCGACCCTGTTTGATCGCCTCCAGCAGCTCCTCGCCCGACAGCCGCCCCCGCGCGCCGGTGCGCAAGGACACCTGCCCCTCGTCGTCGTAGTCATACAGGTTGATGTCGAACAGCTCGGCCGGATAGCGATCCAACACGGAGGCCAGCGCCGCGTCCTCGGCGAACCCTTGCTCGATCAGGGTGTGGGCGTGGGTCTTGGCCTCGGCGATCGGGCCCGGATAGCGTGTGCGACGTTGGGTCATGCCGATGTCCTCAAACGTGGGCGACGCGCGCCGGCGTCTTCTTCTTCGCAGCTGCCTTCTGGACAGCCGATCGTGCGGCGACCGCCGCGCCCCTCAGCCGCCCGACGGGCGTCGCCTCGCAGGCTTCGATCGTGGCCCAGCGCCGACGCAGGGACGCCCGCACCGCCTCGCCGCGTCCGCCCGCCCTGTTCAGCGCCGCCACCGTGAAGTCGCTCAGCGCCTGGGTCACGCCCGGCTGCATCACCACGGCTTCGCGCACGGTCTGGCGCGCGTTGACGAAATACTTCTTGTAGGTCTCGCCCTCGAAGCCGAAGTCGAACACCCGGAAGCCCTCGGCCGCCGCCAGCCGCATGGTGTCCATGCTCAGCAGGATGCCCGGCGAACACCGCGCCAGCGTCGGCTCATAGGCAGGGAACCAGAAATGGTAATGCCGCCCGGCGTGCAGCGAGAACTCGATCGCCACCAGCTTGTCGCCTGCATGCATGGCCGCCATCGAAGCGCCGAATCCTTCTCGCGGCTCGCTCATCAGAGCGTGGAGCAGATCCCGCGTCCAGCCGCAGGCGAAGATGTCATGAAGGCCCGAGCGCCGATACTGCGCCGCCTTCAGCGCGATCAGATGATCCAGCAGCGCCGGATCTCTGAGACCCCGCTCCACCCGGATCGGCCCCAGCTCGGCCTCCAGGCTGCGGCGCGCCCGCTCCTTGTCCTTGAAGTATTTGCCGAAGGTCTTGCGACGCTCGGCGTACCAGTCGTCATAGCCCGCCTCGGGCATGGCCACCTGCACCGTCTCGCGCGTCTGGCCCGTTTCGCCCGTGCCGATCCAGCCGGGCACGTTCAGCCGCTTGGCTTTCAACAGCCGCGCCACGTCTTCCAGCGTGATCGTCTCGTCCGCCGGGGCGATCACGCCGTGATAGTCGTTCATGGGCGCGCCCAGCGGCTGCACCGCCCCGCCGCGTCGCTGATGCGGGAAGAAGCCGACGATCTCACCGTCCCGTCGGAACACGGCGATCGCAGCGCCGGGGCAGACTCGCGAAGCGATCTCGGCATAGTCCCAGCGGAAATAGGGGCTGGCCAGAACGGGATTGCCAGCCGTCCACGCACGCCACAGGGCGACGGCGGCAGCATCCATCGCCGCCGCGTCCATGATCTCGACCTGCAGCATTCCGGCCATACGCATCCTCTTAGGGCCCTGCGCAGCAAGGTCCATTCCAGACTGCACCCTGCCCTATGCGCGTTTCATCAGGGTTCACCGGCATGGTGAACGCGCGTTGACGGAGCCGCGGTCGCCCTGGCGCGTTTGAGTGACCCAAGGAGAAGACCATGACCGATCAACGCCCTGACAGCAAAGCCGTCGAAAACGAAAACCTGCGGCCGGACGGCGACGGCCAGCCGCCGCGCCCGGCGACCGAGCCCAAGGGTTCGAAGGACTCGTCCAACTCCGGCGAAACCGAAACCGACCCCGCGACCGGCGAACCCAACTGAACACCGACCGCCTGCACTCACCACCTCGAAAGTCTCTTATGAACCGTCCCGCCTACCTCGCCGCACTCGCTGTTCTCTCTCTGGGGGCCTGTTCGCCGAAGGAAGAGAACACAGCCGCCCCAGCGGCGCAGACGGCCGAGGCCGCGCAAGTGGGCCAAACCGGCCCTCTCTCTCGAGACGCCATCGAAAACACCGCCTATTCGCCGCCGCCCGCCGCGCAAGACGGCCAGCCAGCCGCCCCGAACGCCGCCCAGCAGCAGCCGCAGCCCGCCCTGATCCGCGCCCAGGTGCTTCTGGAGCGCGCCCGCTTCTCGCCCGGCGCGATCGACGGCCTGGCCGGGTCGAACATGCGTCAGGCGATTTCGGCGTTTCAGGAAGCCAACGGCATGACCGTAAACGGCGAGTTGAACGCTGACGTGCTCGGCCGACTGCGCGCCGCCGCCGGACCGGGCGCTGTGACCACCACCTACACCATCACCCAGCAGGACATCGCCGGACCCTACCTCGGCGTCGTGCCCACTGAGTTGGAGGCTCAGGGTCAGGCGGCGCACATGGGTTACGCCAATATCGTCGAGGCCTTGGCCGAACGTTTCCACATCACCGAGGCCTTGCTGCGCGCCATGAACCCCGGCGCCGACTTCAACCGCGTCGGCCAAGGCCTGCTTGTCCCCGCCGTCAACAGCGCGCCCCTGCCTGCCGACGTGGACCACATCGACGTCGACAAGAGCGAAGGCTCGGTCAAAGCGTTCGGCGCCGATGGCAAGCTGATCGCCTACTTCCCGGCCACCATCGGCAGCGGCGACAACCCGACCCCGACTGGCACGGTCAAGGTCAACGGCGTGGCTCGAAACCCGGACTATACCTACGACCCGTCGAAACTCAGCTATGGCGACGGCAAGAAGAAGGTCGTCGTCAAACCCGGCCCAAACAATCCGGTGGGCGTCGTCTGGATCGATCTGAACAAGCCCAGCTACGGCATCCACGGCACGCCAGACCCGCATCTGGTCGGCAAGACGGCCTCGCATGGCTGTGTGCGCCTGACCAACTGGGACGCCTGGATGCTGGCCGACAAGGTCAAGCCGGGCGTCACCGTCCGCTTTATCTAGTGGACGGCGCCGAACGGCGTCCCGTCCCAGAAGTCGCAGTGGTGGCGCTCGAAGAAGCCGTTGTCCATGACATCGCCGTCTGGCTTGAACACCCGCACCGGCCCCGCACCCTCGACGCGGGGCCATTCGGCGGCGAAGGCCGAACGGCCGAATGTCGCCCACAGCCTCTGCATCCGCTCCGACAGCGCCTTCTGCTCAGGCGTGAACCGCTTGGGATCAGCAAACACCCAGCGCGTGCCGAACACATAGGCCAGTTCGCTGGCGTGATAGGCGCCTAAATCCAGACCGACGATCCGATCCGGCAAGACAAACGGCGCCCTGCGATCCGCGAACTCATAGCCCCACACCGGCACATGCTGGGCCAGCAGTCGCCGCAAGGCCTGTGACGGACAGGCGAACCTCTGATCCGTGAAGTTGGTGGCGATGGCATAGGCGGGGCCGTCCTCTCCCACCGGATAGCGCGCCAGCACCCGCGCGCCCTGGTCGCCATACATCCAGATCGTCTCCTTTTGATAGCGATCCATGTCCTGCACCTCGTTAGCGAACAGCCGCCCCTCATCGAGGTTCGTCCCGACGAGGACGGGCACGCGCGTGAACCGCCCCTCGCGGATCGCGACCGCCGGGTTTTCCGGCACAGTGGCGTCCGTATGCACCGGCCCCCATGATCCCGGCCCGTTGATCCCCGCCCTTAATGACGCCGCCCGCGACAGCCGCCAGGCCGGAAGCGCTTTCAGACAAGCAATCTGATCGTCGCCGGTGCAGCCCAGCCTTTCGGCGAACATCGGCCCCGACTGGGCCGCATCCTGCGCACTGACCAAGGACGACGGCTCAAGACATCCGCCGCTCTGCATGATGACCCGCTGATAAAGCCCCTCCGACTGCGGCGACGCCATCAGGTAACAGGCCGTCCACGCCCCCGCGCTTTCGGCGAAAAGGGTGACGTCGGCCGGGTCGCCGCCGAAGGCCGCGATGTTCCGATGCACCCACTTCAGCGCGGCCTGCTGATCCATCAGGCCGAAGTTTCCGCCAAAGCCTTCGCCGGTCGCCTGAAACCCCGGATGCGCCAGCCAGCCCAGCGCGCCGAGCCGATAGTTCATCGTCACGACCACCCGCCCCTGCTCGCGCGCCAGTTTCGACGGATCGTAGTTGGCGCCCGCCCCCACGGTGAAGGCGCCGCCGGGAATATAGACCATCACCGGCCGAGCCTCGGCCGCGTCTCCGCCCGGCGCATAGATGTTCAGATACAGACAGTCCTCGGACCCGACGACGAACCCGCCGCCGCCGCCCAGAATCGAGCGACGCCCGATCGCCTGGGTGCAGTCCGAGCTGATCCGCGTCGCGTCCCGAACGCCCTGCCAGGCCTCAACCGGTTGCGGCGCGCGCCAACGCAGATCGCCGACCGGCGGCGCCGCGAACGGCACGCCGAGGAACGCTCGCGTCCCCGCCCCATCGACGCCGCCCAGCGTCCCGGCTTCCGTCGTCGCCAACACCGACTCGGCATCCTTAGCGAAACGGACCTGATCGACCTTGCCGGGATGGGTGGCGCAAGCCGACAGGGCGACAAGGCACGCAAGCAACGAGATCAGACGCATCGTGAACCTTGGCTGTTGGGCAGACGAACCTAACGCCTGAACAGCAGGCCCGTTGCGGGCGCCTGTGGCTCACCCACAGCAAAACGGCCCCCGGATTGCTCCGGGGGCCGTTCTGTTACGCTACTCTGTATCCAACCGGCCTCAAGCAGCGCGTGAGCGCGTTAGGCCAAAAGGACGTCTTCTTACTCGACGATCTTGGCGACGACGCCGGCGCCGACGGTGCGGCCGCCTTCACGGATGGCGAAGCGCAGGCCCTGGTCCATCGCGATCGGGGGNGTCTTCTTACTCGACGATCTTGGCGACGACGCCGGCGCCGACGGTGCGGCCGCCTTCACGGATGGCGAAGCGCAGGCCCTGGTCCATCGCGATCGGGGTGATCAGCTCGACGTTCAGCTCGGCGTTGTCGCCCGGCATGATCATCTCGACGCCTTCCTTCAGGTGAACGATGCCGGTCACGTCCGTCGTGCGGAAGTAGAACTGCGGGCGATAGTTCGTGAAGAACGGGGTGTGACGACCGCCTTCTTCCTTGGTCAGGATGTAGGCTTCGGCCAGGAACTTGGTGTGCGGGGTGATGGAGCCCGGCTTGCACAGCACTTGGCCGCGCTCGACGTCTTCACGCTTGGTGCCGCGCAGCAGCACGCCGACGTTGTCGCCCGCTTGACCTTGGTCCAGCAGCTTGCGGAACATTTCCACGCCCGTGCAGGTCGTCTTCTGGACCGGACGGATGCCGACGATCTCGACTTCCTCACCGACCTTGACGATGCCCTTCTCGACGCGGCCCGTGACCACGGTGCCGCGGCCCGAGATCGAGAACACGTCTTCGACCGGCATCAGGAACGGCAGGTCGACCGGACGCTCCGGCTGCGGGATGTAGGCGTCGACGGTTTCCATCAGGGCCAGAACGCGCTGTTCGCCGATTTCCGGGTTCACGCCGTCGGTCGCGGCCTTGGCCGAACCCTTGGTGATCGGAATGTCGTCGCCGGGGAACTGGTACGAGCTCAGCAGCTCGCGCACTTCCATCTCGACCAGCTCGAGCAGCTCTTCGTCGTCGACCAGGTCGACCTTGTTCATGAAGACCACCAGGGCCGGCACGCCGACCTGACGGGCCAGCAGGATGTGCTCGCGGGTCTGCGGCATCGGGCCGTCAGCGGCCGACACCACCAGGATCGCGCCGTCCATCTGCGCGGCGCCGGTGATCATGTTCTTCACATAGTCGGCGTGGCCGGGGCAGTCGACGTGGGCGTAGTGACGGTTGGCCGTCTCATATTCCACGTGCGCGGTGTTGATCGTGATGCCGCGCGCCTTCTCTTCCGGCGCAGCGTCGATGTCGGCGTAGTTCATCGCCTTCGCGCCGCCGGCCTTCGCCAGCGTCATCGTGATCGCAGCCGTCAACGTCGTCTTGCCGTGGTCAACGTGACCAATCGTGCCGATGTTGCAGTGCGGCTTCGTCCGTTCGAACTTTTCCTTGGCCAT